>NZ_CP102277.1:2759781-3066423 GCF_025149785.1 Coprococcus comes ATCC 27758 | reverse complement strand
TGATTCAGGGGCATGTGAGGTTCAGTTTGATCTTGCTGCAGAGAATGGGATCCCGATCGTAGCATTTGATTCCGGGACCGATTATCAGAATATTGTATCCATGATTGATACAGATAATACAACTGCCGCTGCAACAGCAGCAAGTAAGCTGTGCAACAGTATCGGTGAGAGTGGTCAGATCCTTGTAATCGCACATGACTCCAAGTCTACTTCTTCTGAAGAAAGAGAGCAGGGATTTGTACAGGAAGTGGAAAAGAATGATCCGAATGTAACGGTTGCAGAGATCTGGCATCTGGATGATCTGGATGCGATCTCAAAAGAGATCAATGCAGATTCATCTGAAAAGAATTCCCAGGAGACTGCAGATAATGTGCAAAAAGCAGAGGAAGAGAACGCAGATAGCCGGGATACCCAGACGGCACAGCAGGATGCAATCAAGTATCTTCTTGAAAAGTATCCGGATGTAAAAGGAATTTTTGCAACCAATGAAACAGTAGCAGACCTTGTGGTGAATGTTCTGGACTCTATGGACAAAACAACAGGGGAAGACCGAATCAAGGTAGTGAGCTTTGACGGCGGGGAGGATCAGATGAAGCTTCTGGAAGATGGGAAGATTGATGGGCTGATCGTTCAGAACCCATACGGAATTGGCTATGCAACGGTTGTTGCCTGCGCAAGAGCAGTGCTTGGTCAGGGAAATGAAGCAATGGTAAGTACCGGATATACCTGGGTTACAAAAGATAATATGAATAAAGATTCGATTAAGAAGATGCTTTATTAGTAAGAAGAAATGTCTGAAATCTGTGGGAAATGGGTTTCAGACATTTTTATATAAAAACGGTTGTGAGTGACATATTATTTATGCCGGCTACAACCGTTTCTTTTTGCTATTTTTTCGTCAGTGGAAGGGAGAAGATAAATTCTGTTCCAACTCCCTCGGTACTGATCACATTGATATTTTCATTGTGTGCCTGAATAATTTCTTTTACGATTGAAAGCCCAAGTCCGGTTCCTTTTTTGTCTTTTCCGCGGGAGAGATCGCTTTTGTAAAAACGTTCCCATATTTTGTTGATACTTGATTTCGGAATGCCAATTCCATAATCTTTGACGGAAGTATATACTTTGTCACCGCGCGGTGTGGTTTCAATCGTGATCGTAGACTCCGGATTGCTGAATTTGATCGCGTTGTCCAGCAGATTGTATAGAACCTGTTGGATTTTGTGCTGGTCAGCATGTACATACAGGGTACGAGTTGCCAGAAGAAGTTCGATAGAAATTTTTTTGGCAGTGCAGGTACCTTCGAAAGAAGCTGCTGTGTTACGGATCACTTCGTGAATATCAAAATCTGTTTTATCAAGAAGAAGATCCTTCGTATCAAATTCATTCAATGTCAGCAGATCGCGTGTAAGGTCAGTAAGACGTTCTGTTTCAAATAAGATGATATTTAAGTATTTGCCCTGCATTTCAGGTGGGATCGTGCCATCCGCCATGGCTTCAACATAGCCTTTGATGGAAGTCAGAGGAGAACGGAAATCATGGGATACATTTGCCACAAATTTCTTCTGGTAATCCTCCATATCTTTCAGTTGGGAAGACATGTAGTTGAGGGATGCGGAAAGATATCCTATCTCATCCTGCGTATTAACCGGGATGACAACATCCAGATTGCCGGAAGCATACTGCTTTGCTGCATTCGTAATCTTGACGAGCGGGCGGTAGATCAGAAAATGTACACCCAGCAAAATAATGAATGAGAGCACATAAATGATCAGAATCACGATATACGTGTTACGCATCAGAACAGAATGTGCGTCTGTGATCTGCGAGTAAGGCTTATGTACAAGCAGATATCCGTGGGTTGAAAAATTCTCTGTGACCGGAGCAATCACGGTGATCATTTCTGAGTTGAAGTACCCGTGATAATCACCGGTCAGATAAGTGGAGCCGCCAGATTCTGCAGGATCAAAATTTTCAATCCGGGAAGGGGCATACGATACATCGCCGGATTTGGCAGATGCAAGTAAAGATCCCTCATTATCAACAAACCAGATATCTGAATTCAGATAATCGCTCATACCATTGAGCTGTGTATAAACATCTGCCAGAGCAATGGTTTTGGAAAAATAGTCCGGCAGATAATTGGATGCAAGCAGATTCGCCGACTGATACATATTGCCGGAAATGCTGCTTTCCAGATAGTGGGTTGTCAGTGTGGATGACAGGGATGCCACTGTAAAAATACTTAAAAATCCGAGAATAATATATAAGAGGATAAATTTAAGGTAAAGAGTACTTTTCATTACTTCACCTCAAATTTGTAACCGATTCCCCAGACGGTACTAAGTCCCCAGGAAGGATGATCCTTGATCTTCTCGCGCAGACGCTTAATATGAACATCAACGGTACGGGTGTCGCCGACATACTCATAGCCCCAGATCTGGTCAAGGAGCTGCTCGCGTGTGAATACCTGGTTTGGTGAAGAGGCGAGGAAATACAAAAGTTCCAGTTCTTTTGGCGGCATATCTACATTCTTACCATCAACGGTTACTGCGTAATTGGTAAGATTGATCTCGATTCCCGGATAGTCAACAACCTTTCCGCGGCTGGCGGCAGGAGTTTCTGGTTTGGCAGGCTGATAGCGTCTGAGTACCGCTTTTACTCTTGCGACAAGCTCCTTGGAATCGAATGGTTTTAAGACGTAATCATCGGCACCAAGCTCCAGACCGAGCACCTTGTCAAATACTTCTCCTTTTGCGGAAAGCATAATGATTGGGGTATTGTGCTTACTGCGGATCTCGCGACAGACCTGATAGCCATCGATGCCCGGAAGCATCAGGTCGAGCAGCATCAGGTTTGGCTGATAGGATTCAAATGCGGTAAGAGCTTCTTCCCCGTCGTGTACGATCATCGTATCGAAGCATTCCTTTGTAAGGTAGAGAGAAATCAGTTCTGCAATATTCTCGTCGTCATCTACAATTAAGATTTTCTGTTTAGTCACCATGATAGTTCCCCCAATGATTATTTGAATTCTACGATAGTTACACCGGCATCGCCCTCCCCGAAAGCTCCCAGCCGGAAGGATTTGATATGTTTCTGGCGGCGCAGATACTGATGGATCCCGTTCCTGAGTGCGCCGGTTCCTTTCCCGTGTACAATTCGTACCGGACTTAAGTGTGCGATATAGGCATCATCCAGATATTTGTCAAGTTCGGCAACTGCTTCATCGACTGTTTTGCCAAGAAGATTGATCTCTGGACTGACATGCATGGATTTGCCCATCTTCATCTTGCCACTGCTGGTTCTGCGCATCTGCTTTGCAGTAACCGTAAGCGGTTCTTCGATCGGTTCGAGATCGGAAATATTGACCTGTGACCGGAGAATACCCATCTGGACAAACAGGTTGCCTTTGGCATCCGGTAGTGAATTTACCGTTCCGGTCAGATTCATGCTCAGTACTTTTACAGAATCGCCCAGATGGAAATCGCTTGCCTTGTAAGCTTTGGAAGGTTTTTTCTTTTCCAGACGGTTTTTATTTTCAGTTTTGGAAAGCTGCTTGCGGATCCGTTCTCTTTCTTTTTCCATCTCGGAAGCGGAAATACTGGCTTTGCCGAATTTGCGGAAGTTCTTCATTGTCTCATCAGCAAAATCTTTGGCTTCCTGAACAATGTCGGTTGCTCTGGCATTTGCCTCACGAATGATCCGGTCGCGCTGTGTATCCAGCTTTTCCTGTTGGTTCTTGAGTTCGGACTTGAGACGCTCCATCTCGCGGCGGTAAGAAGCAACCTCTTCCCGCTCTTTTTCGATGGTCTTGCGGCTCTGTTCCAGATCAGTAAGGAGATCTTCAAAAGATTCATCCTCCTCGGTCAGATGCGTTTTGGCATCCTGGATGATATAATCCGGAAGGCCGAGTTTTTCGGAAATCGCGAAAGCATTACTTTTTCCAGGAATACCGATCAGAAGATGGTAAGTCGGGCTCAATGTCTCCACGTCAAATTCACAGCAGGCATTTTCTACTCCCGGAGTAGAAAGAGCAAATACCTTCAGTTCGCTGTAGTGTGTCGTTGCCATAGTGCGGATTCCACGGTTATGCAGATGTGACAGAATGGCGATAGCGAGTGCAGCACCCTCAGTAGGATCGGTTCCCGCACCAAGTTCATCGAAAAGGACTAATGAATTCTCATCCACATGATTTAGGAAAGAAACCACATTTGTCATGTGAGAAGAGAAGGTACTTAAAGACTGTTCAATACTCTGTTCGTCACCAATATCAGCATAAACCTGGTTAAATACAGCAAGTTCTGAACGGTCAAGTGCAGGAATGTGCAGACCTGCCTGGCCCATCAAGGTAAAAAGTCCCACAGTCTTGAGGGAAACGGTCTTACCACCTGTATTCGGACCGGTTATGACGAGAAGATCAAAGGTATCTCCAAGTGTCAGACTGATCGGAACAACTTTTTTACGATCCAGAAGAGGGTGCCTTCCCTCACGGATCCGGATCCGGCCTTCGGTGTTAAAGACTGGGCGGCTGGCGTTCATATCCAGTGCCAGTGCACCTTTTGCAAAAATAAAATCCAGTTCTACAAGTGCTTTGTAGTTCAGACGGATTTCTTCAATATATTCAGCTGCATCCACACTGAGGCGGGCAAGGATCACCTGGATTTCTTCCTGCTCCTGGGCATATAATTCTTTCAGATCATTGTTCAGTTTGACAACGGCCATCGGCTCAATGAAAAGTGTGGAGCCGGTTGCTGACTGGTCATGGATCAGACCATTTACCTGGCTGCGGTACTCGGCTTTTACCGGGAGACAGTAACGGTCGCCACGCATGGTAATAATGGCATCCTGGAGATAGGTGCGCATGGAACCGTTCAAAAGTCCGGTCATGGTAGAATGGATTTTGTCATTCATGCCGTTAATACTGCGGCGGATCTGCTTTAATTTGCTGCTGGCATCATCGCTGATCTCATCTTCACCAAGAATGCAGCGGTCAATTTCGGCAGAAAGTGGTGTAAGCGGCGCAAGCTGTTCAAAATATACATCCAGACAATCTGCCTGATCGTCTGCATTTTCATGACGGCCGTAGGATTTGATCCGGGCGGTTGTCTGAAGAAGCTTGCCGATCCGGAGGAGTTCCGGTGCGCTTAAGGCACTTCCGATCTCCAGGCGCTTGAGAGAGTCGGAGACAGCATAGCAGCCGCTGAAAGAAGGAATTCCCTTCTTTACAATGCGGGTAAATGCTGCGGCAGTCTGTTCCTGTGCAGTGATGATTTTGTTAAGATCGGTCATCGGCTTGATCCGTCGGCAGAATGAAGCTCCGCCAGGGGAAGAAGCGTGATCGGTCAGCATCTCTATAATTTTTGGAAATTCCAATTTTGTTAAAGATTTTTGATTCATAATACATTTATACCTCATATTTTGTCTGGTTCTATTCTAACTTATTTACCGGCTAAATGAAAGTGGAAAGGTGAAATTTCGTTGAACATTTGCGGGGAATCATGTATACTAAAACCAGGTGTGGCTGAAAGCACTCCGGAGGTCTAAGGAGAAGCACAATGTCTGATAATCGGGAGAATAAGCATAACGAAGAACCGCACGACAGTGAGGAAGAAAAATATTCGTTTTTGCAGGAAACAGTAAAAGATGAACAGCGAAGTAAAAAAGGAATCATGGGAAATCTGTGCAGGCTTGCAGGAAGAGGACTGATTTTTGGACTTGCAGCAGGCCTTGCGTTTTATGCCCTTCGCCCATGGGCGATGACACATCTGGGCGGAGAGAAGGTAACGATTCCGCTGGATCAGGAGGAAACTCCGGTTGAGAATGAGACGGATACCAAGGATCAGGAAGCACAGGAGGAAGAGATTCAGTATCCGGATCTGACTGTCGAAGATTATCAGGAGATGAACCATGCATTATACCAGGTGGCATTGTCAGCAGGAAAAAGTGTGGTTGAGATCTATGCCGTGCACCGGGATGAAGGTTGGGAGAATGCAGGGGAGCAGGTTGTATCGGGAGTTATTTTCTGGGATAATGGAGCAGATCTTTTGATTGCGGCACCGGCAAGAATTGTAAAAGATGCAGAAGCACTGAAAGTCACATTTTCAGACAATACTACATATAACGCAACTTTGAAAAAGCAGGACCGGAATCTTGGACTTGCGATCATTGCGGTCAAGAGATCAGATCTGTCGGATAGTACGAGGAACCAGATCCAGACGGCGATGCTTGGTAATTCTAATGCAGTGAACCGTGGGGACGGCGTGATCGTTCTTGGTGAGCAGTTTGGATATGCAGGTGGTGTCGGATATGGGATCATCAGTTCCACTAGAAATTACCGGACAGTGGCGGACGGGCAGTACCGGCTGCTTGATACAGATATTGCAGGAAGTGAAAAAGGGAGCGGAATTCTGTTTAACACGGCGGGTGAAGTGATTGGAATCTGTGACCAGTCAGAACTGCAGAGAGACGGAAATCTTGTAAGTGCCTATGCGATTTCGGATATCAAGGAAGAGATCGAACTTCTGGCAAATGGACAGGGAGTTCCGTATATTGGCGTTCACGGAGTTGTAGTGACGGAGAAGCTTGCCGGCGAACAGGGAATCCCGAAAGGCATTTATGTCAGGGAAGTAGAGGCTGATTCGCCTGCGATGCAGGCGGGGATCCAGAATGGTGATGTGATCACAGAGATTAACAAGACAGATATCATCGGTATAGCAGGATTTCATAAACAGATCGCAGAAGCCGGAACCGGTACACAGATCAGGATCAAAGGGCAGAGGCGTGGCGCAGATGGTTATGTCGATGTAACATTTGATGTGACAGTTGGAAGTAAAGAATAGATTTGCAGATAAAAAGCAACCATAAATTTAAAATATAGAGCAGGAAGAGGAATGACATGAGATATATTGAGACATTACACGAAGGCGAGACAATCAGAAATACGTATCTTTGCAAAGGGAAAAGAAGTGCGGAGACAAGGAACGGAAAACCATATGACAACCTGATCCTTCAGGACAAGACAGGAACTTTAGATGGAAAGATCTGGGATCCGAATTCAAATGGAATTGCAGATTACAGCGAAAAAGATTTTATTGAAGTTTACGGGGAGATCATCAGCTATAACGGCAATCTTCAGATGAACATCAAGCAGCTCCGTGTAGCAGACGAGGGAGAATACGATCCGGCGGATTATATGCCGACCAGCGAGAAAAGTGTGGATGGAATGTATGAAGAACTGATGCGTTATGGAAAGCAGGTGAAGAACCCGTATCTGCAGCAGGTGATCCGGTATTATTTTGTAAATGATGAACAGTTTATCAAGAGCTTCAAGGCACATTCTGCAGCAAAGAGTGTACATCACGGATTTGCCGGAGGACTTCTGGAGCACACATTAAGCGTAGTGAAATTCTGTGAATATATGGCAGGGGCATATCCGATCCTGAATAAGGATCTTCTGTATACAGCGGCAATGTGTCATGATATCGGAAAGACACAGGAACTTTCCCTGTTCCCGGATAATGATTATACCGATGATGGGCAGCTGCTCGGTCATATTGTGATCGGTGTGGAAATGCTGGATGATGCAATTCGTGAGATCCCGGATTTTCCAAAGAAGCTTGCCAGCGAATTAAAGCACTGTATCGTAGCGCATCACGGAGAACTCGAATACGGTTCGCCGAAGAAACCGGCGCTTGCTGAGGCAATGGCACTTAATTGTGCAGATAATGCTGATGCAAAGATGCAGACACTGACAGAGATTTTTAAGGCAAAAGATACAAAGGACTGGTTAGGTTATAACCGTCTGTTTGAATCTAACTTAAGAAAGACCAGTATCTAAGAGAAGTTCTGAAAGAAAGATGAGTATAAAAATGAAGAAAAATGACGTAGTGACGGTAGAAGTTACAGATATCGGAATCGGTGGTGAAGGAATCGGAAAGGTTGATGGATATACTCTGTTTATCAAGGATGCAGTCATCGGAGATACCGTTGAAGTAAAAGTAATGAAAGCAAAAAAGAACTACGGATATGCGAGATTAATGCGGATTGTAAAAGAATCCGCATTTCGTGTATCTGCACGCTGTCCGGAGGCAAGACGCTGTGGCGGATGCCAGATTCAGGAGATGGATTACCGGAAACAGCTGGAGTTTAAAAATACAAAAGTAAGAAATAACCTGATCCGTCTTGGCAGTGTGGAAGAAGAATTGCTGGATCAGATCATGGAGCCGATCGCAGGAATGGAGGAACCGTTCCGTTACCGGAATAAAGCACAGTTCCCGATCGGAGTGGATAAAGAAGGGAATCTGATTGCCGGATTCTATGCCGGAAGAACCCATCAGATCATCCCGGTTCCGAACAGGGACTGCGTACTTGGAGTACCGGAGAATAAAGTGATCCTGGATCAGATTCTGGACTACATGCGGGAAGAGAAGATTTCTGCATATGATGAGGAACGGCACAAAGGGCTGGTGCGCCATGTCCTGGTCCGGTATGGATTTACAACAAAAGAGATCATGGTTTGTCTGATCATTAACGGGGATAAGCTTCCCTGCAGTGAAAAATTGTTGGAAAAGCTGACAAAGATTCCGGGAATGACAAGTATTACTTATAATATCAATAAAGAAAAGACGAATGTGATCATGGGATCAAAGGTTTGTCCGCTCTGGGGACAGACGTATATCACCGATTATATCGGTAATGTCAAATACCAGATTTCACCGCTGTCTTTCTATCAGGTGAATCCGGTACAGACAGAGGTACTTTACGGAACCGCACTGGAATACGCCGGGCTTACTGGAAAAGAGACGGTTTGGGATGTGTATTGTGGTATTGGAACGATTTCCCTTTTTCTTGCGCAGAAAGCACAGAAAGTTTACGGCGTGGAAATCGTGCCACAGGCAATTGAAGATGCAAAGCATAATGCTGAGATCAATGAGATTACAAACGCGGAGTTTTTTGTAGGAAAGGCAGAAGAAGTGTTGCCGGAGTATTATGCGGATTATGCAAAAGAGCATCCGGGAGAGCATGCGAGAGCGGATGTGATCGTAGTCGATCCACCGAGAAAAGGATGTGAGAGAAGCGTACTGGATACGATGGTTCAGATGGAGCCGGAGAGGATCGTATATGTGAGCTGCGATTCAGCGACTTTGGCTCGGGATGTGAAGTATCTGCGGGAGAATGGGTATGAGATCAGGAAGGTGAAGGCGACTGATATGTTTCCGATGAGTGTGCATGTCGAGACGGTTGTCCTTTTGTCCCGACTGAAACAAAAATAATTTACCTAAAAATGAAGATAGCAGGCAACCGCAGTGTCCAGAAGATAAAGAGAGTGCAATTGTGGAGGCATTGAAGCATTTTAAGATGAATAGTTAATAAAGAGAGGTGCAGATGCTATGCCAGGTATACTCGTGGTTGAAGATGATGAAAATTTAAATCGTGGAATTACATTTTCACTGAAAAAATCCGGATATGAGGTTTTTTCAGCAGAATCAGTGAAAAAAGCGAAAAGAATTGCAAGTGATAATAATGTGGATGTTATCATTTGTGATGTGAATCTTCCGGATGGGAATGGACTGGAATTTGTAAGGTGGATGAGATGCAATTATAATACATACATTATTTGTCTTACAGCACTAGATCAGGAGATGGATCAGGTCATGGGATATGAAGCAGGGGCAGATGATTATATTACAAAGCCGTTTAGTCTTTCGGTACTTCTTTTGAAAATAGAAGCACATTTCCGCCGCAGACAGGAGAAAACGGAAGCCGGAAAGATGATTTCGGGAGATATCGTATTTATCGCAGGAGAAATGAAAGTCCTGATAAAGAGTCGTGAAATCAGTCTGACAAAAACGGAGTTGAAAATGCTGACTTTTTTTCTTCAGAATCCGAAACAGATTCTTTCAAAAACACAAATATTGGAAAATGTGTTTGATCTGGAAGGGGATTTTGTGGATGAAAATACAATCGCTGTCAATATCAGAAGACTCCGTGAGAAAATCGAAGACAATCCGGCTGCACCGGTCTATATAAAGAATATCAGAGGTCTTGGGTATATATGGAATCAGGAGGTAAGGCAGTGACAAAGAGATATCGCAAGAAGATTACAGTAGTGCTCTCCTTGGTATTACCTGTCATATTATTGTTTGCAATATTAAATTGCTTTACCACGTATGTGTTTTATGAAGATTATAAATATAAAATGAATCTTATGACAGAGATTGCTGCAAAGGAAGAATTTTCCGGGCTGGATGCTGTTTCGGAATTGCTTAAGGATAAGGATATTGAAACGAACGAACAGGGAAGGCGATTATTGGAGCAATATGGATACTGGGGAAATAATGGGAATACATTTTATTCACAATTCCGGCATCAGGTTATGGTGACCGGTGTTGTAAGCACTTTGATATGCGTGTTTCTTTTGACCTTTTTACTTTATTGGAAGAAAAAAGAAGGTGCGTGTCATCAGAAAATTTTAGACCAGTTGGAAGAAATTCTGATCAGATTCCGTGAAAACAAATTTGATGATTTACTGAAAACGGAAAATCATGCAGAACTGGAAAAATTGAATGACCAGCTTGAAGCAATCGGACATCATATTCAGTTGCTAAAGGAAGAAGCACGGGCAGAAAAGGAGAACACGAAAGAAATGGTTTCTGATATTTCTCACCAGTTAAAGACACCGGTTGCAGCTTTGGATACATGTTTTAGTGTACTGATGCAGAATGACTTAAGTGCCACAGAACAGGAGGAGTTTCGTATCCGTTGTCGGAGTGCTCTGGATGGACTGGAGACATTATTGCAGTCGCTTCTTGAAATATCCAAGATGGAAACTGGACTGATTCAGATTAATAAGAAAAAACTTCCGCTTATGGATACTGTCATATCTGCTGTGAACCGCACTTATCCTAAAGCGGATGAGAAAGAAATTGAATTCGTTTTTGACTATGAAAAAGAGCTGGAAACATGCACGATTATGCAGGATAAAAGGTGGCTTGGTGAAGCTGTGATCAACGTTCTGGATAATGCGGTCAAGTACAGTCCGTGTGGTTCAAAAATATTTATCCGGTTACAAAAAAGAAACGATCTTGTAAGAATGGAAATTGAGGATCAGGGAATTGGTATTCCGCAGAATGAGTATCACAAAATTTTTCAACGATTTTACAGAGGAAGTTCCAAGGAGGTCATGGAAAAGAGTGGTACAGGAATCGGACTTTTTCTATCGAGAGAAATTATCGAAAAACACGCAGGTACGATTACGGTAACCTCCGGCAAAAAGAAAAAAGGAAGCATGTTTGTGATTCAATTACCATATGTTGGTTAAATTTTAATTGGGCAGAAATCTTACAATTCTGTAAGACTTCTGCCCACTTTTTGAAAGTGAAATGAAAGATTATATTGCTACAATCAGCATGTAGGTTGAAAAATGATATATAAACAGGCAAAGAAAGTGTGCTGAAAAGGTACGCTTTACAGAATTGAAAAGGAGGCAACACATGAGTGTGATATTAGAAACCAGGCAGCTTTGTAAGTTTTATGGTGCAGGTGAGAATCAGGTCAAAGCGGTCAATCAGGTGGACATTCAGATTGAGCAGGGAGAATTTGTCGCAATTGTTGGAAAGTCAGGTTCCGGTAAAAGTACATTACTTCATATGCTTGGAGGGCTAGACACCCCGACAAAAGGCAGTGTTACTTTAGCAGGGAAAGATTTATACAGGATGAAGGAAGATGCCCTTGCTGTTTTCCGCAGAAGAAAAATCGGATTTGTTTTTCAGGCATTTAATCTGGTTTCATCTGTTAATGTCTGGGAAAATATTGTACTGCCACTGGGGCTGGATGGAAGAAAAGTGGATGAAGCGTATGTAAATGATATTATTGCAACTCTGGGGATTGAAAACCGGATTTATAATCTGCCAAATCAGTTATCCGGAGGACAGCAGCAGAGAGTGGCAATTGCAAGAGCACTGGTGAATCGTCCGGAAATTATATTTGCAGATGAGCCGACAGGAAATCTTGATTCTAAGACCAGTGATGAGGTAATCGCCCTGCTTAAGATGACAGCAAAAAAATATGGACAGACAATTGTAATGATTACCCATGATGACGAAATTGCACAGGTCGCTGACCGTATTCTGGTAATTGAGGATGGACAGGTGGTGGATTTCAGATGAAGACAATAAGCAGAATTGCATATAGCAATGACAAAAAGAACAAGACAAGAAGTATACTGATTATGATGTCCATATGTCTGACTACGATGCTGCTTGTGATTATCAGTACTGTGGGAAATGGAATGATCCGTTTACAGAAAAGTCAGGCGACAGGCTCATATGGAAGCAATTATGGTTTGTTTGTCGCAGCAGACGGATCGCAGTTAAAGGAAGTAAGCCGCCGTGCAGAAATAGATGCAATAGGAATTATGTGTACAGAAGGCATCATAAAAGGCAATGAAAATGGCGGGTTTGTCTGCATGGATGAGACTGCAAGAAAAATGCTTCCCTATAATAAGGAATATGAATTAAAGGAAGGAAAGTATCCGGAAAAAATGCAGGAAATTGCCGCCGGAAGAGCGTTTTTTCGTGCAATGGGATATGATGATGTAAAGGTCGGAGATACGGTTACACTGGATTACCGTGCAGGGATGCGGTCAGAATATAAGCCGGAAGAGTTTGTTGTCAGCGGAATCCTATATGACCGGGATGAGTATACCATCGAGGCATCTTATGTTGCTTTTGGGTCACAGGAGTTTTATGATGAGCACGTCGCAGAGAATGACAGACAGTATAATATTTATTTTACTTTAAATGATTCTGCAAATGTATCTATGAATAATATTGAACCGGTTATAAAGCAGATTGCAGCATCTTGTGGAATCGAAGAAAAAAATGTTATAATCAATGATTTCTATCTGCAATGGGTCTTGCAGCCGAGTTATGAAACGATTGCGGTATGTGGAATTCTGATTCTTGCAATTGTACTTTTCTCTGTTGTGGTCATTTATAATATTTTTCAGGTCGGTATTGTCAACAAGATACAGGAGTATGGAAAAATCAAGGCTCTGGGAGCGACAAAAAAGCAGATGAAACAACTGATCTTCAGAGAGGGCATTTTTTTGACATTTTTTTCAATACCGGTTGGATTGCTTCTTGGTTTTCTGATTGCAAAATGCGGTTTTAACTGGCTGGTAGAACAGGGAAACCTTGTATCAACCCAAACTGGTTCTATGGGAGTCCAAAATCAGCAGGTGTCACTGTTTTCCCTGCCTGTTATACTTCTATGTATTTTCGTATCATTTCTTACCGTTGCTTTGGCACTGCGCAAATCAATGAAAATTGTTTCAAGGATTTCACCTATCGAAGCAACACGGTATTTAGAAAATGCAGAAACACACAAAAAAGGAAAACGAAATGGCAGAAAAAATGTCACCGTGTTTTCTATGGCAATGGCAAATATAACGGGTAATCCAAAAAGAACCATTGGTACCATCCTCACAATGGGGTTTTCCTGCTCATTGTTTGTGATTATCTCTAATTATGTGGGAAATATTGACACGGAGCATGAAGCACGTCGTTATATAAATCATGGACAATTTGAACTGCAGCTTGACTATTCTGCTGAGTATGATGAAAAATATCCGGAGAATAATCTGGATACGATTCTGACGGATGATCCACTGAATGATTCGCTGATTGAAGAAATCAAAAGCATTCCGGGAGTAACAGATGTCATGCCGAGAGAGATTGTCTCTGTAAATCTGAACGGAACAAGATTTCCGGCTACTATTGTGAGTAAAAAGGATTTTGATTTTATGCGCCAAGAAGGGGATATTGGCTCTATGGACTATGATCAGGCGGTAAAGAATGGTGATATTTTCTTTGGCTGGTCAACGTGGATGGAACAAGATGGATATGCTCTGGGTGAATCCATTGCATTTGACTTTGAGAATGGGAGTGGAACCTATACCTATCAGGGAAAGATTGCAGGATCTTTTGTAAGTGCGGACACTTATCTTGTCATTCCGGAAGGTGTATATCGTTCCATGAATCCGAGGGGAACAGCCTATGGCTATCTGTGGGTGGACTGTGATAAAAAAGATGTGGCATCTGTAGAACAAAGTCTGAATACTTTGATTTCTAATACTTCGCATATAAAAATGGATACTTATCATGCGCGGTTACAATCTGCCGAATTTGCAAGCAGCATGATGAAGCTTGGCTGTTATCTGTTTATGGCGGTTGTAGGACTCATCGGTTTTATGAATATGGCAAACACCATGATCATCAATATCACCACGAAGAAGCAGGAATACGGTGTGCTGCAAGCGGTAGGCATGACCAATAAGCAGTTGAATCTGAGCTTACAAATACAGGGCTTGATTTTTACGGTTGGCACCATCTGCGTCGCACTTGCTGCTGGTCTGCCCCTTGGCTATGCACTGTTTTCCTATGCGAAGCATAATGGGATTTTTGGAATGAACGTTTATCACGTTCCTCTTATCCCGATTCTTGTTATGATTCTTCTGGTTGGTATTCTACAAATTGTGCTTTCCTGTGTTTTAAGCAGTAATCTGAAAAAGGAAACGCTGGTAGAAAGAATAAGGTATCAGGGATAGCAAGTATTGCTGGGATATCCTCAGTATCATAACAGGAATTAAAAGCACTTGGCTTCAAAAAGTTTTGTACTTTTGACAAAATGCAACCAATATAAGTTTTTTGAAAACTGTCGTTTGGTAAAATCTATTCCATTTTTAAAAGCCTTGCGATAAAATATGTTCTGTGAGACGGTTGTCTTGCTTTCCAAGGGAATGGTCGATAGCAGAAAAGTGAAGGTGGACTTCTATCTGGAGGATATGGATTTATCTGAATTTAAGGGAAAAGCAACTTATGAGCAGATAAAGGCATATGTACTTGAAAAGACAGGACTGAAGGTTTCATCACTGTATATCGCACAGATTAAGAAGAAGTGTGGATTAGATGTCGGTGAGAACTTCAATCCGGCTAAATCAGAGAATGCGAGACAGCCACAGTGTACACCGGAGAAGGAAGATGCGATTATGCAGGCATTTAGACATTTTGGAATCATATAGATTGTGGATAAGCAGTATCATGTGTTAAAAATATAGTGAAGTATGGAAAAAAGGACATTCCGGAACTGTAGATTTTACAGGTCAGGGGATGTCCTTTTTGCAGATATGGAAGTGTTCAAGGGACAAGGTAATAATACTGATGTATTAAGACTGATTTGAGAGATGTGTGGATGTTGTGACAGCACTGATCTTAAAATATGGACCGGCAATAAAAAGAAAATGGATTTTACGTGATTGGATAAAAAACATACAGGCTGACTGCTTTTGGAGAAGTTTAGCCTGTAAAAGATATCAGCGGTATTTCGATTGTATGAAAGCTATTGTAAAAAATGATGCAACATGACATAATCGGATTGACTAAAGCAACATAGATATTTATAATATAGACAAAACGAAAATGACATGAACGGAGGACAGGGTAATGGAGAAAACGGTAACACTTGAAGAGGCATTAAAAAGAATTGAGGAGCTGGAAAAAGAGAATGCAGAACTTCGGGAGGAATTGGAGTATTACAGAAATCGTAAGTTAAGCGGTCGTCAGAAACATAACGCCAAGTGGATGGCAATTTATAATGATTTTGTTGTTGGGTATGAGAGCGGCATGACAATGGTAGAAATTGCGAAGAGGAACAATGTCAGTGAGCGGACGATTTATAGGTATAAAGCGTATTATGACAAACTGAGGGAAAAAGAGGAATAGACCATTTTACTGACGTCAGTAAAATGGTTTAATGTGGGAGGAGAAAGTCTAATATGGAAAAGAAAATGATAATGAATTATAAGAAAAGATTTGATGAAATTAGGCATGAAGAAAACGGAGTTGAATTTTGGTATGCACGTGAATTAATGCATTTGCTAGATTATTCAAAATGGCAAAATTTTGAAAATGTTTTATTAAAGGCAAAAGTTGCTTGTGCAAATAATGGCATTGTAGTAGAGGACCATTTTGCTGATGCCAGTAAAATGGTTATTCTGGGAAGTGGCGCAAATAGAGAAGTAGAAGATTATATGCTTACACGTTATGCATGTTATCTTATTGCAGAGAACGGAGATCCTCGTAAAGAACAGATCGCTTTTGCACAAAGCTATTTTGCAGTTCAAACAAGAAAACAGGAATTGATAGAAGAAAGGATTTCTTATATTGAAAGAACTGAGGCAAGAGGAAAGCTTCGAGAATCTGAAAAACGACTGTCTCAAAATATATATGAACGTGGAGTTGATGATGCTGGATTTGGACGTATCCGATCTAAGGGGGATCAGGCTTTATTTGGAGGATTCACTACAAAACAAATGAAAGAACGTTTAGGAGTGCAAGATAAAAGGCCGCTTGCAGATTTTTTACCAACACTTACTATTGCTGCAAAGAACCTTGCAACTGAAATGACAAATTATAATGTTGAAGAAAAAGACTTACAGGGTGAGACGGCTATTACTGTTGAGCATGTTGAAAATAATACGTCAGTTAGGGATATGCTGGGGCAGAGGGGGATTAAGCCAGAAAATTTGCCCGCATCAGAAGATATTAAAAAATTAGCCTGCAAATAAAAAGTCAAGGCTAAATTGAAGAACATTGAAAATTTTATACAGGTTGAAAAGGAGGTATCAAAATAAGACCACCACACCAGTGCTGGTCTGAGAATTATAATGATGATTAGGATTCTGGAAGAGATGAAAGATATTCTTTCACTCGTCCGTAATAGATTCTTAGAAACTTGTTGGCACCTGCAGTCATATAGACATAATAAGGCTTGCCTTGTGCCCGTTTCTTATCTATGAACTGATACACAGGATCATCCTGTGGGTGTGTTTTTATTAAGACATCCATTACCTGAAATAAAGTCTTTCTAAGATCAGATGAGCCTCGTTTTGAAGTTGGAACACTTTTTTGTTCATAACTTCCCGATTCATTAACACCGGGATCTACACCGGCAAAAGCAGTAATAGCACCTTTATGGGTAAAACGGGAAACATCACCAATCTCAGCCATCAATTGAGGACCAAGCGAAGCACCAACCCCTTTCATCGCCATAACAATAGGATACTCTGGGAGTTTGGATGCAGTTTCATTCATAAGTGTGCGTAGTGATTCAACGGTTGTAGAAGCACTGTTAAGCTGGTTTACAGCCTGCTTGATAATAAGCTTTGTAATGTCATCCTTAGGAAGTACAGGAACAAGTTCCTTTGCTTTTCCATAGATTTCCTCAGCTTTGGATTGGCTGAAGTTGTACTTCTTACGTTTGCACCAGTTTTGATAATGGTCGATAAAGGCATTCAGAGACATTTTACGGACACAGTCCACATGCCAGTATGTAGATGCAAAATCAACCCATTTCTGGCTGCCGTCACTGCGTGCAGGACTGTCAAAGTAAGTATTAACACCAGGATAGGTTTGGTCAAGGATGCCGATAAGATTATTTTTCATAGCCGTCTTGTGCTTCATGTAAAAGCCGAACTGACGGTTCATGGTTTTGAGCTGATTGCGTAATTCATCCATAACATTATACTGTTTAAGATTTTGCCATTTGTCAAGAGCATATCGGGCAATCTTAACAGAATCCGCTTTATCAGATTTCACTTTACGAAGAGAATCATTATCAAAGTCTTTGATAAGTTTTGGGTTAATGGCACTAACGAAAAGATTTGCCTTTGAAAGCTGATGGGCGAGGACTTCATAATAACGTCCTGTGTGCTCCATCACGATTCGGGACTCCCCTTCAACAGAGTTGATGAGTTCTACAAGTGAATGGATATCACTGGCTGTGTGTTTGATTTCGAAAGGTGCGGAAACAATTTCACCGAAAGGTCGCATGATAGCAACCATACTCTTACCTTTTGAAACATCGATACCTACTGCGTTCATAAATTGTCACTCCTTAAGATTATTGCAATGGATAAATACCAGTTTTACTCATTGCCTATTCAATCTACTGTGGTGTGACGCGAATGCACCTATGGCGATTCAACCTGCATAAAACGAACGCTGCGAATGAGGAGCTGGTTATCAGTCTAATTTACGGACGCGAAGTCCAAGATTGGAAGACGATATACCGATTGCTCCATCATTATACAGCTTAAGCAACAAGATGGATAATTCCTTACTGGCTGTAAGGGATATTAACCATAAACATATTGTAGTAGAACGTAGGGTAAAGAGAGAAGAAAAGAAGTTAGCTGAGCAGTCGGGAAAATTGACAAATGAATAAACTGGAAGGTTAGGTTATTGAAAAAGAAAACAAAATGCTACATATATACTCGTGTATCAACAGCAATTCAGGTTGATGGTTACAGCTTGGATGCACAGAAGGACAAACTAAAAAAATATGCAAAATTTCAGGATATCTACTGCCATGCAGGTGGACGCGAACATGAAGCAATCCTTAGTGTAGAAGACTGGAAAACTGCATAGAAAATAAGAAAAAGAACTGGTGTTAAAAGAATAAAGACAATCAATTAACACAAGAGAAGTTTGGCAAATTATTTCATGTTACCAGGCAAACTGTTTCAAATTGGGAAAACGGAGTTTCCCATAGTTAAAGATACCACACCAAATATAACGAATCCACGCTTATATGATACTGCATGAAAAAAGGTACTTGATAAAAGCAATGAAGCGCAATATCAAGTACCTTTTTGATTTGTTTTTTACACGGTTATTAAGAAAATTACTCTTATTCCGAAGTCCTCAATCGTTCCACCACAGTTCCTTTGTTAAAGAAGTGGAGAACGATCAGCGGAATAACCGCAGCCAGCAGCAGATAAAGTACACCGATGACCAGAACCGGAACTAACGTGATATTCATAGTGAAGAACCACATAGATGGCGAGTTCAAGACATTTTTCAGCACCGTCACAGCAAGCAGCAGTGCAACTACTCCACCAATGATGTCTGCACCAGCGGCATAGTAGACGCCTTCATAAACCATCAGCCTTTGAAGCTGGCGATTTGTCATACCGATACTCTGCATAGTCGCAAACTCATGGCGGCGGGTGATAATATTGGTGATAATCATGTTTGTAAAGTTAATCAGTCCTGCCAAAGCCATAATACAGCCAATCAGACTGCCTACAACCAGAACCATACTTGCAACAGAATTTAATTGTTCTTTCAGTAATTTTGTTGAGGTATAGGTAACAGAGGGGTTCTTTTCAATATAACTGCTCAAAAATTCCTCCATTTGCGGCTGTAAGGAAGCATCCATATCAAATCCATAGCTCAGCAGGGTTGGGGTCGTGTAAATCTGTTTGAACAGAGTGTCCGGCAAATACACAAAGGGCGCATCGCCACCAATATTCCCCATGGCCGTAGTTGTTGACGGCGTTTCGTCCTCAGTCCCAACGGTGCAGGCTTTTGCCAGAATTGTGCAGGTTTTGACTAACTCACCATCCCTGTAAAAAGAAATGCTATCACCGATCTGCAACTGCTCTGACAGGGACGTTGTTTTCGGGCCGCCACTCAGTCGGTCTAGCCGTTCTCCAATAATGACATATTCTCCAGTTAGCATTTTTTGTTTCAGTACATTAGGATCTGTTTCTCCATCATAAATCATCATATCCGTCCAAAAATGTTCGGAAGCGCCAAAAACATTTCCAAAGAAAAGATTTTCTGCATCCGGGGCAGTCTTCATATTATATTTTCCAAAGCCTTTGCGGAGGCTACCGTCCTGATCTTCATAGGTTGAGGTACACTCCAGTCCCTCAAAACCATAATCAACCAG
This sequence comes from Coprococcus comes ATCC 27758, assembly GCF_025149785.1. Taxonomy (GTDB): domain Bacteria; phylum Bacillota; class Clostridia; order Lachnospirales; family Lachnospiraceae; genus Allocoprococcus; species Allocoprococcus comes. The sequence goes on along the minus strand of NZ_CP102277.1, from coordinate 3,046,629 downwards.
CACATTACCGTCATCTGCGGTGTTGCGATAAAGATACCGTTCTTCTTCCAGACCGTTCTGCTCACGGATCATATCTACCACTTGCTGTGGAAGCGCATCTTCGTGATGCCTAAAGCCCTCCTGAACATTGACTGCAATCGAATTGTAGACGGTGAAATCTGTTTTTGTTGTGCGGGTAATCCACTTTTCTTCATCCATGCTCTGTGTCACAATGATCATAGAGTTGAACAGAACGATACACAAAAGCATAGAAACAACAATGAATACACAACGGCGTCTGTTACGTCCTAGGTTAGAAAATGCCATATGAGAGAGCTTTGCACCTCTGGTTCGTGTAACCGTTTTCTTTTTATAATCATCCTGCTCTGTATAGCGGATCGCCTCCATGGGAGATACTTTTGAGGCCTTTTGGGCCGGTTTGCGGGTACTGATAAACACCGTCAAAATTGTAAACAAGGCAGCTATAACAAATAGCAAAGGGGATGCCGATGTCTGCAAACTTGCCGTAGAATACTCATAGCTGAAAATTCCCATTACTACTGGAAGCAACGCCCGGCCTGCAAAGAACCCGGCAATTAAACCAATAGGCAACCCGATCAGGGTCAGCCATACCGCCTGCCGATTGACGATGCTTTTAATTTGTCGTGTAGAAGTGCCAATCATCCGCAGTAAGCCATATTGCCGAACATCCTGCATAACGGAAATATCAAAAATATTATAAATCAGCAGATAACCGCACAATACAAACATCAGAACAAATACTACGGCAAATAAGATGGACTCCGAAGAAATCATGGCTTTTCCCATCTGGTTTTCAACAGAGAGGATAAAGTTATCGGCAGACATATCCTCTGGATTGCCGCCGATGGAGTAGACAAAGTTATCCATCTGTTCCTTAATGTTCCTCTTGTCTTTCAGCACAACTTCAGAAAAAGTAACCCCTGAGATTTCTCCATCCACTGCGCGGGTATTTTTCACTACATCCGGATTATCTTTTACAAACTGCTCTGAAAGAACGGCCACACTGATCATATCGTTACTTGCTTCCCACCAGCCGGAAAGCACCATATCATAATGATAGGTTTTTCCACGCAGCTCAAATTCCAGAGGAACTTCTGCTCCGATCTCCGGTTCCACACCAAGGGCTTTTAACGCCAGTTCGGTAGTAGCAATTTCATTCGCCTTTTCCGGCGCTGAACCATGCGTTGGCACGCAGAATGTAAGTTCCTGCTGTATGCTGTCAGCATAGTTTAATTCAACAGAATGACCCACGGCGTTGCTTGCATATCCAATCGTCCGCCGATGACCTGCCTGCTCCACAAAATCACTGTTTTTCAGTTGCTCAAATTGCTCCTCTGTCATATAGCCGAAGGTTCCATCTCCCTTGCTGCCTTTCTGCATCTGCATAGAGAGCTGCATGGAGGATACCATGTTAAATGCCAGTGAAGTGATGGATGTAAACAAAAATGCTGTCAGAACGATCGCAAGAATCGCCGCCAGATTACGAACCTTATTCTTCTTGAAATATTGTTTAGACAGCCGTTTGATGGTTTTTGTATTATTATTGCCAAATAGAATGTCATTCATAGTCCCGCCCCCTTTACTGTACGATTTTGCCATCCTCAATCCGAATAATACGGTCGGCGAGCTGGGCGATCTCATTGTTATGAGTAATCATTACAAGAGTTTGTTGAAATTTCTGGCTGGTTACTTTCAAAAGCCCCAGCACATCACTGCTGGTCTTGCTGTCCAGGTTGCCGGTAGGTTCGTCTGCCAGAACGATAGCGGGCTTCGACACCAGAGCGCGGGCAATCGCCACACGCTGTTGCTGACCGCCGGAGAGGTTGTTGGGCATATTGTTCAGCTTATCCTCCAGCCCCAGCATCTGCACTACTTCTTTCATAAACTTCTTGTCTACTTTGTTTCCGTCCAGCTCCACAGGCAGCACGATGTTTTCGTAGACATTTAGCACCGGAACCAGATTGTAGTTCTGGAAGATGAAGCCAATCTTTCTCCTACGGAAGATAGTAAGCTGCTCATCTTTTAATGTGGAGAGTTCACGCCCATCCACAATAACCTTGCCGGAGGTAGGCACATCCAGCCCGCCAATCATGTTCAGCAGAGTGGATTTGCCGCTGCCGGAGGTTCCTACGATGGCTACAAATTCGCCCTTTTCAATGGAGAGGGTCACACCATCCAAGGCTCTGGTAATGTTCGGCTTTGCGCCATAATATTTTTTCAGTTCAGTCGTTTGCAAAATGCTCATAAAGAACACCATCCTTTCTTTTTGATAAATCCATTGTAACGACCAAACCTCACAGAAATGTCACAGCCGATATAATAAATTGCCCTGAAATGTCACAATTCTGTGACATTTCAAAAAAACAGGTTATTCATGGGGAAGAAAAACGGAGAATGTTGAGCCTGTTCCTACTTGAGAAGTTACTTGTATATAACCGTTCTGTAAGCTAATAATTTCCCTTGCGAGATACAGCCCAATGCCGATTCCCTCTATATCATGGACATTTTCTTCCCGATAAAAGCGCCTAAAAATTGCTCCCTGCTGGTTTTCGGGAATACCTTTGCCGGTGTCAGTAACGCTGACTTTTAGGTGCATTTCCCAGCTTTCAACGCAAACACGAATAGAACCGTACTCTGGCGTGTACTTAACTGCATTATCCAATATGTTAAATAAGGCTTCTGCTGTCCATTTGCGGTCATGGGAAACAACCAATGTTTCCGGGCAGTTTACTTCAACTTGTATGTGCTTTCTTTCAGCGTTCAGAAAGATACCGCCCAGAGCCATAGCCAGAGTATCATAGATGGGCTGCTGTTTCTTTTCAAGTGAGATGACGCCAGTTTCAAGTCGGGAAGTTTTTATCATAGCCTGCATTAAGAAATCCAGTTTATCAAGCTGTGTGCCACTGGCAAGTAGAAATTCCCGCTGTTTATCCTGTGGCACTTCTTGTTCTAATAAGGTGGCATTTATCATTTTTAAGTTTGCTATCGGTGTCTTTACCTGATGAGAAATATCGGAAATCAACTCCTGTAAGTCAGCTCGTTCACTGGCAACGCTGTTTTTGCTTTCCTGCATAACCTCATAAAGGCGCACCAGCCGATGATTGATTTTATAAAATAGGTTTTCTTCTTCGGCAACCTGTGATATATCTATTTTTCCATTCATCATTTCGTCTAAGGTGCAGCAAAGCATTTCAGAAAACAAAGTCAGCTTTTGCCTTATCAGTATCACAAAAACAGTAACACAAAGCAGAAAAAGCAGACAGAACGCCATGCTACAAAATACCACAGACATTTCTTTGGTCAGGATATATAGAACCGAAAACATGACCACGGATAAAAGTAAAATGGTAGTTGCCAGTATTATGCAGACTTTATTTAAGGAGAGTTTTTTTGAAATCATTTTTGCACTCCTCCAATCCACATATAGCCCATACCGTAAACGGTTTTGATGTAGGAATGCCGGTTCGTTTCAATTTTACTGCGGATGCGGCTGATCGTTGTGGTAAGTGCGTGTTCATCCACATAATTTTCATCTGCATCCCACAGCTTTTCAAGCAATACCTGCCGGGTCAGGACAGTTTGAGAATTTCTTGTCAGCACTTTTAGTAAACGATATTCCAATGATGTAAGGGTAATCGGCTGTCCTGCAAGACACGCTGATAATTCGGAAAAATTGATATACAAATTCCCATCATCGTAGAAATCTCCGCCGGATTGTGCTGAAATGCGGTTCAGTAAAGCAGATACTTTCTTTTGGAACACGCTGATAGGAAAGGGCTTTGTTACATAATCATCTGCGCCCAATTCAAATCCTTTCAGCATATCGCTTTCCATATCATTTGCGGTTAGAAAAATCACGGCGGTATCGGGACGGCGTTCTTTTACCTCGCGGCATATATCAAATCCGTTCCCATCCGGCAGATTGACATCCAAAACGATTAAATCATAGTCCTGTTTTTCAAGAAATCTTATGGCAACAGCCTTTGACATAGCCCCATCCACGGAATATCCGACAGCCGACAGATTATAGCTTAATGTCTTATTCAAAAGCTGGTCATCTTCAACAACCAGTATTCGCATAGTATCACATCCTTTTTCTTTTTATAGTATCAGCAAAATGTCACAGAAACCTCACAACGAGAAAAAAATTTAGTATTCAGTCAGCTCCACAATTACATTACTCTGCTGATACAGCCAGTCCGTAAATTCTTTCGGGCTGGCTGTTCCTGTTTTTACAGCCTTTTTTCTCTGTAAGGCTTCTTTCTTAAAGTCGGAAAAGGCAGCCTGTATTTTTTCCAGACGGTCAGCCGGAAAGCCTGCGGTATTTTTTACCCGGTTTATTTTGTTGCGCCAGTTCTGGCATTCATTTTTATAAAGCAGATCATAGTTATTTTCTCTTGCCCTTTCGTCAAATTCCCGCTTGTTTTGAAGCGCCTGTGCTTTGCGGCACTTGTCGCTGCACAGCTCATACCGCTGGCTCTTTGCCAGAAAATATTTCCCACAGACCTTGCACTGCCGGAAGCAAAGCCCCCAGTCATTCAGCCGGTTCAAATAATAGGTAATCAACGGGTAGAGGGACGCATAGGCAGACACACATTCTTCTGTGCGCCGGTTGTCCGGGAACCAGAGGTCAAGCCGGGTATCTTCTGACGGTGCGCCTTTGAAATAAAGGCTGCCCGCTTGAAAATGTTTCGGTTTTCCTGTCTCCCTGTCAAAGGTCATGGCTTCGTTATGGAATACCCCGGTCAGGCTGCTCATTTTATCCATGAAGCGGTCACAGGCAGCGTTACGGTCACGGGGTTCTCTGGCAAGCAGATAGCTGTTCCAGATACGGAACGCTACATACATTTTCAGAGGGTCGTTGCTAAGATATTTTCCCCAGAGAAATTCGCTTGCCGCCTGCTCCAGCTCCGGCTGTTTCCATCGGTTGGAGTGGAGGGCTTGTCGCAGTGGAGAAAGCCCGTATAAGTTCCAATCTCTGTCCGTGTCACGCTCAAAGTTTATCAAAAAAGTTCCCAGCGGGCGTGTCATATCACAAAGCACCTCTGCGTTTTGGCTCCCGTTCAGCCGGAAGCGGATCTGCTGTTCTTCCCCAATCAAAATCCGCTCTTTCATTTTCTTCCTGTCCAGCGTCAGGACAAACAAAATCCTCTCAAAACATGGCTCATGCCGTATAAACTGATTCTCCATCCCTATCCCCTGCCTTTATCTATGGTAATTATATAATTTAGTTATATCCGTTACACTCATGGTATCGCAGAAGCATTGTTTTGTCAAGGATAGTCCGCTATGATGATTGTAGTTGGTAATTTCGTGCCACACAGTACCTTGACAAGTGAATGACCGTCCAAAAGGGATATGACCGGCAGGAGAAGTGACGCATCCGGCGCACCAATGCAGGGAAACACCGCAGGAATGGGGCAGGAAAACGGCTTTTGGGGAGAACGGCAGCAGGAAGCATTTTAACCTATTTGATTTATGGGAGGAACAGAATGAACGATAAAAAGAGATTGAACAGCTACGAGGATTTACCGCTGGTTCTGGATGTGGCGGACATTCAGCGGATTATGGGAATTTCAAGAGCGAGCGCCTATGAGCTGGTACACACACCCGGCTTTCCGGCGTTCCGCAGGGGTAGGCTTATCAAGGTCAGCAAAATTGCTTTCTTTGAATGGATGGCAAAAGGCTCCGAAACCGTACCGAGAAGCGACAAATAAGCATGAGGTATCATTCCCTGACTGCAATACTGCCGCACTTTCCAAAGGGGCATACAGAGGGAAAAAACCTTAAAAATGATACCGAGACGCTACACCAAAACAGCCTATCTGTGTACATCAGATAGAAATGGAGAAAGGAGCCGGTTATGGCAAGAATGAGCAACAAGCGGCGGCTGGAATGGTCTTTCTTCTTAAATGATCGCAGCCGTATCACTTACAACGAACTGTGCCGGAAATGCCAGCACGAATGTAAACAGAGCTTCCGGGCGGTTGTGGTTGACTGCCCGAAGTATCTTTCCAAGCGTTCCAAGAAAAAGGACAAAACTGCCGGAAACGGCAAAATCCCTTAGGAACTAAGGGCGCACTTCTATACATAGTCTAAAGACCATGTATCGTGCGTCCTGCGGAGCTTACCTCTGCCGCTGATAAAATCAGCAATCCGAGGTCTGCGTTCGCTTCGCTCCGACAAGGTGGCTACACCCCCTTGCGCCGCTAAAGCGGCTATCCCCTGTGTACCCGCCGCAAAGAGAAATCCGCTCTGCGGTTTTCCCTTTTCATCGGGGTTTATAGAAGCACTGACATACGGACTGTCTGCGGATGGTCTTTCTTTATCTTATAAGTAAAGGATGTGAGAACATGGAAAAATCTTTGGAACAGTTGAAGCAGGAATATGAAAAAACCACTGTCCTGCTGGAACGGGAAAAACGGAAAATGCAGCGTTTGAAAAACCGGCAGGCGTATCTGGAAAGCGGTTCCCGGAAACAGAGGACGCACCGGCTGATTACCCGTGGGGCAGCCATTGAGAGCATTGCGCCACAGACAAAGGAGCTGACCGAAACGGAATTTTATTCCCTCATGGAAAGCATTTTGAATCTGCCGCAGGCAGGGCAATTCATCCGGTCTGCCGCAGAGAACCACGCCCGTATTTCCGGGCAGGAGAAAGGCGGTGACTAAGGATAGCACTTTATCATTTTTCAATCGCACAGATAAAGCGCAGCGCCGGTCAGAGCGCCATTGCCAGCGCAGCCTACCGAGCCGGGGAGCGTCTTTACAGCAACTACTATGGAGAAGTCAGCGACTACACCAAAAAGGGCGGCGTGATCGCTTCAGAAATCATGCTGCCGCCCCATGCGCCGGAAATATATCTTGACCGGGCGACCCTCTGGAATGCTGTGGAGAACTGCGAGAAACATCCCAAAGCCCAGCTTGCCTATTCCTTTGATATTGCCATGCAGAATGAATTGACGCTGGAAGAAAACATGGAGCTGGCGAGGAAGTTCGTGCAGGAGCAGTTTGTGGCAAAAGGCATGATTGCCGACCTTGCTTTTCACAGCCCGGAGAAAGAGGACGGCGGCATCCCTAACCCGCATTTCCATGTGATGACAACCATGCGCCCCTTGAACCCGGATGGCACATGGGGACAAAAACAGCGGCGGGAATATCTTCTTGATGAAGATGGAAACCGAATCCGGGATAAAAACGGCGATTATATGTTTAACGCTGTCCATACAACAGACTGGCATGAGCCGGAAACGCTGGAACACTGGCGGGAGCAGTGGGCGGCTGTCGTTAATACAAAATTTGAGGAAAAAGGGCTGGATGTGCGTATCGACCACCGTTCCTATGTGCGGCAGGGGCTTGACCTGATACCCACTGTCCACGAGGGCGCTAATGTCCGGCAGATGGAAGTAAAGGGCATCCGCACCGAGAAAGGGGAACTGAACCGCTGGATTAAAGCCACCAACCGGCTCATGCAGGATGTGAGGAAGAAGATCAAAGCCCTGTTTGTCTGGATGGCAGAGGTAAAAGAAGAACTTTCCAAACCGCAGACACCGAACCTTGCCGACCTGCTGATCGCTTATTACAACCAGCGCAACGCAGGGGCATGGAGCAATAAAGCCAGAACCGGAAACTTAAAGCAGTTTGCCGAAGCCGTCAATTATCTGACGGAAAACAAGCTGCTCACATTAGAGGATTTGCAGGAGCGTCTTTCTTCTGTCAACGAAGAATTTGAAGCGTTAAGCGGCTCCATGAAAAAGAAATCTGCCCGGATAAAGGAATTGCAGGAATTGATACGGGAGGGCGAGAATTACCAGCGGCTAAAACCTGTTCATACGGAATTGAACAATATCAAGTTTAAGAAACAGAGGGAGAAATTTGAAACATCCCACGATGCGGAGTTACGGTTGTTTTATGCCGCCCGCCGTATTCTGAAAGAAAAACTGGACGGAAAACCCATTGCCCTGAAAGCATGGAAACAGGAATACGCACAGTTAAAAACAGAGTATGCCGAACTGTCTCCGCAGCACAAGCCGCTCCGGGAGGAAGTGATACGGCTGCGGCAGGTGCAGAACGCCGTAGATACCGCACTGCGCCAGAGAGAGCAGCTACAGGAAGTACAGAGAAAGAAACACGAGATGGAGCTATGACATAACCGGCAGCTTTACCGCTGCCGGCATTTTTATGGAGGGAGCATTTGAATGTATTTGAAGCGGTGAAACAGTCTGTTACCACCCGGCAGGCTGCTTCATTCTATGGAATCCGGGTGGGGAGAAACGGCATGGTCTGCTGTCCATTCCACAATGACCGCACGCCCAGCATGAAAGTGGACAGCCGCTTTTACTGCTTCGGCTGCGGAGCTTCCGGGGATGTGATCGACTTTGCCGCTTTGCTACATGGATTGGGGAAACGGGAAGCTGCGGTCAGACTTGCGGAGGACTTCGGCGTTTCCTATGAGAAATCCGGCAATGCACCGCCAGATAGGAAGCGTCACAACAGGTCACAGCCCCGACAAAAATCAGCGGAGCAGAGATTTAAGGAAACGGAACGGTATTGTTTCCGGGTGCTATGCGATTATCTGCGCCTGCTGGAGCATTGGAAAACAGCATACGCCCCACAGCCGCAGGATGCCATCTGGCATCCTCTTTTTGTGGAAGCGTTGCAGAGGATAAGCTACACAGAATACCTTTTGGATATTTTGTTATACGGAGAAATAGAAGAAAAAGCGGCATTGATCGCCGCACAGGGAAAGGAGGTGCTGCGGCTTGAACAGCGAATTTCAGAGCTTGCCGCCGGAAACGCAGGAAGCGGTCAAAAGGACGATGGACACAATGGAACCGGCGCAGACACCGGCAGAAATCCGGGAGACGTTAGAGGGGACGCAGAAAGGCGGCGTGAAGAACAGCATCCGAAACTGCCTGACGGTGTTCCAGCGTGACCCGCTGTTTCGCGGGGCGCTGCGCCTGAACCTTTTGACGGAGCAGGTCGATATTGTGAAGCCGCTGGGCTGGGAGCGCACCAGCGCTACGCTAACCGACATGGATATGAACTACCTGCTTCTGTATCTGGAAGAAAACTACGGGCTTACCAGCGAGAAAAAGGTGCAGAGCGCCATCAAGATTGTTGCCAATGAAAACCGCTACCATCCGGTCAGGGATTACCTGAACAGCCTGCAATGGGACGGCACAGAGCGCATCCGTTACGCCCTGCATCACTTTCTGGGAGCCGATACGGACGAATACACCTATGAAGCCTTGAAACTGTTCCTGATGGGAGCCATCCGGCGGGTATTCAGACCGGGGAGCAAGTTTGAGGTCATGCTCTGTCTGGTTGGTGGTCAGGGAGCCGGGAAATCTACCTTTTTCCGGCTGCTGGCAGGCAGGGACGAATGGTTTTCAGACGATTTGAAGAAGCTGGACGATGAAAATGTGTACCGCAAGCTGCAAGGGCATTGGATTATCGAGATGTCGGAGATGATTGCCACAGCCAACGCCAAGAGTATTGAGGAAATCAAGTCATTCTTAAGCCGCCAGAAAGAAACCTACAAAGTGCCGTATGAGACACATCCGGCAGACCGGCTGCGGCAATGTGTATTTGGAGGGACGACCAACCGGCAGGACTTTTTGCCCCGTGACCGCACTGGCAACCGGCGCTTTCTCCCTGTGACGGTGTACCCGGAACGGACGGAGGTTCACATACTGGACGATGAAGCGGCAGCGAGGGCATATATCGAACAGATGTGGGCGGAAGCCATGACGGTTTACCGCAGTGGGAAGTATAAGCTGTCATTCAGCATAGAAATGAACCGATACCTGAACGCCCACCAGCAGGACTTCATGCAGGAGGACACACAGGCTGGCATGATCTACGCCTATTTGGAGGACTACACCGGCGACAGGGTATGCTCCAAGCAGCTTTATGAGGAAGCGCTGGGGAACTTAAATTCCCCGGCAGACTGGGAGACACGGGCAATCTGCGAGATTATGAATACCGGCATTGCGGGCGGCATCATACAGGGCTGGGCAGCCTACAAAAGCCCGAAGCGGTATAAGAAATACGGTTCTCAAAAAGGCTGGGAGCGTGTCAACCAAGCCCCGCCGGAGGGGGACGGTTTTCAGGAAATCACGGAAGAAGAAGCCCGGCAAATGGAACTGCCATTCTGAAAAGCTACCGGTTAACAGTTTGGTTGACGCTTCGGTTGACAGCCGGTTGACGGGGAAAAGCCTGATATTGGGGGCATTTCTCTCCTTTGTCAACCATGTCAACCAAGAAATCAAAGAAAAAGTAAAAAGTAATAATAGAGCGCCTGTGGATTGTTTTCAAAGTCTTTTCTGCTGGTTGACACGGTTTGGTTGACATGGAGACAGTCCGCGGCTGTACACCTGCCTGACATTCCCTTGTCGGGCATATTTCATTTATGGAGGTAACTGCCTATGGCAAAAAACAAAAACGAGAGCAATAACAAAAATAGCGGCACCCTGCTTACCGAAAAAGACGGCACCCAGTATTTTGTCATGGGGAAAGTCCGTATCAAGGTATCGGAGCATTTCGCACAGGATGGGAAGCCGCTTGACAGCCTGCTGGAAGATGTGATCCAGCACGCTGCCGCCGCTTCCTGAAAAAATACGGAATAACGACTGTCAATCAGCCCACGCTTATGATATACTTGTATCAGCGAGTATTGTATAAGCGTGGGTTGTTTCTTTTAGAAGGAGGATTTTTAACCGTGAAACAACCATACAATACAACGATTTATAACACTGCACTATATTTGAGATTGAGCCGTGACGATGAATTACAGGGAGAAAGCGGCAGTATCCAGACCCAGCGAATGATGCTTAGACAGTATGCCGCCGAGCATGGGCTGACCGTTGTAGACGAGTACATTGACGACGGATGGAGCGGGACAAATTTCGAGCGTCCAAGTTTCCAAAGGATGATTGATGACATCGAGGACGGGAAAATCAACTGCGTTGTCACAAAGGACTTATCCCGTCTGGGAAGAAACTATATCCTGACCGGTCAGTACACGGAAATCTATTTTCCCAGCAAGGGAGTACGCTACATTGCCATCAATGACAATGTGGACACCATCAACGGAGAAAGCGAGCTTGCCCCGTTCTTAAACATCCTGAATGAAATGCACGCCCGACAGACCAGCAAAAAGGTCAAGGCTGCCATGCACACAAGATTTGCCAATGGCGCACACTATGGAGCCTATGCACCGCTGGGCTATGTAAAAGACCCGGACAAAAAAGGTCATCTTCTGATTGACCCGGAAACACGCTGGATTGTAGAGAAGATTTTTGACCTTGCCGTACACGGGCGTGGAGCCGCCAGCATTACACGGATTCTGGTGGAGGAAAAAGTACCTACCCCCGGCTGGCTGAACTATGAAAGATACGGGACTTTCGCCAATATCTATGCCGGTGCGCCCGCAGAAAAAGCCTATGCGTGGACGATTGCACAGGTCAAGAGCATTTTGAAAGAGGAAACCTACATCGGTCACAGCGTTCACAACAAGCAGAGCAACATTTCATTCAAGAACAAGAAAAAAGTGCGGAAGCCGCAGGAAGAATGGTATCGTGTGGAAAATACCCACGAAGCCATTATTTCTGAAGAAGTGTTCCAAAAAGTTCAGGAGCTGATTGCAAGCAGACGCAGGCGACAGAAGAATGGCACAACGCAGATATTTTCCGGGCTGGTAAAATGTGCGGACTGCGGATGGTCATTGGCTTATGGCGTAAACAGCCAGAACAAAAATCCCTATGCACACTACCATTGCAGTAAGTACGGACAGGGATTACGCCAGTGTTCCATGCACTATATCCGCTATGATGTACTGTACGCCTATGTGCTTGCAAGACTGCAATACTGGTCTATGCAGGTACAGAAAGACGAGGACAAGCTGCTGAAACGGTTGCTCAATGCCAGCGACAGGGAAAGAAACTCTGCGAAGAAAAAGCAGGCTGCGGAGCTGAAAAAGGCAGCGAAGCGTAAAGCCGAGGTTGACGGGCTGTTTGCTAAAATGTATGAGGACTGGTCTGCCGGACGCATAACCGAGTATAACTTCAATATGCTGTCCAAGAAGTACCAGAACGAGCAAAAGGAGCTTGAAACAAAAATCCGGCAGCTTCACGAAACGATGGAAGCCGCCGTACAGACCGCAGCGGATGCTGAAAAGTGGATTGCCCTGATGAAACAGTATGTCAACCCTGTGGAGCTGACCGCCGAACTTCTGAACACTCTAATTGAAAAAATAACCGTCCACGAAGCTGTCAAGGGCGAGGACGGAAGTCGTGAGCAGGAAGTAGAAATCTACTACCGCTTCATCGGCAAAATCGACTGACCTTTCTTTTTTACCCAACAATATCTTTAATTAAGGGAAACGGGAAAAAGTTATCCTGATTTGCAAATCCTTGTAAGCATGAGTAATCAATTTAGTTCGCACCCAGTGCTCTTTAAGATAAAGTAGAAATAGTGCAATTTTCACATGATATTATACAAGAATTACATAGAAATATATCGTATTATTGATATGATATTCTTGAATTGTATGTGAGGAGAAAAACTATGGCAGCGGAAAGAAAAACATTAACACAGCTATCTGTGCCAATATGCTTAGAAACTTTATTTTATATGCTTTCAGGTATGGTTGATACGCTTATGCTATCATCTGTAAGTGATCAGGCTGTAGGAGCAGTGGGAACAGCAAATACATATATAGGTGTTTTTATTATTATGTTTGGAGTAATATCGTCGGGTATGATAGCTGTTATGTCACAAAATATCGGAGCCGGAAGACCGGGGATAGCATATCAGGCAAGGCAACTTGGACTTATATTCAACGCATTGATAGGTATCGTAATGTCTGTCGTTCTTGCTGCTTTTTCTGGTGGGATACTTCGAATCGTAAGTATTGCTCCGGCTTTGCTTGAGCCGGCTGAAATATATCTTAGAATTGTTGGTGGCGCATGTTTTTTAAATGCACTGATTCCTATTTTCTCCAGTTATTTGAGAGTGTTTGGATATACAAAACATTCTTTGATAGGAACTGTTGTTGGAAATGTTCTCAATATAATACTTAATTCAGTATTTTTATTTGCATTCAACTGGGGTGTGATGGGAGTTGCTGTTGCCACGGTTATTTCGAGAGTTGTAAATCTTATTATTGTAGCCGGCATGGGGGCTGTACTTATAAAAGCAAAGCAGAGTCCTGAGCGAATTACATCAAGAAAGATATTTGCACAGATTGTTAAGATTGGTTTTCCTTCTGCGTTTGAAACAGCACTTTACAATATCGCAATGACATTTATAGTGCGTTTTATGAATCAGATGGATGTGGATGGAATGAATGTTACAGCGCGTTCATATGCGATACAGATTGCAAATTTCTCGTATTGCGTGGGAGCTGCCCTTGCTCAGGCAAATGCAATTATGACCGGCTGGAGAATTGGAGCAAAAGAGTTTGAGGAATGTAACAGGGGAACGAGAAAAGCTGCGATATATGGTATCATCACAGCGACATGCTTTTCCGTGACCTTTGCATTTACCGGACATTTTATCGTGCATATATTTACGGATGATATACAGATGATAAATCTTGTGGTAAAGTTGTTAATAGTAGATATATTTCTTGAACTTGGAAGGGTAACAAACCTTGTATATGGGCAGGCGTTAAAAACGAGCGGAGACGCATTTTTTCCGGTTATATTAGGTGCGATATTTATGTATTTGTTTGCAGTTGGCGGAGCCTATTTTCTCGGAATACACATGGGACTTCTGGCTGTAGGAGCATATATTGCTATGGCAGGTGACGAATGTGCGAGAGCAGTGGGAATGGTACTTAGATGGAAGAGTGGAAAATGGAAGAGTAAAGGTCTTGTAGAAGTATAGGAGAGAGTATGTACTTTGAATTAAAGGAAAATAAACCACATGGTACAAAGGATGATCCGTTTAGTACATATCATATAAAAAATGAAGGACGATCATTTCAGATACCGGTTCATTGGCATGATGAACTGGAAATTATATATGTAAAAAGTGGTTTTTTGACTGTAAGTATATCAGGAGAAAATTATATTGGAACCCCCGGGGATGCTTTTGTAGTGTCGCCGGGCAATCTGCATTTTATGGGTTCACAGACTGGTACAGTGGATTATTTTACTTTCCTTTTTCCATTAAAATACATATCTTTTTGCATAAATGACATGTTGGATGATAAATTACTGGAGCCGTTAAAAAATGGTCATCTGATGATAAGGCCAAGAGTAAAAGATACAGCAAAAGAACTATGTGAGCAGTTGGTTGAAATATATATGGCAAAAAACAAGAAAACTGAGTCCCCAATAACTGCTCAGATAAAAACAAAAATAATTCTTTTACAGTTTATTCTTGAAATGTGGGAGAAGGGCTTTGTAATCGAAAATGATAAAAGCGGGAGAAATACTGTAGAAAAAGAAATGATTTCATATATACAGCAGAATTTTATGGAAAAGATATCATTAAAAGAATTTAGTGAGCAGTTTCATCTTTCGGAAAAATATATATCGCGATATTTTAAGGAACATTTTCATATTACCCTTTCGCAATATATAACACATTTAAGGTTAGAGCATGCAAAACAGCTGTTACAAGATACGGATATTCCTGTTACAGAGATTGCAATGCAGAGTGGATATCAGAATGTAAGCTATTTTATCAGAAGCTTCAAAAAAACATATGGAGTTTCTCCGTTAAAATATAGAAAAAAATAAGCCAGGTATATGGTTAGAAAGGAGAGTATATCCCGGTAGAATCAGAAAATCTGCCGGAGAGATATCGAGAATGAGTATGAGAAATAAGAATAAATGGTGGAAAAATGCAGTTGTATATCAGATTTATCCGAAAAGCTTTCAAGATTCGGATGGAGATGGAATCGGTGATATTCCAGGAATTATCAGCAGATTGGATTATTTGAAAAAACTTGGAATAGATGCAATCTGGCTCTCACCGGTGTATCGTTCGCCACAGGATGACAATGGATACGATATTTCAGATTATCAGGATATTGAGCCGATGTTCGGAACAATGGAAGATATGGAACAGTTATTTGCGGAGGCAAAGAAACGCGGAATCCGAATTATGATGGATCTTGTGCTGAATCATACTTCAGATGAACACAGATGGTTTTTGGAGGCAAAGAAAAGCAAAGACAATCCGTATCATGATTATTATGTGTGGCGTGACGGAGAAGAAGGTATTTACCCAAATGATATGAATTCTGCGTTCGGAGGACCGGCATGGGAGTGGGTTCCAGAACTGGGACAGTATTATTTTCATCAGTTTTCAGTGAAACAGCCAGATCTGAACTGGGAGAATCCGAAAGTGAGAAGAGAGCTCTATGATATGATTCTCTGGTGGATGGAAAAAGGAGCAGGCGGATTTCGTCTGGATGTAATCGATCAGATTGCAAAAGAGCCAGATCTTAAGATCACAAATAATGGACCAAAGCTGCATGAATTTCTGCGTGAACTAAGCAGAGAAACATTTCAGAAGGGGGATATGATCACTGTTGGAGAAGCCTGGGGAGCAACACCGGAAATTGCAAAGAAATATAGTAATCCAGATGGCAGTGAATTTTCTATGGTTTTTCAGTTTGAGCACATTATGCTTGATCAGGAAGAAGGAAAAGAAAAATGGGATACGATTCCATTGAATCTGGTTAAGCTGAAAAAATGCCTTGCAAAGTGGCAGAATACTTTATATCAGACAGGATGGAACAGTCTGTTCATGAATAACCATGATCTTCCTAGAATCGTGTCGCGTTGGGGAAATGACGGAAAATACAGAAAAGAGTCGGCAACAATGCTGGCGACAATGCTTCATGGAATGCAGGGAACTCCTTACATTTACCAGGGAGAAGAGCTGGGCATGACGAATGTGCAGTTTGACAGCATTGAGGAATATGAAGATATTGAGACATTGAATATGTACAAAGAGCGTCTGGAAAA
This sequence comes from Coprococcus comes ATCC 27758, assembly GCF_025149785.1. Classification (GTDB taxonomy): domain Bacteria; phylum Bacillota; class Clostridia; order Lachnospirales; family Lachnospiraceae; genus Allocoprococcus; species Allocoprococcus comes. The sequence continues at coordinate 3,030,620 of NZ_CP102277.1, read as the reverse complement.
AGGATATCAGCCAGAAGAAATCATGCAGTCTATCTACGCAAGAAGCCGTGATAATGCCCGTACTCCGATGCAGTGGAGCGGGGATGAGAACGGAGGATTCACAACAGGAGAACCATGGTTTGCCGTGAATCCAAATTATACCAGAATCAATGCCAAAGAGGCACTGGAAGATGAAAATTCGGTATTTTACTATTATCAGAAGCTGATTCGTTTAAGAAAAGAAAATCCAGTATTCGTGAATGGAAAATTTGAACTTCTTCTGCCGGAAGATGAGAGAATTTTCGCCTATACGAGAACAGATGAGCATACAAAGATGCTGGTATGTACAAACTTTACGGATGAGGAAGTTAGCTGCCCATTGCTTGATGAGTGGAAAGCCGGGGAAGTCTGGATCCGGAATTATGAGGACGACAGAGAAGGAAATATATTGCGTCCTTATGAGGCGGTGATAATTGCATTTACTGGCAAATAGATTGAGTTTCTTTTTTGGCATCAAAATTCACTTACTATATTTCTTCCTGCCACGCTCATCAAGAAAGAATGCCCATTCTCTCTTGAGGTATTTCGGCATACGGGGCATAGCGAGCACCTCCTTTTCGCTGCCTAATTGCCGATTTGTTCCCGAAACACAGAAACGCTCAAAACCGTTTCCCGCTGTATAGTTCCGGAACGATTTTGGGCGTTTTCTTTCGATATGAGCGGCTTTGTTTTGACGGCGGTATCCTTTACCGCTAACCATTCAAAAGCCGCTGTTTGTCACTTCCGGGTAACAAAAAAGCGCCGTATTGCTACGACGCTTTTGTCTTGCTCGGAAGATGGAGCAAGGGAACGCTATTCAATTATCTATTGTATTTTTTCTTCCTGCTTACAACCGTTGTGCCAATGGCTGCACCGCCGCTGATGAACAACAGGGCAATCCACAGTGCAAGGTTGCTTGTATCGCCGGTCTAGGAAAGTTTGGAATCGTCTTTCAGTTTCGCCGTTACGGTGTCGGCTTTTTCCACCGCTTCTTGCCAATAAAGCGTATCTGCTTCTTGGGGAACAGAATCTCGGTATAAAAGCCGACCTCAAGATAGTTTCTGCAGAAACGGCTCATATCCTTGACGATAATTGTGCCGATTTTCCCGGCTTCGGCTTCTGCAAGCATTGCCTGAAATCCGGGACGGTTGAAGTTACGCCCTGTGTAACCGTCATTTTTCAAAAGATTGTTTGTAAAAAATTTGTAATTCTAAAAATTCATATAAACTGTAATCTATGTTATTCTATAGAAAAGTAAAAATACTGATGAAGAAAGCAGGAGGAAATTTATGAACATTGAATTAAATATTTTGGATTGGATCCAGACGTTGCATACGCCTTTTCTGGATAAAATCATGGTATTTATCACAAGACTTGGGGATGCAGGAATTATATGGATTGTGTTGAGCATAGTATTGCTTCTGATTCCTAAAACGAGAAAAAGCGGTGCGGTTATGGTGGCTGCTTTAGTAGTAGATGTATTACTTTGCAATATTGTTTTGAAAAATCTTGTAGCACGGACAAGACCATATGATGTGAATACAGGTGTACACCTTCTGGTAGCAAAGCTTCATGATTATTCTTTTCCGTCCGGACATACGGCAGCTTCGTTTGCTTCGGTAACAGCTTTGTACCTAGCAGGTGAAAAGAAGCTTTGGAAATTTGCGCTTGTGCTGGCATGTCTGATCGCAATATCGAGGTTATATCTGTATGTACACTATCCGACAGATGTTCTTGGAGGAATTCTGTTCGGTGTGATTTCAGGATATTTGGGATATCGCAAAGTATTGAAATGAAGATGACCAAAGATTACCGACCGGGAATTATATGGAAGTCAGTTGGTATAAGCATCATTTTACATGAATTTTACAAAAACAGTTCTTTAAGAAGGTAGATATGAAAGCGTATTCAGATGTATAATTAATTCTTAAGCGTAGCTATAAAATATTCAAATTAGCAAAAGGAGATAAGTAGACAAATGAAAAAGAAGCAGTTAAAACCAGAACCATATATGATGAACAGGGAACTGTCATGGTTAAAATTTAATGAGAGAGTATTAAATGAAGCAGGGAATCCGAGAGTACCTTTAGCAGAACGACTTACTTTTGCGTCTATTTATCAATCTAATCTGGATGAATTTTATATGGTGCGGGTAGGTACACTGATGGATCAGATGGAATCATCGGAAGTAGTCCGTGAGAATAAAACCAATATGACCAGCAAAGAGCAGGTAAAAGCGATCATTGATGCAACAAGAGAGCTTGATATAAAGAAAGCAGTTATTTACGAGCAGTTAATGGGAGAACTAGAGCCGCAGGGAATCCGGATTATCAATTTCAACAAGCTTTCAGGAAAAGAAGGGGAATTACTGGAAACTTACTTTGATAATGAAATTGCACCATATCTGTCTGCGAATATCATCAGCAAACAGCAGCCGTTTCCATTCTTACAGAATAAAGAGATCTATGCGGTTGCACTGCTTGCAACGAAGGGTGGAAAGACAAAAACTGCGATCATTCCGTGTAGCAATAATGTGTTTAAGCGTCTGATCGATATCCCGACCAGACCGGGAACCTTTATGCTTTCGGAAGAACTGATCCTTCATTTTCTGCCGAAATTATTTAAAAAATATGAAATCAAAGAAAAATCTCTCCTGAGAATTACGAGAAATGCGGATATTGATACAGAAACCATTTATGATGAAGATATGGATTACAGAGACGCCATGGAAAATCTGGTAAAGCAGAGAAAACGTATGAATCCTGTCCGCATGGAATTCTCCAGAAAGATCAACAAAAAGCTGATCGCAGAGATCTGTAAATATATCCATATGGATAAAAACCACGTATTTATGTCGAGAGTACCACTTGATTTATCATTTGTATTTGCAATCCAGAATTATCTGAGAATGCAAGGAGCAGAAAAGGAAAAGCTGTTCTATCAGAAGAGAAGTCCGCGAATGACACCGCAGTTGAAAGAAAAAGAAAGTCTGATCGCACAGATTGAGCAGAAAGATGTTCTGTTATCTTATCCATTTGAAAATATTAAATCATTTACCAACCTGCTTTATGAAGCGGCAAGAGACGATTCTGTAGTGTCCATCAAGATGACCTTGTACCGTCTGGCAGTTCGAAGTCAGATCGTAGATGCTTTGGTTGAGGCAGCGGAAAATGGAAAAGAAGTTGTGGTACTTGTAGAACTTCGAGCAAGATTTGATGAGGAAAGTAATATTGAATACTCTAGAAAGCTGGAAGAAGCCGGATGCCGTGTAATTTATGGACTGAATGGATTCAAGGTACATTCAAAACTTTGCCTGATCACCAGAAAGACAGAGAAAGGTCTGGAATATATTACTCAGATCGGAACCGGTAACTATAATGAAAAGACTTCTACTTTATATACAGACCTGTCACTGATCACAGCAAAGCAGGAAATCGGAAAAGAGGCGGCGGAAGTATTTGCCTGCCTGATGCGAGGTGAGACGATAGAGGAAACACGCATCCTGCTGGTTGCACCGAAATGTCTTCAGAATAAAGTACTCGATATGATCGATGAGGAAATACGTCACGCAAAGAACGGGAAAGATGCGTATGTCGGAATCAAGATCAATTCACTGACTGATAAAGTGATCATTGAGAAACTTGTGGAAGCATCACAGGTAGGTGTGAAGATTGAAATGATCGTCCGTGGAATCTGCTGTATGATTCCTGGTATCAAAGGATACACAGAAAATATTAAAGTAATCAGCATTGTCGGAAGATTTCTGGAGCATTCCCGTATTTATCGTTTCGGAACGCCGGACAGAGAAAAAGTGTATATTGCATCGGCTGATTATATGACGAGAAATACGCTCCGACGTGTGGAGGTTGCAGCTCCGGTTCTGGATGATACGTTGCGTGAAAGACTGGACTGGATGTTTGACACCATGATGAAGGATGATGAAAAAGGAAAAGAACTGACTGCAGACGGCGATTATGTAGATCGTGATATCAATGAAGAAAAGCTGGATTCACAGGAAGTGTTCTATGAGACGGCGTATAAAAATACGGAAAAGAAATAGTAGAGAATATTTGAGCAAAATAAACACAGCTGTAGAAATGATACAGCTGTTATAAAATCAGCAGATACAGTTGACAAAGAGGGACGTTTGTGATATTTTAATTAAGTCGCAAACGTCATATGGGGGATTAGCTCAGTTGGGAGAGCGCCTGCCTTGCAAGCAGGAGGTCACGAGTTCGAATCTCGTATTCTCCACTTTATAAGAAGGGCAGCAGAGAAATCTGCTGCTTTTTTGTGTGCTAAAAAATATATCATCATTTCCATCTTGCAGAGAAAAGAAAAAAAGAGGAAAATAAAATCATAGTAAAACAAGATGGTATGATTACCAGAAAGGAAGATTTTATCATGAAAGAAAATTTAAAAGTACTTATGCTCAACGGAAGCCCGAAAGCAAATGGTAACACAGCCATTGCACTTCGCGAGATGGAAAATGTTTTCAAAGAAAATGGTATAGAAGTAGAAAATATTGTAATCGGAAACCAGGCAGTCCGTGGCTGTATTGCCTGTGGTTCCTGCTACGAAAAAGGCAAATGTGTTTTTGATGATGTGGTGAATGAGATGGCAACCAAATTTGAGGCAGCAGATGGTCTTGTAATCGCAAGTCCGGTGTACTATGCGTCTGCAAATGCAACTCTGATCGCCTGTCTTGACAGACTGTTCTACAGCAGTCATTTTGATAAAACGATGAAAGTGGGAGCAAGCGTTGCCTGTGCAAGACGTGGCGGATGTTCTGCGACATTTGATGAGCTGAACAAATATTTTACCATTTCCGGAATGCCGGTTGCATCCAGCCAGTACTGGAACAGCATCCATGGGGCAGCACCGGGAGAGGCCGAAAAGGATGAGGAAGGAAGGCAGACGATGCGTACACTTGCAAGAAATATGACTTTCCTTATGAAGAGTATTGCACTTGGAAAAGAGCAGTTTGGACTTCCGGAAAAAGAAGCAAAGATTCCGACAAATTTTATTCGGTAGAACAAGTAAAAGGCAGGGATTTGTGAAATATCACGAATCCCTGCCTTTAGAGTTGACAGTCCAACTTTCTTGTTTTATAGTGGGAGTTGCAATTTGGTAGGAAGTATTTAAAAGAGAGGTTTTGGTCATGGCACTTATAAAATCAATCATTATTTTGATTATAGGGTTTGCTCTATTGATGAAAGGAGCAGATTATTTTGTAGAAGGAAGTTCTTCTGTTGCGAAGCAGCTTCATGTTCCATCGATGATCATCGGTATGACCATCGTTGCAATGGGAACCAGCCTTCCGGAATGTGCGGTCAGTGTAACGGCATCCCTGACAGGAAATAACTCACTTGCGGTAAGTAATGTTGTCGGATCGAATATTTTCAACTTGATGGTTGTTTGTGGAGCCTGTGCGTTATTTGCACCTCTTACGATAAAAAAAGATACATTGAAAAAAGAGTTTCCATTATCAATTATCTGTGCGGCCTTGCTGATGGTGCTTGGATATGTCGGGATGCTTTTAGGACATTTAGATGGCGGTGTATTTCTCCTTATTTTTGCAGCTTATCTGATCTGGATGATTGGCTCTGCCAAGAAAGCAAGAGCAGCACACAAGGAAAGTCAGATGATGCGCGAAGAGGGAGAATTAGTAGACGAAGAAATTCAGATCCTGCCACTTTGGAAATGTGCGTTATTTATTGTTGGTGGCATGATTGCAATCAAGTTTGGCGGTGATTTTGTTGTAGACAGTGCTTCAGCACTTGCAAGCGCATTCGGACTCAGTCAGACACTTATCGGACTTACCATCGTTGCGATGGGAACCAGTCTTCCGGAACTTGTAACATCGATTGTTGCGGCAAGAAAGAATGAAGTGGATATGGCACTTGGAAATGTGATCGGTTCTAATATTTTCAATATCCTGTTGGTACTTGGAGTTGCAGCTGCCATCAGTCCAGTGAAATTTCTTACCGATAATATCATTGATACGGTTGTACTGATTGCGATGAGTCTTGTTGTTCTGGTGTTTGCATGGACTTCAAAAATGATCGACCGAAGAGAAGGCGCTACGATGCTTGGAATGTATGCAGTGTATATGGCATATATTTGCATACGATAAAATAAAAGAATCATAAGGAAAAATGGCTGTGGATGAAACCTGCCCCAAAAGTTAGACCTAAATTCTAACGATTGGAAGTCGGTTCAATCCACAGCTATTTTTAGTGGGTCAGTGTACATTCTATTTTATACTTCTATAGAAAAAACATTGACATGTCTAACAAAAAGAGGTATAAAAAACGAGAGAATTTTGCGACAAGGAGAAAGGCATAAGATGGGAAAGTACAATTTTGATGAAGTAATCGACAGACATGGAACGGACTGCCTGAAATATGATTTTGGAATGAAACGAAAGGGAAGAGATGATCTGCTTCCGCTCTGGGTGGCAGACATGGATTTCCGTCTTCCGGATGAAATTCTGGATGAATTCCACAAGAGAATTGACCATGGAATCTTTGGTTATACGGATCCGCTGGATGAATATTTTGCAGCAATGAACCATTGGTTCTCCACACGTTATGGATATACGATCGAACCGGAGTGGGTAACACTTGGTGCCGGGATTGTCTATGCACTTGGAACCAGCGTAAGAGCATTTACCGAAGAGGGAGATGCTATGATGGTTATGCAGCCGGTTTACTATCCATTCAGTGAAGTAATAAAAAATGACGGAAGAAGATTGGTAAACTGCCAGCTTCGCTATGAGAATAACCATTATTCCATCGACTTTGAAAAGATGGAAAAAATGATTCGGGAAGAAGGTGTCAAAGCTCTGATTTTCTGTAATCCTCACAATCCGGTGGGAAGAGTCTGGACAAGAGAAGAATTAGAAAGAGTTGCCCAGGTCTGTTTGAAATACAATGTAATCTGGATGGTAGATGAGATGCACTGTGATTTCATTTTCCCTGGACATACCTTCACAAGCTGCATGAATCTGGATGAAAAATACCGCGAGATCCTTGCACTTTACAGCTCACCTGGAAAGACCTTTAATGTAGCTGGTCTTCAGCCGGCGAATATCATTATTCCAAATGAAGAATTACGGAAAAAATACCAGTGGGCGAATACACAGGCAGCTTACAGCCAGGGAAGTTTGATGGGGCAGCTTGCAGTCAAGGTATGTTACACCAAAGGTGCTGAGTGGGTAGATGAACTGGTGCAGTATATTTATGAAAATGTAAAATATATGAGCAAGTTCGTGAAAGAGAATTTCCCGAAAGCGAAGATGGTAGAGCCGGAAGGAACCTATCTGGTATGGGTTGATTTCTCTGGTTATGGTTTTAGTAATGAAGAACTGGAACATCTGATGCTTGAAGAGGCAAAACTGTGGCTGGATTCCGGAATCATCTTCGGACCGGAGACCGCTCAGTTCGAGAGATTCAATGTTGCCTGCCCGCGTGTGACTCTGGAACAGGCACTGACACAGCTTAAAGATGCACTGGATAAGCATCTGGCAGCAAAATAATATAAAAAGAGGATTGAGAGGGAAAAAAGATGGACAAACAAAAGAAAAATATGGGGGCAGTGGCATTTCTTCCACTGATCGTATTTCTGGTATGTTATGTAGGGTGCGGGATTACATTTACCCTGCTTGGAGCAGACGAACCGTTCGGAAAGTTCCCGCGTCACGTCGCGCTTCTTGCAGGGTGTGCGGTAGCACTTCTCCTTAACCGTGGCATTGGTGTACAGGATAAGCTGAATATTATGACAACGAGCATGGGAAATTCAGGAGTTATGATGATCGTTCTGATCTACCTGATGGCTGGTGGATTCCAGGGAGCAGCAGCGGCAATGGGCGGAAAAGATTCGGTTGTGAATCTCTGTCTGCATTTTATTCCGGTGAAACTTTTGGTTCCGGGTGTATTTTTGATGTGCTGCTTTATTTCTACATCGATCGGAACATCCATGGGAACGATTGCAGCGATGGCTCCGATTGCGATCAATGTGGCACAGGGAGCGCATTTAAATGTTGCGGTAGTCGGTGCGGCAGTGATCGGGGGATCTTATTTTGGAGATAACCTTTCCATGATTTCAGATACAACCATTTCTGCAGCAGAAGGATGTGGTTCTGAGATGAAAGACAAATTTAAAATGAACTTTTTCATTGCTCTTCCAGCGGCAATTGTGGCAATGATCCTGTACTCGATTTTTGGCGGAGTCGGAAGCGGAGCAATCGAAGCAGGAAGCTATAGTATCATCGAAGTCCTTCCTTATTTTATTGTTCTAATTGCGGCACTTATGGGAGTTAATGTTGCAGTAGTCCTTTTTGTAGGAATACTTGCATCCGGTATCATTGGACTTTGTGTTGGAAGCTGTGGATTTTTTGAATGGATCCAGGCAATTGGAAGTGGCATGAGCGATATGTTCAGTATCAGTATCGTTGCGATTTTAGTATCTGGTATTATCGGTCTTGTACGTGAATATGGCGGTGTTGAATGGCTGGTGGGCGCGATCAGCAGCAAGATCAAGAGCAGACGTGGTGCGGAATATGGAATCGGACTGATGTCAGGTATCCTTTCCGCAGCTATGGTAAATAATACGATCGCAATCATTGTTACCTGTCCGATCGCAAAAGAAATCGGGGAAAAATATAAGATCGCACCGAAGAGACTTGCCAGTCTGGTGGATATCTTTGCCTGCGCATTTATTGCACTGATGCCACATGATGGTGGTATGCTGATGATTACGGCACTTGCTGATGTATCACCGCTTAATGTACTGAAATATTCGTTCTATATGTTTGGACTGATCATTGCGACCTGCGTTACGATACAGTTCGGATTGATGGACAAGAAAAATTAGACAGGATGAAATTTAAAATATGAAAGATCTAACAAAAGGAAAACCATCCACACTGATACTGGCTTTTGCGCTGCCGATCTTTTTCGCAAATCTTCTGCAGCTTACATACAGTCTTGTGGATACCAGAATTGTCGGAACTTTCCTGGGAGAGGATGCGCTGGCGGCTGTCGGCGCGACCACAACCTTAAGTAATCTGATCATTGGATTCTTGCAGGGACTTTCGGGGGGATTCGCGATTATTATTGCACAGAAATTCGGTGCAAAGGATTATAAAAATGTGAAGAAATCATTCGCAATGTCGCTGACCATGGGTACAGGAATTGCAATATTTTTTACGGTGTTCGGATTGTTATTTTTACAGCCGATCTTAAATATACTGAATGTTCCGTCAGATCTGATGGCGACGGCGAAAAGCTATATTTTTGTGATCATTGCAGGGCTTGTGGCGACATTTCTCTATGATGCCTGCGCGGCTGCACTCCGGTCACTCGGAGATACGGTGACGCCTCTTGTGATCCTGGCAATCTCAGTTGCACTGAATATTGTTGGGGATCTGCTTTTTGTCGTAGTGCTGAAAAGCGGAGTGCGGGGAGCTGCGATCGCAACGGTACTGGCACAGGCAATCGCCTTTGTTGTGTGCTGGATTTATATGGTAAAGAGATATGAACTGTTAAGACTTAGCCGGGAAGATTTCAAAGATCCGAATCCGGTTATGGTGAAAAATATGTTGGGTGCGGGAATGTCCATGGGATTCATGAGTTCTCTGATCAATATCGGTTCCCTGACGCTTCAGACAGCGATCAATAAACTTGGAAATGATTATATCGTAGCACAGACAGCGGCCCGGAAGCTGACTGAAATGTTTATGATCATGTTTACAGTATTTGGAAATACGATGGCGACCTACTGTGGACAGAATCTTGGAGCAGGAAAGATCGACCGGATCAAAAAAGGGATCTGGCTTGCGATTTTCTATACTTGTATCTGGTGTACACTTGTGATCGTGGCAAGCTACACGATTGGAGATAAACTGGTCTATCTGGTAACAGGTACACATAATGAAAATGTGATCTTAAATGCGACCAGATATCTGAAATTTGATACATTGTTTTATTATGTAACAGCAGTAATCTGCATTGTGCGAAATGCCATGCAGGGACTGGATGACCATATTACACCGATCGTATCAAGTACACTTGAGATGCTTGGAAAAATAGTGATCGCATTTACACTGGTTCCACATCTTGGATACACGGGGGTTATCATTGCGGAGCCGATTGTGTGGTTTGTTATGGTGATTCCGCTGATCGTGCAGATTTTCCGGATGCCGGTGCTGAAGCAGACAAGCCTTTCTTGACACTATTCATACGCCTGTGCTAGAATAGGCTTGTTTAGAAAAATAAATACAGATGCGTAAGGTGTCAATCAGACGGAATGTCTGGATTGGTGAAAAGGGAAACAGGTGCAAGTCCTGTATGAACTCGTCACCGTAATTTGCAAGCTTAGGCTGTCATACCACTGGGAGACCGGGAAGGAAAGCCACAAGCGTCTGAGCAATCAGTCGGGAGACCTGCCTTTCGCAGTACAGGAACGGAAAGTTCATGCCACGAGTAACTGGCAGTACGAAAGATAGAAACTTCAGACTGATTTTGCGAGGGCAAAATGTCAGTTTCTTTTTTGTACGCCCTCGTTAAATTTAGATACGGGGGATTTTTTTGTTTACAAAAAATATGCTGTAAAGTGTAATGAATATCATTCCGATTCCTGAAAGTATGACAAAAAAGTCAGGGAGGATCAAGATGAAGAAACGAGTATTAGTAGCATTACTGGCAACAGCACTTACGGTGTCTATGATGACTGGATGTGGAAGCAAGAAGACAGAGGACACTTCTTCTACAAAGACAGAAGAAACATCCGAAGACAGCGATCAGGAGGCAGCAGACAAAGTGGCAAAGCTGATCGATGACATTTATGTGCAGGAAAGAACAGACAAGACAGATGAACAGTGTAAGGCTGCAAAAGAAGCCTGGGATAAGCTTACTGATGCACAGAAAGAACTGGTAGAAGGTGAGAACGCTGATCCGGATTATTTTGGAAGGGATACAGGCGATGCATCGAAAGATGATCCGCTGAACGAAGATAACATCGGAGAAAATGAAATTCTGGTTGTAAGCTTTGGTACATCTTTTAATGACAGTCGTGCAGAGGATATCGGTGGTGTGGAAAAAGCACTTCAGGCAGCATATCCGGACTGGTCTGTAAGAAGAGCATTTACAGCACAGATCATCATCAACCATGTACAGGCCCGTGATGATGAGAAAATCGACAATATGGATCAGGCACTGGAAAGAGCAGTCGACAACGGGGTTAAGAACCTGGTCGTACAGCCGACACATCTGATGCATGGTGCCGAGTATGATGAACTGACAGAAGCAGTTGAAAACTACAAAGATAAATTTGAATCTGTAAAAATTGCAGAACCACTTCTCGGTGAAGTCGGAGCGGATGAAACAGCGATCAATGAGGATAAAGCAGCTGTTGCAGAAGCAATTACAGCAGAAGCTGTAAAGACAGCTGGATTTGACAGCCTGGATGCGGCAAAAGAAGAGGGAACCGCATTTGTATTTATGGGACATGGAACTTCTCATACAGCAAAGATCAGCTATTCACAGATGCAGACACAGATGGAACAGCTTGGTTATGAGAATGTATTTATCGGAACCGTAGAAGGCGAACCGGAAGATACCGCTTGTGAAGCAGTAATTGAAAAGCTCAAAAATGCAGGATACAAGAAAGTAATCCTTCGTCCACTGATGGTTGTAGCAGGAGATCATGCAAACAACGATATGGCAGGCGATGATGACGATTCTTGGAAGAGCCAGTTTGAAGCATCCGGAGTATTTGACAGTATTGATACACAGATTGCAGGTCTTGGTGAGATCGATGCGATCCAGCAGCTTTATGTGGCACATACACAGGCTGCAATTGATGCAGAATAAATAAAAAAAGAGGGATTTATAAGATGAAAAAGAAACTGTTAGTATTGGTATTATCTGCTGTAATGGCAGTGGGAATGATGAGCGGATGTGGTGCAAAATCAGACACATCAGATACGAAAGCAAAGACAGCAGAAAGCTCTTCTGCTAAAGAAGAGGAAACAGAGGAACAGACAGAGTGTGAGCTTGAAGACGGAACCTACACAGCAGAGTTCAAGACTGACAGCGGAATGTTTCATGTAAATGAAGCGAATGACGGAAAAGGAACACTCACAGTAAAAGACGGGAAAATGACGATCCATGTCAGCCTGGTTTCTAAGAAGATCGTCAACCTGTTTGAAGGAACATCCGAAGATGCACAGAAAGATGGTGCAGAACTTCTGGAACCTACAACAGATACGGTAACCTATAGCGACGGTGCAACAGAAGAAGTTTATGGATTTGATATTCCGGTTCCTGAACTGGATAAAGAATTTGATGTGGCTCTGCTCGGAAAAAAAGGAGTCTGGTATGATCATAAGGTAAGTGTGACCAATCCGGTGAAAGTCGAAGAATAATTGAAGATAAGTGAAAGGACTGTTTCCCTGAGAAATGGGAAATGGTCCTTTTTTTGCTTGGGCATGAACTGGATAACACTATACTTTTATATGTCAGATAGTGTATACTAGGCAGTGGAAGATCATACAAAAGAGAGAATGTTTTGTATATAAAAACTAAAATGTGGAGAGGAAGTTAAAATACGATGTACTACGTACCAGATGGCACAAAAGAGTGTGGATTTTATGAATGTAAAAAATGTGGAAACCGTTTCTTATCCTTACAGACAATGAACCGGATCCCATGTCCGGAATGTGAGGCAGAGATCGACTATGAGATCGGACCAGACGAATCCATGGAAGATGCTCTGGACACGGCAGAATTACTGGAAAAGATCATCGGTGAAGAAGAAGTAGAGAAAATGGATGGACTTCTGAGTCTTGCAATTACCGGTGGAGACTGTAACTGGATTTAATTTTCGGTTAAAAGTGTTGAATGGGTGGTTAGGAAAAACAAACGAAGTGTGTTATAATAGAAATATGAGTAAAAGAGGGAGAAAATAGATGGATATTCATGATTTGAAAATATTTCTGATGATCGCACAGGCGTGCAGTGTTTCCGGAAACACGTACAGGAATGGCTGCAAAAGATACGCTCAGGAGAGATTACACGATAAGAAAAAAGTTGATAAGTAGTAACGAAAAGTTGCGGGTAAGTCACAAATTATACAGAATGCATGAAAAAGCGGAGTATAGTTTGTGCCTTTTGGTCTACAATTCCATGGAAATAGATGATGACTATAATAATGGAATATTTATAGAAAAATTGAATTTGAATAAAATGTATAAAAGAATATAATGGTAATACATGGATGCTGGCAAAATATACAAATAATCGTGCTGGCACAAATATATTTTTTACAGGAGGATTTGAAAATGAATATTGGGGTAACAGAAATCAGTCCAAGAGAGGTGCAGAGAAAGGCAGAGAAATGTTTTAAAGATGGATATTACTGCTGTGAAGCTCTGGTCAGCACGATCCGCGATGAATTCAAACTGGATGTGCCGAAAGAGGTTGTAGCTATGGCATCCGGAATGGCAGTAGGAGCAGGAAAATCAGGATGTGTCTGCGGTGCATTTAACGGAGGAATTCTTGCACTTGGAATGTTCTTCGGCCGTACCGAACAGGATGGACCGACCAACCCGAAGAGTATCAAATGTATGGAGCTTACGCACGAGCTTCATGACTGGTTCAAGAAGGCAAATGGTAAAAATGCAATCTGCTGCAGAGTTCTTACAAAGGAATTCAATATGGGACAGGGTGAACACAAAGAACAGTGTATCTATTTTACAGGACTTTGTGCATGGAAGGTAGCGCAGATCGTCTGTCGTGAGCTTGGTATCAAGAATCTGGATGAAATTGATGAACCGTGCGAAAGAAGAAAAATTGCAGATATCTAAATAAAGTGGTAACGACAGCCGCTTGATGAGAGAAAGGGAAAGAAACAATGAAAGACGTAATTAAGAAAGTACCGATTCCGCTTTGCGGAGTCATGCTTGGCGCGGCAGCACTTGGAAATCTACTTCAGAGCTATTCAGAAGGAATCCGTTATGTATGCGGTATATTCGCAGCATTTCTTCTGATACTGGTGCTTTTGAAGCTGATCATGTTCCCAGGAGCAGTGAAAGAAGATATGGGAAATCCGATCATGGCAAGCGTATCAGGAACGTTTCCGATGGCACTTATGATTCTCAGCACTTATGTAAAACCGTTTATCGGAAAGGCAGCTTATTACATATGGCTTCTGGCAATCATTCTTCACATCATTCTGATCATATACTTTACGGTGAAGTTTGTTCTGAAACTTCAGATGCCAAAAGTATTTGCAAGCTATTATATTGTATATGTAGGAATTGCTGTAGCGGCTGTTACAGCACCGGCTTATGAGCAACTTGGAATCGGAACCGCAGCATTCTGGTTTGGATTTGTAACACTGATCGTACTTCTTGTACTTGTAACCTATCGTTATGTGAAGTTTAAAGAAGTGCCGGATCCGGCAAAACCGCTGATCTGTATCTACGCAGCACCGACCAGCCTGTGTATTGCAGGTTATGTACAGTCCGTAACACCGAAATCATACGGTTTCCTGATGGCAATGTTTGTAGTTGCAACGGTTATTTATATTTTTGCCCTGGTAAAAGCAGTGGGATATCTGAAGATGCCATTCTTCCCAAGCTATGCAGCCTTCACATTCCCATTTGTTATCAGTGCGATCGCAACTAAACAAACTATGGCATGTGCAGCAAATATGGGACATCCAATGCCATTTCTTCAGTATGTAGTTCTGATCGAGACAATTATTGCAGCAGCACTTGTTGTTTATACTTATGTTCGTTTTATGGGGGCTATTTTCGGAGGAAAGAAATAAAAGATTTGACCGGACAGATAAAAAAGGGTAAACTTAAATTTATCAAGAATATGTCGGATGAGGGACGTCCTAGACACCGCAAGGGGCCGAAGAAGCAAAACGTAAGGTAACATCTTCCTTTCGTGGAAACTGACAGGCAAAAAGGAAGGCGACCTGACGAATCTTTGGAGAGTGTGCAAAGAAAGCACCACCTACGAGGCTAGAACCAACTGGTAAAAGGACAGAGAAAACAGATGAACGATTTTTTTCGTGTATCTGTTTTTTTCTGCCCTTTTTATATGGGCACTAATATGAGATGAGACTGTTAGCAGGCAGTACGTGGTGGCATACAAAAGTATTATCCGAGGAAGAAGGGAAAGGGCATTTTTTGAATAAAATTTGACAGAAGAAAAAGAAAAGCAGGAGGAAAAAAAGATGAGAATGATGCTTGTAGGAGCCGGTGCTGTCGGTGAAAGTATTTTAAAAGTAATGCAGTGGAGAGACCCAAAGGGAGAATGGCTGAAATATGTACTGGTCTGCGACTATGATCTGAAAAGGGCAGAGGAAGTTGTCGGTATGATGAAGGGGGATTCCCGTTTTGAAGCCTCTAAGATCGATGCAACAAATACAGAGGAAATGGCAGAACTGATCCGGGAGCATAAGATTGATTTTGTGATGGATGTAGCACCACCTTTTGCAAGTAATATGATTTTTGACGCTGCATTTAAAACGGGTGCAGATTACGGAAGCATGGGAACCTGGTCGGTTCCGATGGAAGATCCGGCTTACGGACTTGGTATTGAGAACAGCTATACTGAACCGATGACAAAATACAATTTTGACCGTCATGAAGCCTGGAAGAAGCAGGGGAATATGGCTGTGATCTGTATGGGAATCGATCCGGGTGTTGTAAATGTATTTGCAAAATACGCGGCGACAGAGCTTTTGGATGAAATAACAGAAGTTCATGTAAAAGACGGCGGAAATCTGTCTGTTCCGGGTGCAGATCCGGATGACATTATGTTTGGATTCAACGTGTGGACCGTGCTGGATGAGGTAATGAACCCGAATGTTGAGTATGATAAGGAGAAGGGCGGATTTATCGTAGAAAAAGCATTTGCAGGGCAGGAAGTCTATGAGATGCCGGAAGGAGTAGGAAAAAATACTCTGGTAAAGGTAGAGCATGAGGAGGTTGTGACGATGGCACGCTACTTAAGCCAGTATGGATTGAAAAAGGCAACCTTCAAGATCAGTCTTGATGAGAATCTGATCACGGCACTTAAGGTGCTGGATAAGCTGGGACTTCGCAGTATCAAGCCGGTGCAGGTAGGGGATGTGAAGGTAGTTCCAAGAGATGTGGTTGCAGCCTGTGCACCGCAGCCAAAAGATATCGGAGATGAGATGACCGGAAAAATGCTGGTCGGAGTACAGTGTATCGGAAAGAAAGACGGAAAGGAAAAAGAATACTTCTTGTATCAGCCATTTGATAATCAGGAGTCTATCGAAAGATGGGGAACCCAGGCTGTTACCGCCCAGACAGGATTTGGAGCAGCACTTGCACTGGAGCTGATCGGAAGAGGAATCTGGAAAGAAGCTGGGGTCTATGCACCGGAATATTTTGATCCGAAACCATACCTTGAATTAATGAAAGAAAGTGGTTATAAATACGGAATTATAGAGAAATAATCTGGATGCGCTCAGAGATGGTCTGAGAAAATAAACAAAATAAAGTTACGCGCAAAAACGGTACAAAGTCATAGAAGAACTTTGTGCCGTTTTGTGTGTGACAGGAAATCAGATCAACTTACACTCTTTGGCCCATTTGGTGACAAAGGTAAGAAACTTATCAAGTGCAGGAGAGAGTTCAGGTGTATCCAGATAGGCTACGGACAGATTCCTGCGGAAGTGTTCGGTAAAGGAACGGACACAGACGTTGAAGGGAATATTATGGAGCAGAAGTTTGGGAAGTACAGTGATGCCAAAGCCCTGTTCCACCATTTTAATCGCAGTATAGTCTTCATTGATCCGAAATCTTACGTTAGGCGTGATATGGTTTAATCGGAATAATTTTCCGGTTTCATAATCAAAATCATCGGCGGAGAGAACAAAATCCTGTCCGTCAATATCGGCAAAAGATACCGTCAGCTGATCGGCAAGAGGATGGTCCAAGGAGGTAACCAGAACCAGTTCGTCGGTGCCGACAGGCAGATTTGGGAAATCCTTTGCGACATATTGCGAAACAAAGATACAGTCCAGTTCTTTTTTGCGAAGCTTTTCCGTCAGGTTCTGAAATCCGTCAACATAGAGCCGAAAGGTGATATTCGGGTATTCGGCAGAAAAATTTTTCAGTACTCCGGGGAGCCAGTTATAGGCAATGCTCTGCACCGTTCCGATGCGGATAAAGCCACTGTCCAGATTGTTGATATTTGAGACGATCTGATCGATCCGTGTATTGGCGGAGCGGATATGCATAAGTTCTTCAAAGATGGGTTCTGTTCCGGGAAGTGCTTCCATTCCGTTTTTTGAACGCTTGAACAGCTTAAGACCAATCTCTTTTTCATAATTGCGGATAGTCTGGCTGACAGCTGACTGTGTGTAGTTGTGTTTTTGAGCAGCTTTTGAGATGCTCTGATTCTCATAGACATCAAGAATCACATCGTATTTAGACATGATGAAACCTCCCGTGGTGTTGATAAACAATGCTCTTTTACTATCTTACTTAATATAAGGAAGATAATCAATATCTGTGGGATTTTATTATAAATTTTTTTAAAATCAAACATAAGAAAAAGTGAAAATATAAGCGCAAATCAAAGAGTTAACAATGTATTAAGAAAAAGTGAAGTCTGATATCAGTTTTACAGACTTTTCAATGACCGGAAACTGGAATAGCATAGAACAGGGGAATGAAATTCAAAGGATTTTAAGTGTATCATGAATTAAAGGAGAAGAATAATGGGATACAATTACTGGAACGGAACAGAAGCGGCACACCGCCGTGTTATGATGAAGGCGGCAGGATATTCGGATGAAGATATCCGTCAGAAACCGCATATCGGAATACCGAATTCTTACATGGCAGGTTCTCCCGGAACTGCGCATCTTCGCCAGGTGACAGAAGCTGTAAAAGAGGGAATCTGGGCAGCAGGTGGAATCCCGGTAGAATTCGGAATCCCGGCTACTTGCGGAAATGTGGCAAATGGTGCGGATGAGATGAAGTATGAGCAGGTAGGAAGAGATATCGTGGCAATGTCCATCGAATTTGTATCCAGAATACATAATTTCGATGCGATTTGCTGTGTGGCATCCTGTGATCTGATCATTGCCGGATGTTATCTGGCAGCGTGCAGACTGGATATTCCGGCTCTGGTAGTGACCGGGGGATCAATGCAGGCCGGAAATTACTGCGGGAAGACAGTTGTAGAGGCAGATCTGGATGCGGCAAGATTCTCAGGTGCTTCCGAAGCTGAGTTATTTGAAATGGAAGAAAGCGTCTGCCCGTCATTCGGTGCCTGCCCGTCCATGGGAACAGCGAACACGATGCAGATGTTAGGTGAGGTGCTGAACCTGGTTATGCCGGGAACATCTACGATTCCTGCATCAGATAATGCAAGACTTCGTGCTGCAAGAACAGCAGGAAAATACATGGTACAGCTTGCCAGGTCCGGAAAGACACCAAAAGATCTGATCACCAAAGATGTTCTGGAAAATGCGATCATGTTTGATATGGCAGTTGCAGGATCAACCAATGCGGTACTGCATATCCTGGCATACGCATATGAACTTGGTATCAAGCTTACACTGGCAGATTTTGAAAAGTATGCGAAGGAAATTTACTGCATCAATGCAGTGATTCCAAGCGGACCGTATACAGTTGTAGATTTTCATTATGCCGGCGGTGTAAAGCAGGTCATGAAGCAGCTTGCCGGTAAAATCCATACCGATGCGCCGACGATTTACGGGGATACAACTTGGGGTGAACTCCTCGATTCTGTGAAAAGCGCGCCAAATAAAGTCATTCATTCGCTGGAAGATCCTGTAGCAAAAGAACCGGGACTTAAAATCATGCGGGGAAATATTTCTCCGGCAGGAGCGATCGTACGTCCGACAGCAGTATATGAAGAAGTAAAATACATCAAAGGTGCGGCAAAAGTGTATGAATGCGATCAGGATGCATATAGAGCCATTATGGCAGGTGAGATTGTTGCGGGGGACATTCTTGTTATCCGCTATGAAGGCTGTAAAGGAGCACCGGGTATGAAAGAGCTGATGCTTAGTATCGATGCGCTGATCGGACTTGGACTTGATAAAAAGGTCGGGCTTATCACAGACGCGCGTTTCTCCGGATTCAACTACGGAGCAATCGTCGGACATGTTTCTCCGGAAGCTTATGACGGCGGTGTGATCGCTTTGATCGAAAATGGTGATGAAATTGAGATGGACATTGCAGGGGGAACCGTCAATCTTCTCGTATCCGATGAGATCTTAGCAGAAAGAAGAAAATCCTGGGTACGTCCGCCGCTTAAGCAGCAGAAGGGTGTTTTAAATATTTACGCACAGAACTGCAGACCGGCAGAAGAAGGCGGTGCAATGCAGCCATGGGCACTGGATGCAGACTACGGATATCATCACGAATAAAAGTATTGGTATGGATAAGGAGAGAACGGGTATGTTATTGCTTTCAAAAGAGGATATTAAAAGTGTAATTACAATGAAAGATATGATCGAGGCGGACAAGCAGGCATTTAAGATGGTTGTCGATGGTACGGTAGATACACCGCTTCGTACAGTCATCAATGGAAAATATGACGGCGCATTTCTGTTTATGCCGGCCTATGCTCCGGAATTAGATGCAGCAGCCATGAAGGTGATCAACATTTTTCCACACAATATCGATAACAATCTGATGACATCACCGGCGCAGACCATGCTGATCGACGGAAAGACGGGATATGTGATCGCGATGCTGGATGGAACTTATGTGACACAGCTTCGTACGGGGGCCTCTTCCGGTGCAGCATTTGATCTGCTTGGAAAAAAGGAATGTAAAAAAGGTGCAATGATCGGTACAGGGGGACAGGCAGCAGCTCAACTTGAGGCAATGCTCGCAGCAAGAAAGCTGGAAGAAGTAAAGATCTTTGACCTGAATGAAGAAAGATGCAAAGCATTTGCCGAAGAAATGCAGAAGGGACTGGCTAAATACGGTGCAAAAATCATACCGGCCAAGGATTCAGATGACTGTATCGAAGATGCAGATCTTATTATCACAGTGACTCCTTCCGCAAAACCGGTATTTGACGGAACAAAGGTAAAAGCCGGTGCAACCATCAGCTGCGTAGGTACTTATGAGCCCCATAAGCATGAGCTGGATCCGGCAGTTTTACCGAGAGCATCTAAGATTATCTGTGATTCAAAAGAGGCGGCGCTTTCAGAGACGGGGGATCTTCTGATTCCGATTGCAGAGGGAATCATTACAGAAGAGGATGTGCTTGGAAGTCTTGGAGATGTGATCAATGGAAAGATCAAAGGACGTGAAAATGACGAAGAAATTATCGTATATGAAACCGTAGGAGTTGCTGCGCAGGATTTGGTGGCAGCAAAGGTGATTTATGATAAGGCAGTAGAAGCCGGAAAAGGACTTCGCTGGGGAGAATAATCTAAAAAGAGGATGTAAATACAAAAAACACGGAATATTTCCGTGTTTTTGGTATTTTAAAGAATAGCTTTGTGATAAGATAAACAAGAACAATAATTTAAAGAAAAGGAAACAAGAGAAATGCTAACTACATGGATTCAGGCAGTATACCAATTTTTATGGGGAGATCTTTTAAGGATACCACTTCCGGGAGGTTCCTCTTTTGGTGTGTCACTGCTTATTATTTTACTGATTCCCACAGGAATCTATTTTACGATCAGAACAAGATTTTTGCCGGTTCGTCTTTTTGGAGATATGGTTCGCACGCTTACCGGGAAAAAGAAGGAAGATGGCAGTCTGTCGACCTTTCAGACACTGATCGTCTCAACTGCAACGAGAGTCGGAATGGGAAATCTGGTTGGAGTAGTCGCTGCCGTTTCCGCAGGCGGTGCCGGTGCGGTATTCTGGATGTGGATCACAGCAGTCATCGGTTCTTCAACCGCATTTATCGAGGCAACGCTTGCACAGCTTTATAAAGAGAAAGATCCGCTTTACGGAGGCTACCGCGGAGGTCCGGCATATTATATGCATCATTATGTAGAGAGACGGACAGGAAAGACAAAGAAACATGTCTGTATTGCGGTGCTCTTTGCAATCTCAGGGCTTATCTGCTGGGCCGGGATCAGTCAGGTGATCAGTAATTCGGTTGCATCTTCTTTTGAAAATGCGTTTGGGATTCCGCCAATTTTAACGACGGTGATTCTGGTAGCCGTTGCGGCAGTGATCGTACTGCGAAAAAATGCCACAGTAAAGGTGTTGGATATTCTGGTTCCAATCATGGCAGTCTGCTATTTTGTGATTACGATAGTCATTATCTTGTTGAATATCCGAAGCCTTCCGGGTGTATTTGAGCGGATTATCCAGGAAGCGTTTGGGATCCGTCAGGCAGCAGCCGGAGGGTTCGGAGCAGTTCTTATGAATGGTGTAAAAAGAGGGTTATTTTCCAACGAAGCGGGTTCGGGATCAGCACCATGCGCAGCTGCGGCTGCAGAATGTGATACGCCTGTAAAAGCAGGATTTATACAGGCATTGGGTGTATTTATAGATACAATTGTGATCTGCAGCTGTACGGCGATGATCATGCTTCTTGTGCCGGAAAAGATGATAGCAGGACTGGAAGGAATGGAGCTTTTGCAGACAGCAATGAATTATCATCTCGGTAAATTTGGCGTGATCTTTATTGCGGTTACGTTGTTCCTTTTCAGCTTTTCAACGTTTCTTGGAATCCTGTTTTATGCAAGAGGAAATGTGGCATATCTTTTAGGGGATAAGTGGTGCTGGCAGACAGCATATAAAATCCTCGCACTTGTGATGCTCTTTATCGGAGGAATTGCGGCTTATCATATTGTATGGGATCTTGGCGATGTGGGAATCGGACTTATGACGATTTTTAATATTGTGACTTTGTATCCTATGGGTGGAGAGGCACTGGAGGAATTGAGGAAGTACGAAAAAAATAAACAGTAGGAGAAACTGGAGAATGTCAAAAGATGAATATTTAATTACAGATGCGCCTCTTAAAGCATTAACTGTTTTTGCAATGCCTATGATTTTAGGCAGCTTTTTTCAACAAGTATATAATATGGCTGATTCTATTATCGTAGGTCAGTTTGTTGGTTCGTCTGCACTGGCGGCAGTCGGTGCCTGCGCTGCACTTACGAATGTCTTCATTTGTATAGCATTGGGTGCCGGTGTAGGTGCAGGAGTGCTCGTGAGCCGTTATTTTGGAGCCAGAGATTATAGTAAAATGAAAACAATCGTGTCAACATCATTGATCAGCTTCCTGATTCTAAGCGTACTTCTGGGTATATTTGGCTTTTGTTTTTCCCATTCGATGATGAGTTTATTACAGACACCTGCTGATATACTGGATGAAGCAGTACTGTACCTTCGTGTTTATTTTGTGGGATTTCCGTTTCTGTTTATGTATAACATCCTTTCAACGATGTTTACCTCGATCGGTGAATCAAAGATTCCATTGGGACTGTTGATATTTTCTTCTATTTTGAATATTTTTATGGATCTCTGGATGGTGGCCGGACTTGGTTTGGGGGTATTTGGTGCAGCTCTTGCAACCCTCATTGCGCAGGGGATTTCGGCAGTGTTTTCACTTTTGATTTTCTTTAGCCGGATGCGTCGATATAAAAGTCATTTTGACTGGTTTGATGGGAAGGAATTGCATTCCATGCTTCGGATCGCTGTGCCATCTGTTCTTCAGCAGTCTACAGTGTCAATTGGCATGATGATCGTACAGGCAGTTGTAAATCCATTCGGTACACAGGCACTTGCCGGTTATTCGGCAACGATGCGGGTAGAGAACGTTTTTTCACTGATCTTTGTATCCATTGGAAATGCAGTTTCACCGTATGTTTCCCAGAATTTTGGCGCAAAGAAAATGGAACGTATCAAAAAAGGATATCATGCGGCACTGGTGTTGGATTTATGTTTTGCAGTTCTTGCTTTTATAGTCATTGAAATGTTGCATACCCAGATTTCCTCGTTATTCCTGGGGAAAGACGGAACTGCCCTGGCATATCAGGTGTCCGGGGATTATATGAGATGGCTTGGTTACTTTTTCATTTTTATGGGTATCAAGATGGCAACAGATGGAGTACTCCGTGGACTTGGTGTTATGCGCCCGTTTCTCGTCGCCAATATGGTAAACCTTGCAATCCGCCTGACAGTTGCTTTGATTTTTGCACCTCGTTTTGGTATCGAATTTGTCTGGCTTGCTGTACCGGCTGGCTGGTTTGCCAATTTTGCGATTTCCTATGTGGCACTTAGAAAATCGTGGCCAACTGATAAAGCAGCTTCAGTTTGCTAACTGTCTGTTTATTCCGGAAATAGAATTACCCGCACCAACGGTGCGGGTAATAGCATAAGTCAGCAAGAATATGAAATCAGAAATATAATGCCGAAAATCCTTATGGAAGCGGATGACCTGCAGCCAGGTACAGCTCATACCATTCTTCGCGAGTCAGTGTTATCTCACATGCTGCGATAATTTCTTTCAGGCGGCTTTCGCTTGCAGTTCCGGTAATGATTTGCATATTTGCCGGGTGACGTAAAATCCACGCAGCCGCAATGGTAGTGTCGCTGACATTATATTTTTCAGCCAGTACATGAAGCTTTTGATTCAGCTCCGGGTATTCGTCACTTCCGAGAAAGCATCCTTTCCATGCCGGCATCTGAAATGGTGACCAGGCCTGGAGGGTGATATCATGGAGGCGGCAGTAGTCGAGCAGACTTCCGTCGTGGTCAATTGAACCGGGGGTTTCCATATTGACTTCCATGCCATTTGCAACAAGATTGGAAACCGGAATGCTGAATTGAACCTGGTTGACAACGAGCGGTTGGCAGACATACTTCTGCAGTAGTGCAATCTGCATCGGTTTGTGGTTTGAAACACCAAAATGGCGGACCTTTCCGCTCTCAAACAGAACATCAAATGCGGCAGCAACCTCTTCCGGTTCTACGAGTGCATCCGGACGGTGAAGCAGCAGAAGATCGAGATAATCTGTCTGAAGCCGTTTTAAAATACCATCGACGGATTTCAAAATGTGCTCTTTTGAGAGATCATAACAACCTTGCCGGATGCCGCATTTTGACTGCAGGTAAATATCTTCCCGTTTCAGGGATGGATCGCCGGCAAAGGCTTCGCCGAACACAGTCTCGCTCATACCGCCGCCATAGATATCCGCATGATCGAAGAAATATGCGCCCTGTTCCAATGCAGAGTGAATGAAATGGTTCATTTCCTCCTTCGATTTTTCAGAAAGTCGCATGCATCCGACTGCAATGGAAGGAATTTTTTGCAGATGATTGCCCAAAATAGTTTCTCTCATGATAAAAATCTCCTTTGTAATGATTTGATATTCGCGGAATTTTTCCGTAAAGCAAGTATGGAAGAAGTCCGGAAGTAAAGAAATAATAATTGTTATACTTTTGACCATAGTATCATCATATCATAGAAGCGCACTCGAGAGTCAATGAAAAAAAGATAAAAGACGAAATTCCTACGAACTGTGAAATTAAGCAGTTTGTAGGAATTTTTTTGGAAAAATTTACAACCCAAAAATCAATGTAAATACAACCTTATAATGTTAAAATAAATATGCATATTCAACATATTTGTTGAAAAATAATGATGCTTGAATAAAGGAGGGACAGCCGGAATGAATTTAAAAGAAGTTTATGAGATTTTTTATCCGGGCAAATGTAAAGAAAATCCATCTGTGTGGAATGTTCCCCCAAAATACCGTTCGAAAAAAGATTTTTTTGAAGAACTTCTTCCAATGGAAATACGATGGATCAATTTTAAAATCTGGAATGATAAAGCACGAAGAAGCAGATTTTTTTCGAATTGTAAAGGAGAAACCCGATATATTGCATCATTACGCACATTTTTATTTGAACAACCATGGACTATCTCGAGGATAGAAGGAAAAGCGAATGAGCTTTTGAGTGGTCAGATTTCCGAAAAGGTTATGAATGAAAGTTTTTTACGGATTGTAGAGAAAGAAGGAATCGAGATTTCGAGGAAGCTTAGATCATATTTGTTTGATGACGAGACAAATCAGTTGAAAACAAAATGGGGGAATGTACTGACGTTTTATGTTCTACTGGCTATTTTACCGGAAGAAATTAATCAGATTTACGTACAGTATTTGTATAATCAAGAACAGAGTGCGCAACTTAAGGGAGAAGAGGAGAGTAATGGTGTAGCAATAAAAGATGCTGCATTATTTCAATATGAATATCCACCGGATATGAGCATTGTATCGCCGGGAGAAAAAATAAATCATACATGGGTAATCAAAAATGTAGGAGATACTCTATGGGAGAATCGATATTATGAATGTAATCAGTCTATGATGGAATTAGATGAAAAAAACAGAATTCTTCGGATTCCGAAATTTGTTTACCCGGGAGATAAAGTGTCTCCAAGTGTATCATTTTATGCACCGGACAAACCGGGAACTTATGTCATGAACTGGAAAATGAAGGATAGCAAAGGAAAGATTGTTTTCCCGGATAAATTGGGAATAGGATTGCATTTCATGGTAATGGATTTTGAAGAGGATAAAGCAATCCGGGGTGAAAATTATAATGTAATAGAAGAAATACCTCGACTTTCTGCCCCGATTATTGCAGGGAATTTGTATTCTCACACCTGGATTATTCAAAATACAGGAATGACTATTTGGAATGAGTATTATTTGGAGTGTATCAACGGAGATAACTTTTCTTACGTGAAAAAGGAATTATGCGTACCACTTAAAGCGCATGTTATGCCGGGGGAAAAAATCTCTGTCAAAGTGGAATTCGCAACGCCACCGATAGAAGGTATCTATACCATGGTCTGGCAAATTATGAAGAAAGACGGAACACCGGCGTTTGCAAAAAACAGGAGGCTGGAGGTTCTGTTGAATCTGATATAAAAGATGTCGGAAACCATTTGTTTAGAGGAAGGAATCAGAGGAACAGTATGAGTTATGTAGTTACAATTTTCACTGAAAAGCATTTATATCGGGTGAATATTGAAGAAGGAACAAAATATACCATTGGATCTGGTGAAAAAGATGCATTTCCGATGTCAGAGCTTGGCGTAGACGGGCAACTTGGGATCTGTTTTCATGCAAAAAAACAAATCCTGAAGTTGAATGCAAAAAAAATCCCTTTGTCAGTAAAGGAAATGAAAGAAGAAGCTAAGTTAGTTAATATTTGTGAATTTCCGAAAATAGAAGTAAGGTTTACCAGGGATACTGGAGAATATTCAGAATCATATCCTATTCCTTATGAGTGTCAGATTCATATCGGAAGATCTAAAAAAAATGATATTGTGTTAAATGATTCTTATGTGAGCAGAAATCACCTGCTCATTACATCTGAAAGAGGAAAAATACGAATAGAGGATTTAGGAAGTAAATATGGCACTTATCTGAATGGAAGTCCCCTTAAAAAGGCAATGCTGAAATCCGGTGATGAAATTGATATTTGTGATTTGCGTATTATTTGCAAAGAGAACACTTTATATTTTTATAATCTTCATGAAACACCGGAACTCAAATATCAGAAAGAGATAAATCATCCGGGGATGGCGACGAATATTGTTTCTATGCAGAAAGGGTATCCGTTATACCATCGTTCGCCGAGAATCAGAGAATCCTTGCCTGTGGATGAGGTGAGATTGTCGCATTTACCTAATAAACCACAAAGATTTTCTATCAGGAAAGCCAACTTTTTGCCACTTTTAAGTAGTGGCGCCATGGCGGGAGCTTCGCTTGCAATGTCGAGTTTTTCTCCTGCTATGCTTGCTATGCGTGCAGCAATGATGATTTCCCCTGTTGGAAGCCTGATTGGAAATAGCAATAAAAAAGCGCGTAAGATGCTTATGGTCGAAGAGGAAGAACGTTTCCAGAAATATGCGGACTATATTGCAGGAGAAAAAGCGCATATTCATGCTATCGGAAAAAAACAAAAGGAAATCATAAACCAGGAGAATCCTTCGCCGGAAATATGCGAAACAATTCTGAATAAGATGTCGACTTCTTTATGGGAGAGAACAGCGACAGACTCTGATTTCCTGCAGGTCAGAATGGGCGCCGGGTATGCCCCTCTTTGTGTAGATGTAAAGCCGCCTACAGATGTCAACGATTTCCATATGGAAAGGGATGAACTGGAGGAGCTGACAGACCGTATTATACAGGAGACTCATTTGGTAGATGATGTCCCTGCCAGACTGGATCTTTTAAAGTATAGTTCTGTAGGTGTGATCGGAAACAGGGGCAAGGTGACAGACTTATTAAAGAATATACTGGTTTCGCTTTCTACATTGCACTTTTTCAGAGATGTTCGTATTGTAGGCGTTTTTGATCCGGAAGAAGAGGAAGAATGGAAATCGTTGCGCTGGCTTCCTCATATCTGGGACGATGAATTGCAGACCAGATATTTGAATTTTGATCCGCTTACAGAAGAATCTCTTGCAAGTCTTTCGCTGAATAGTGAAAAAGGATATGTAGATTCTTATGCTAAATTCCGTGAGAAAGTAAACAGTATCATTGCGGAACGAAAGGATCCGGATTTTCAGGCGAAGTGGAAAAATGGGACGAGTCCGATTCCGCATTATATTTTTCTTTTCGCTTCCAGAAAAAAAACGGAGTGCTTTTTATCAATGCTTTCCGAAAATGATCCTGCTATGGGGATATCAACAATCTTTTTATATGATGAACAGTATTATCTGCCGAATTTCTGCCAGTATATTGTAAATGTGGATGATCCGTATGATGACAGAACGGCCACCGCTTTTTATAAATACAGAGCAGATGAGAAAATGTGGTTTACCATGGATCAGCCGATTCCACAGAGAAAGTTTGATGCGTTTTGCAGACAGATGTCGGCTATCGAGGTTGAAGATGCTGTCAAGGGACAGATCCCGGTTTCGCTTACCTTCCTGCAATGCATGGATACAAACAAGGTACGCGACCTGAACGTGCTGGAAAGATGGAAAAAGAATGATAGCGCTGTGAATATCACTGCGCCGTTAGGGGAAGGTGAAGGCGGCAAGCTGTTTTCATTATCTCTTCACAGACACTGTTCTCATGGCCTTGTCGCAGGTATGACAGGATCGGGAAAGAGTGAACTGCTTATTTCATGGCTTTTATCTATTGCATGTAATTATCATCCGGAGGATGTTTCGTTTGTAGTGATTGATTATAAAGGCGGAAGTACGGCAACATCGCTTGAAAAGCTTCCACATGTTTGTGGAATTATTACGGATGTTGGCAGTGGGATTGACAGATGTTTTCAATCGCTGGAGCATGAGCTGAGGCGAAGAGAAGCCATTTTTGCTTCGGTAGGTGCAAAGGATATCAAGGAGTACATAAAAGGATATCACAAGGGTGAGTTTAAAGAAGCGGTGCCAAGACTTCTGATCGTATTTGATGAATTTAAAGAGCTGATCAAGGAAAGACCGGTTGTCAAAAAAATGGTTGACTCCATAGCTGCAAAAGGAAGTTCTCTGGGCGTACATCTGATTCTGGCTACCCAAAGTCCGGCAGATGCAGTAGATGAGGGAACCTGGAATAATACCCAATATCAGATTTGTATGAAGGTGCAAAATGCTGCCGCCAGCAAGGTGATGATTCATGAACCGGATGCGGCGATGATTACACAGGCAGGAAGAGCTTATGTAAGAGTCGGAACCTCCGAAAAGGCAGAAATTTTCGCGTTGATCCAATCCGCCTGGTCCGGAGCTCCTTATCAGGAAAATAAAGAGCAGGGTGCTTTGGAAGTGCGCTATGTAGAAGTAGATGGATCGCGTATCAAAACAGTAGAAGAAAACCACACCCGATTTGTTTCGGATAAGAAAGAAATTGAGGCAGTGATAGCTTATATAGCAAGAACAGCAGAAGCGGCAGGTATAGAGAAGCAGCCATCGCCGTGGAAAACAGAACTTCCAGATCTCTTTAGCTGGAAGAAACTGCCGGTTGAGGGTGGCTTTGACGGAGAAAAATGGGAGATGACAGATGCTCCTTGGTTATCAGTGCCGATAGGTATTTTTGACAGACCGGAGCTTCAGGTGCAGGGAATACAGTATATGGATTTCCTGAAGGAAGGCAATTTCGGTGTCTTTGGAAGCTCGCAGACAGGAAAGACATCATTGCTCCGGACGATTGCAACATCTTTATGCCGTATGTATTCTCCGCGGGATATGCATCTTTATATCATTGCGGATATGGCAGGTATGGAGGCCTTCCCGCAGGTGGGAGGCGTTGTGGGATCCGGACAGGAAGAGAAGCTGGGTAAGCTTATAAATATGCTGATCAGTTTCCTGAATGAGAGAAGAAAAATCTTCAATCAGGAGAGAGTGGATTCTCTGAAAGCTTACCGGGAACTGGTTAGTGAAGAGATGCCGGCTGTTTTTGTTTTGATTGATCGCTTCAGTGGTATTCTGGAATCGAACCAGGATTATAAAGACATATTTGTCCGTCTTTTTAGCGAGGGTCCATCAAAAGGAATCTATTTTGTTTATACAGGTGTGAACAATACAGGCGTGCCTTATAAGCTGACGGCAAATGTTTCTGGGGCTATTTCTTTCATGCAGTCTGACCGAAGTGAATACAGCACTTTAATAGGACAGGTGAGAGAAGCAAGATTGCCGGACAGAGTAGGTAATGCTCTGATTAAAGTAAATCAGGAACTGATCAATTTCCAGAAGGCAATGTATGAACCTGGAGAAAATGATAAAGAGCGTGAAATGGCTTTGAAAGCAGAAGCAGAGGGCATGACAAGAGCTTGGAAAGGAAAACCTGCTTTGAGAATACCGGTTCTTCCGGAAAGCATTTCTGTGAAAAGTATGGCAGATCTCAGCAACAACGAGCAGGGAATTGCCGTTGGACTGGATGCAGAAAGCATAGAAGCGGTTCATGTAATGCCCGGAGAAACGACGGCAATGGCAGTTACCGGAAGAGTTGGATGTGGAAAGAGCGCAATGCTTCGCAGAATAGGAAAGATGGTACTGGAAGTGAATGGAAATACACTTTTATATTGCCTGGACTCAGAAAGAAAATCTCTGGCGAACTTGCAGGAGAAGGGAACTGCTTATGCGCAGCTTTCAGAAACTGAGAAAGTACAGGATTTATTTTCCCAGATCTTCAAAGAACTGACAGATCGCATGCGAAAAAGAAAAGAAGCTGCGGCCGAAATCACGGAAGAACCTTGGATGATCCTGCTTATCGATGACATAAAAGAATGCAGCAAGTTACCGGATGATATACAGCTGCAGTTACACAGGATTATGACAAAGACAAAAGGTTATGGCGTGCTGGTCCTCTGTGGAATCCGTCAGGGTGATCTTTTCAATTTTTATACGCAGGATCAGCTTGGTGTGGACCTCAAATCTTCCGGTGTTGCTCTTGCTTTGTCAGATACGGCAGTGCATTATGAAGGCTTTTATAAGAATAATTTTACGCAAAGCCAAAGAAATGCAGAGCTGGAAAAAGGCTTTGGAATCTTTTTTGCAGGCAATGGCAGCAAGAAGATCAAGTGCATAGATAGTTAGGAGGATGGGAAGATGAATCGAATCATAGTCACAATAAGAATAAAGCAAAAAAAAGAATATGATTTGGAACTTCCTGTAAATCAGAAGATCAAAGACTTGATGCAGGATATTTCAGATTCTCTGGAAGGACTGGATCCTTTGGCATCGTTTGACCCGGAACAGGTCAGTCTTGTGGATCAGAGGAATGGAAGAAGATTAAACGCAGAGAATTCCTTGTCGGAAGAGTGTGTATGGAACGGAGATATCCTGGAAATACAGGGATATAGATAGAAGAATGTATCTAAAATAAAGAGATTACGAAATAAAACGATCTTAAAAACGATGTATGTTTTTAAAGATAAAAAAGTCAGAAATGATGTATTAAGGAAAGGTGGAAATCAAATGAAAATTATTGTAACTCCAGAGGAAATGAGAAGTAACGCAACAAATATCCGCACTGAAAAGGCTAATTTTGAACAGTGTATCAGCAGCATGCGCACAATTGTAAACAGCATGAGTGGCGTATTCGAAGGTGAGGCTGCAACAGCTTTTGTATCAAATTTCGAAAGCTACAATGCCCAGTTTACATCTTTTGGAGAACTTCTGGAAAGCTTTGCACAGAAGCTGGATACAGCTGCCAATACTATGGAAGAAACTGACGGGGGACTTGCTGCATCTATGGGACAGTAAGAAAAGGCAATTTGTGCGGGGATACGTCCTCGCACAAAGATGTGCTGAGACAGAAATGAGTGATGAAAAGAATGAAAGAACTAATACTATCTCCGGAAGAAATCTATTATATCGGAAAAGTAAGTGGCGGAAAATATCTGGATTATGATTATATTGCCGCTATGCAGGATATTGGAAAGCGGGGGAAAATAAAAGCACAGGAAATTCTGGATGGTCTTGAAAGGAAGGGATATGCCGAGGAGGATTTCTTAGGCAATCTGGAAGTAGAGCCGGCATGTACAGAAATGCTGCAGCCGGTTTATCAGGGGATGTATGAATCTGAGCTGATTTTACGGGAAGAGTCAGGAGCATCTGTACATTATAAATTTCATCATATGGAGAATAGAATTACATCTGTAGAGTGCCGTGCGCAGGAGTACCGTGTCAGGGCGCAGGACAAAAAAGAAATAGAAAAGATGCTTTATTCTCTTTTGGAGGAAGATGTGCATACAGAGGAAAGAGAAGCATACATTGCGATTGACCAGGCAGAAAGGAGCATCATTCTGAAAGGTACTCATATCGGAAAGGATACCTGTCTCTATTTCTATGCAGAAAAAGGTGGTTCTTTCTATGAGATAGCTCCGGAACAAAAAGAAGAAACGATACTTCGCCTGGTTGAAAAGAATGTCGTTTGTGAGCAGGCAAAAAAGATTCTGATGGGAGACTGAGAAAATGGCATACAAAGATGAAAATGGAAAAATAACAATTGATGATGTCGCTGCCGGAGAGGATATTAGGAAAATCGAGCGGGCACAGTCTATCCTGCAAAATGCATTGCAGAGTCTGAGAGCAGCTCAGACAGAAGGGGCAAATTCAAAAGGTGAGACAGCCCAGGCTATTTATGATAAATCCCAGGAACTGATTAACCAGATTCAAAGGCTTGATAGTAATTTGGAGGAAACAACAAATTATATTCGCCATGTGCTTGCTGTTTATAAGGCGAAGGATGAAATGCTCAAGGAGATTATGGCAGCAGCGCAAAACATGAATTAGAGTGGAGGTATCCAACATGGCTAATATTAGAATTGACGCAGATGGATTGCAGAACAATATTTCATCTATGCGAGCCTATATAAATGAACTGGATTCTTTGAATGCACGGACACAGACGCTTATGACACAGATTGCTTCTTCCTGGGAGGGAGAGGCAAGCACGGCTTATATTAATATTATGACAGAGAGAATTCAAAAAGCAGGGCAGATGAAAGAGCTTTTACAGGAATTTATATCCTATATGGAATCTACCAGGACAAAATTTGTGTCAAGAGATCAGGAAAGTTCGTACTCTATCAGGGGATGCTAGGAGATGAGAAGATGATTATAGATGTGAATCCACAGACAATTACGGGAATCGCCCAGACGATTGCAAATGCTTATGGAGAAGTGGAAGAGGCAGCAAGAATTTTGACATCCATCACGGAACATAACAACTGGAATTGCAAAGAGAGGGATGCTATCAATGACTATACCCGTTCAAATGCCCAGGAGATTTTGAAAATCAGTGAAAAATCCGGAAATTTTGCAAATGTCATGAAGGTGGTTGCAGAGAATTTTACGACAGATGAGAAAAATATATCAGAAATGTTTACCAGCGTAGAGAGCATCATTGCCTCCATGCTTACGATCCAGCCGATCGGAAGTGGGACTACGACAAGCAATATCCCGGAGGGTGTAATGCCAATTAATAAATCAATCGGAGCAGGAGATATCAATCTTTCTTCTGTGATCGATCTGGCAAGTATGAAATTGTAGGGACAGGAGGAGAAGAATGGCATCCAGAATTATATTAGATCCAGAAACCCTGTTGGCGCAGGCTGGTGAAATGCAGAGCCTGACAGCAGAATATGAATCCCTGTTTTCGAAGGTTACGGGTACTCTGAATGACACCAACAATAATTGGAGTGAACTGTTAGCACATAATTTTGCAGGGAAAATAAGCAGCGCCCAGCAAAGCTTTGCAAGTATTACAGAGCTTCTTGCCAGTGGGGCGGCAGCAGCGAAAAACAGTGCTACAACCATGCAGTCGGTAGACCAGTCTCTTTTTAAGGTGTTCGGAGGAGAAGCTGGTGAGGGGATTATTTCCGGACAGGTACAGGGGATGACTGATGTCATAGAGGATTACAGGAAATGGGAAAAGAAATCTAAAAAAGTAAAAGCAAAAAGTAAAAAGAAAAAAGACGGTTTTTTGGATTCTTTGAAAGCAGATATGGCAGGAGTGTCGAAAGCAATTGTAAAAAAAGGAAAGAAGACTGTTGCAAAAATAAAAAAATCCTATGATGAAAAAGGATTTGTTTATAAGGCACTTCAATATGGAAAATCTGCTGTAAAAGTTGGTGCAGGTGTTGTCAAAATTGCCGGTGCGGTAGCTCTGGTAGCAGGCTCCGGTGGTGCAGCACTTCCTGTGGCTGCTTGTATTACTTTAAGTGCCTGCAATGATATTTATAATGGCATGATGGATGCAACATACACCTATACCGGTGACTATAACAAGGTTGGTAATACAAATGCATTAAAGGATTTTCTTGTAAAAAAAGGTGGAGAGACAGGAGAAATCCTCTTTGGAGATGAGAAGCTGGGAGAAAAAATGGGCAGTTGGGCTTACACAGGATTGGACGTTGTTTCTTTCTTAAATGGTGTAGATAAACTTGGAAAATCTTTTGGTAAGCTTCAAACTATAACAAGCGGCACCGCAGAAACGTCAAAGGTATGGGGAGAAATTCACATGGATGACGTTATCGACAATGATCTTAAATATCTCAGCAAAGATGGAATTATTAAGACTATACTTAATATAGACCCCAACTCTGTAGCTAATTTTGGATATGACGTCGTCACAGGTACGATTAAATCTATAAAGTCAGCAGGAAAACTTGGCAATACTATAGCAGATCTGGCCGTTGGTTAGGACGAGAAAGGAAAATAAAATGGCAAAGCAATTACTACCAAATGGAAGCGTTGTAACCTTAAAAGGTGCAACAAAGAAGTTAATGACAATTGGCATTGAGGTTGAAATGGAGGGAGATGAAAAAACCTACGATTATATCGCAATTCCCTATCCGGAGGGTTATATCGATTCGGAAACCATGTTTCTCTTTATGCAGGAGGATATCGAAAATGTATCTTTCGTAGGTTTTGTAGATGCAGAAATGCAGGTTTTTCGAACTGCATTAGAAGAAACAGATGAAAACGATGCTGAGAAAGAAAGTGATTCATAGTATGATCAGCGACATTTATTTGGCACGTAATCGGAGCATAATGAGAATCTCCGCTGCCTGTAGCTGTCATATAGGAAAGCGAAGAAAAAATAACGAGGACAATTTTTTCTTTGCGGGACGCTATATGGCAAGCTGTAACAATGGACTCGGAAGTATTTTAGAGAAAAATTTTCCGCTAAAAAAGGACAGATTCTTTGCTGTTTTTGATGGCATGGGAGGCGGAGAATATGGCGAGATTGCTTCCTATATGGGTGCAAAGGCAACAGAGGAATACTTGAATGCAGAAGAAGCAGATGATATTGCAGGTAAAAAAGGCTATCTGGAAAAAATGTGTACGCATGTAAATGACAGGATATTTAAGGAAACCCTTCGTTTGGATGCGGAGATGATGGGATCTACTTTGGCAGGACTTTATTTTACAGGAAACCAGGTTTGGACTGTAAATGTGGGGGATAGCAGATGTTTTCTCCTGCGAGATGGGAAGCTTCGGCAGATTTCCGAAGATCAGACAGACGAAGCCTATATGAAAGAAAACGGTATTCAGGGACGAAAGCCTTATTTGACCCAGTATATGGGAATGAATCCGGAGGAAGTGCGCGTACTTCCCTATATGGATTGCCTGCAGACGAAAAGGGGAGATCGTTTTCTTATCTGTAGCGATGGCGTGAGTGACATGGTGCCGGTAGATTTTCTGGAAACCATGATGCAGCAAACGCAAAGTACGGCGAAGTGTGTCGATGCAATTCTCACAGCAGCGTTAGATGCAGGCGGTAAGGACAATATTACAGCAATTGTTTTGGAAATAAACAGATAGAATTACAGGAGATGTAAATGGATGAGGAGAGATATCCAGCTCTGCCCTGGCAGGGATGGAAGATTGTAAAAAGGCTGGGACGAGGCGGTTATGGCAGTGTGTATCTGGCACAGCGGAATTCGGCGGGTGTCATGGAAGATGCTGCTGTAAAGGTGATTTCTTTCCCAAAAAATGAAGAAGACATTGAAGCTGATTTTACAGATGGATATGATCTTGTCAGTGTAAGAAATAAGTATAAAAATATGCTTCACAGATACGTAGATGAGTATCAGATCATGCTGGCATTTAAAGGGCAGACCAATATTGTCAGTTGCGATGATTTTGAAGCAAAACCGCATAAAGATGGAATTGGATGGGATGTTTTTATCCGTATGGAACTGCTGACCCCATTGACTACATTGATCAAACAGTATGCAGGAATTATTCCTGAGGAAATGGTTATAAAAGTCGGAAAAGATATCTGTTCGGCGCTGATGCTTTGTGATTCTAAAAATATCGTACATAGAGATATTAAGCCGGAAAATATTATGGTATCGGAATTTGGCGATTATAAATTAGGTGATTTCGGAATTGCCAGAACTATGGATCATACAACCCAGGCAACGACAGTAGGATCAGAGCGTTATATGGCGCCGGAAGTGATTAAAAGAGAAGAATACGGAAAAGAGGTAGATATTTACAGTCTTGGACTGGTGCTTTACTGGATGCTGAATAACCGTAAGCGTCCGTTTATCGATGCGGATCATTTACCAACTCATGATGAAATTGAACTGGCACAGGCAAGGAGAGAAAAAGGGGATCCTTTGCCACGACCTAAATATGGAAGCAGGGATTTACAGAATATCGTTTTGAAAGCTTGTGCATATGCACCAAAAGACAGATTCTCTTCTGCCAGAGAAATGTACCAGGCGTTGGAGGTATTACAATCAGGTGGAAGTATACCAGAACTGCCGAAGCCTGAACCACCCGGAAAACCGAAACTGCCGGATGATGAAGGCGGGCTGCTGGGAGGATGGATTTCAGCAGAAGATGGTAAGGAGAATGGAAAGAATTTAGATGATGAGGATGAGTGGAGTTCTGTACATGTCACTGAAGAGAAAAGGAATATAGAAGAAGGACCTGCTGTTTTAGAAGGAGCTTATCCGGATGAGCAAGAACTTAAAACGATAAAGAAGGTTTTAAATATCTGCACAGTTATAATGGGAATCTGTACGTTTGGAATTGCTTTGTTATGGTGTATTCCTATCAGAAAGAAAATTCTAAACAGAATAGACAGACGAGAGCCAATCAGCGACGGATTAAAGATAGCGGCTACTATGATCGGACTTATACCGGGGCTGTTACTTCTTGTAAATGAAGATATTTAATTAAAGTGGCTGGAAAGTTGTCCAATCATAAGAGAAACAGGAAAAGAAAGGAAGAGAGAGTATGAGGAATCGAAAGGTTAAAATTTTTGCACTTGTTATGGCAGGTTGTCTGTGTTTATCTGGATTAACAGGATGCGGCGGTGGAATTAAGATGACAACTGACGATACATCGTCCAAATCAGATAGCGGATTGATGGGATCTGCAAAAAAAGAAGCAGAAAAAAGTGATGAATCAGAAGCAGATTCTGCCGATGAAGAGGATAAAATAAGTGATGATATGATTGGGCGCTATGTATCCCAGGGATATGAAAATCCTTCCTTTGGATTTGCAATTAATCTCCCGGATACTTATACATTGGAAAATAGAAACAATGTCGCACTAAACGATGCGGACATTGTAGAATCTTCTAATTCAGAAGGCACTTATGATTATTTAAAATCTTTAATTTCGTTGGGAAGTGCGGTAGTTTTTTCGGCAGAGGATGGGAATACATATATTGAACTGAACATTCAAAATGCAGCGGTTTTAGATAAAACAGCTACATGGGATGAAGAAAAGAATATAGCGGAAAATTCAGTGATGACTGAGGAGGATGCTAAAAAATTGATGGGAGAAGATGCACAGGTTACTGAATTTCAAAATAATGTGGAAGAAATCACATTTTTGGGTGAGAAACATTATGCGGCACAATATACATTTAAGAACTATGATGTTTCGTATTATGGTGTGACTGTCTTTTTGGTGAATGAGCAGGATTCACAGTATATGTTAGCTGTCAATATAATTGGAGTAGATCTGAATGTAGTAGATCAGGCGGATCAGTTCTTTAGTGTATATACGGAGTAAGGTGAAGGGGAAAAAAGAAAGGTATGAAAAAGTTTTGTGTATTGTTTAGCCTTTTGATGTCCACAATGGTGTTTACAGCATGTGGAGCTGGAATTAAGTATAGTAGTGACAGTAATAGTAGTAATAGTAGTGGTAGTAAGCAAACTAAAAATGCAGAGCTGGTGGATTTAGGATCAGATCCGCACGCTTATATGCTTTACGGGACCTATCGGAATGAAGAAAATTATAAAGATGAAGATGGTTCCTATGCGAATGAGCATGCGGATGATTATGGCTATATGACTCTGCAGCTTGAGGATTCGGAAAAATATGAGGTGCAGATTCTTCCGATACAGATATATGCAGACACTGATTTCCTGATTTATGACCTGTCTGGAAAAACAGACAAAGAACTGAAAGAAGAGGAAGGTCTGACAGACCAGCAGATTGGCGCATTGCATGAATATTGGCAATATGATCACATTCGTGCCTCTTTTGTCGAAAGAAAAAAATATAGTGAGGATGGAGAATATTCTTATTCGGTAAATACTCTCTTCACATTTGCCTACGAAGTAGTAGGAGACAAACTCTATATGGGATTGGAAGCTTTGATTATGGATGATGAGGATGAAACTAATCTGGGATATCATGTACAAGATCGCAAGGATTGGGTTGAATACTCTTATGGCTTCGACGGTTTGGATTTAATTTTGTCTAAGGACGGAAAAAGTACAAGACTTAGATCTGCGGATATACTTTATGCAGAAAAAAAGAATGAAGGACTTTATGAATGGGGATATGCCAAAAATTCTAGTTCCGGATATGATGGGATAGTTCATTTGTCTTTGAATACGGAAGACGGTGATGATTCTTATATTGAGTGGGCAGATGGAAGAACAGGTGAGAATGTAAAAACACAGATTGATGGCAATCAGTTTACTCTTACCTGGGACAGCACCTATCGTTACAATTATGATCTTGGAGAATCTGAAGAAGGCGAAGGTGGAAAAATCACAGGGATTTTCCTGATTACTAACCGACCAAATGGAGGAATGGATGGAGGCTTGTCCATCTGTGTTGATGGAAAATGGTATCCTTATGTTTATGATTCCACTGCATATTGGAATGGTGAATTAAGTGATAATTTAGAGACAGATGCTGATGTGAGCAGTATGAGTGAAGATGAGCTGGGAGAGTTAAAAGAAAACCAGACAGCAGTCTCAAGCGGACTCATGGGAGCCTTCAAAGAGCAGGGACTTGATTCTACGAAGATAGACGAGTCGACGGGAACAGTACAGATGGATAATAATGTGCTTTTTGCATGGGATAAGGCAGATTTGTCAGAAGAGGGAAAGGCTTATCTGGATCAATTCCTTGCAGCCTATGTACCGGTAATATCCAGTGCGATAGAAGATGGAAAGGTATCGACAATCGTAGTGGAGGGCTATACCGATTCAGCAGGAGACGAGGCTTACAATTTAAAACTCTCTCAGGAAAGAGCAAAGACTGTTGCAGATTATATTAAAGCAGGTTATCCGGAACTTACGAATGCTATCGAGGTTGTCGGTAATGGAGCAAATAATCTGATTCTGGATGGAGAAGGAAAAGAAGACGCTGCAGCATCAAGACGTGTAGAAGTCAGATATGTCCTGAAGACAGAGTAATGATAAAAATCAAACATAAAATAATATAATAGGAAATAAGAGCAGACACATAAGGAGAAGATAAGAATGGCGGAAAAAATTGATCTTAATACACTTCCGAAGGGACTTACAAAGGAAGAATTTACAGCTTTGCCTAATTTTAAAAAGATACGTTCTTTTTTTACCTGGGCTGGTGTGGTATCTATTGGATCAGGGATATTGATTTGTTCAGAGATAGGAAAGACAGCGGAAAGCGTATTTCAGGCTGGTGGAAGTTATGATGATATGAGCCGGCTATGGGCAGTAAAGCTTAATATGTTGTTTATGATTTTTGATATTGTTATGGGAATTCTTCTGCTAAAAAAGAAAACAACAAAAATGGCGTATATTCTTGCTATAACAGAATTGGTCTATATAGTTCTGGTACTTGTATTAGGCGGGACGATAGGTATTGGGGCTATAGCCTTTTTACTTGCTTTAGCCGGTGCGATCCGGATTGATAAAAAATGGAAACAGTATCAGGAAATATCAGGTGGAAGCAATCAGTTAAACCATACTGGGAATAGTACAGCCGGAACAACACAGAACAACACATATACAGAAATTCACACATCCGAAACTGCTAATAATGGAAGCACCTGGCAGCAGGCGGAAAAAAATAATGATTTTGTATCAGCTGACAGCCCTAAAAGTCTGGAGGAAACACTGAACATTTATAAAAAAGAAAAAAGCTGGTCTGCAGAAAATGATATGATAGAGACTTTGAAGAACAGCAAAGTATGGGTTCCATACATTAGTGAAAAAAATCAGCTGGATATTCTGAAAAATGGAGAAAGATATTATCTTCCAGTGTTTACAAGTAGAGCGGAAATGAAAGAATATGGAAAGAAATTTTCTCAAAGAGAGTTACGCTTTTCTGATGTGATGGATATGGCAAAGAGATCACAATATGCATTAACAGGTCTTGTCATCAATGCGTTTACTGATTCTGTTATTTTGGACTGGAATCAGCTCGGCACGATAAATCCTGGTGGCGATGACGAAGAAGAAGAAACTATGTATACGAGATAGTTGCAAAGAAACCTTACTGATATTCAGAAGTAAAAAACTGAAGATCGGTAAGGTTTTTTACTTCTGAAATTTGGAAGTGATTTTTGCGGAATATTTGAAATAAGAACAACAAATACCCATATGAAAAAATAGGTCTTACTGAATGAAATGGTTCAATTTAGTAAGAACTATTTTGAATTAGTATTTGTAAAATAAGTCAGTTTGTATACTTCTTGCATTATATTTATAAACCTATTTTTCACTATCTGGAGCGGCATTTGATAATGCTTTTGCATAATCTGTAAGTCGTGTTAATTGAGATGCGTTTAGGTTTTTGCATGTTTCGATGAGAAAAAACAGAGAAGGGGATTCATTTTGCACAACTACTATTCTATTTGGAGTCGGATCAGCAGATTTCCCAACGAGGTAATCTGTAGATGTTGAAAAAACTTCAGCCATTTTAGCAATAGTTTGTATAGAAGGATTACGTGAGCCTGCTTCATATCGCAGATATGCGGGCTGAGAAATTTGTACCCTTTTAGCAGCTTCTTGTTTGGTTATTCCCAGTTTTAGTCTACATTCTTTTAATCGTTCTTTATCTAAAATATCCATTACGTTTACTAATACTCCTGTTATTGTTGGAATAATGATATTTATATTTTATCATAAATAACTTGACAATACCATTAGTATATGATTAATATAAAATATACCAATGGTATATTTGGGGGGGCGAAGAATGGGAAAAGAAGAGATTGGAAAACAGATTGACAGTAAGAAATTTAGTAAAACGATGCGGTGCTACGGAGATGACAAACTTGGAAATATTATTAAAGAAATATACTATGACGGTATGAGAGAAGGCTATAATTTAGCCAAATTTCGATTAGAGTTGCTTAATGGTGTGCCACCAGGAGTAGCAGAAAAATATTGGGATGATAATATGGAAAATATTAGAAATGTTTTGAGTTTATGTGAACAGTACGAGGAGTGTGAATGATGATGAATAAAATGCGTGAAATATACGGTGTTGTAAATATGATATTGTTTCCTGAAGATGAGGATCCTGAGATGTTATCATTAGAACTTTTTTCTTCTTTTGCGAAGGCTAAAGAAAGAAGCGAAGAAATAATAAAAGAATTTATTGATGATTATGGTGAAGATTATATTGAGCATGCTACAAAGAAAAATCCAGTAGCAGTCATGGGAAATGGTGATGTGACAGGATATGTTTACATTGTAAAAACACATGCATTATAGCTATTAAATTTGAGTAAGAGATAGAAGAGCAGATATTATATCTTGAAAAAAGTAATTTGCGTAGCAATCAATAAAGAAAATTAAACCTTGAAATATGAACTTGTGGGTTCTGTTTTCCAGAATCCCAAGACACAGCTGGTTTTCTGGATGCTAGAAAAATCAAATTGTGGAGGTTCAAAATTTAGTTGTAGAGAAGAAAAATACTGGCTATAATATAAAAAAAGAAGAGAAATTTTCCCGAAACTTTGTGAAAACAAAGAAGTAAATAAGATAGTATAAAAGGATGTGACATTATGGTAAAAAAGGAATCTGTAACTATTAATGTTCCAACAGGAATGGCAAAATATTTGGTGACGTTGAATCCAGAAGCTGAGCTTACTAGAAATGCGTTATTGTTGTACCCATATATCTTGAATCAAACAATTTCGCATGGGCGCGCAGCGGAAATTCTTGGTATAAGAAAATCAGAGTTGATAGATTTATATGATAAGCTGGGTTATTCTTATTTTGATATGACAATGGATGAACTGGATGATGAACTGGATACTTTCAGGCGGATGAAGGAGAAGGAGGTTTCTGTATGATTGTTGTATCAGATACAACACCACTTATATCGCTTCTTAAAATCAAGCGTGTGGATTTGCTGAAAGAATTATTTGGAGAAGTATTGATTCCACAGGCAGTATTTGATGAATTGACAAGTGATAAGCGTTTTCAAGTGGAAGCAGATCAAATTTGTCAAAAGGAATTCATTTTTGTGAAGCGAGTAAATGTTCCAGAATCCGTTAATATCTTAAAAAGAGCAACTGGACTTGATCAAGGCGAGAGTGAGGCAATTGTTTTGACAGACGAATTGAAAGCAGATATCTTGTTGATGGATGAGGCAAGGGGGAGAAATGTATCT
The DNA here is from genome assembly GCF_025149785.1 of Coprococcus comes ATCC 27758. GTDB lineage: Bacteria > Bacillota > Clostridia > Lachnospirales > Lachnospiraceae > Allocoprococcus > Allocoprococcus comes. The sequence goes on along the minus strand of NZ_CP102277.1, from coordinate 2,988,240 downwards.
GCTCAAATGGGACTTAGTATAATGGGAACAATTGGAATACTTATGGCTGCTTATGAAGAAAAGGAATTGACAGCTGATGAAGTAAGAGAATGTATTGATGGGTTACAGCGTGCAGGCCGACATATCGGACAGCGGCATTATCAAATGCTGTTAAGCAGATTGAAAGATTAAAATGGAATACAACTTCAAATCAGGGTTTCGTATTGAGTTTCATATCAAAGATCTGAATAATGCGCTGAATGTATCTCACGCAGTAAATGCTTCACTTCCGCTGACTGCATAGTTAATGGAAACCATGCAGTCTCTTAAGGCAGACGGGTGTGAAAAAGAAACTTCCTGCTACTTGGTTTGTGGCAGGAAGCTTTTTTGGTGGGAAAAGAATGGAAAATGAAAACCAGTAGATAGTATTACGTTCCGTTGAAGTCAATAGATTCCTCTTTACTTTCCCGACACAACTGCTATAATATATCAGACAGCAAGTAAAGGCAAAACAGAGAGGAATTCTATAATGGACATTATACAAAAATTTGGTAACGCAGTGAGCAGTATGTCTCTGGAGGATCCCGGGAAGGCGCGCAGGCTTCTTCTTACAGGATACCGACTTCAGGAGAAACGACTGCTCTTTTTTTCAGATAAAAAGCTGCCAAAATCGGGACAGTATGTAGCAAGAATTGTTATGAAAAATATCATCCAGGCACTTTCAAAGCCTGAAAATTCAGCGATGGTCAGCATCTTTGTTCCGGGAGAGCTTTTGACGGCGGCAGGGCTGACTCCGTATTCGGTAGAAGCAATGTCCTGCTTTATCGCGGGAACAAGATGTGAGCAGACATTTTTGAGAAAAACAGAAGAAGAGGGATTTCCGGAAACGATGTGCTCCTATCACAGAGTTTTCCTTGGAGCGGCACTATCCGGACTTGTGCCAAAGCCAAAATGTATGATCTACACAAATCTGGCATGTGACAGCAATATGATGACCTTTCCGTATCTGAAGCAGAAAAATATGCTTCCGGGATTTTTTATAGATGTACCATATGACAAGAACGAAGATTCTGTAAAATATGTGGCAGATCAGCTCCGGGAGTTGAAAGCATTTTTAGAAGATGTTACTGGAAAGAAGATTTCCGAAGAGGCAGTACGGCAGGCGGTCAATAACAGCAACCAGGCAGCCGCATATTATCATGAACAGCTGGCACTGCGCAAAGAACATGATCCGGTCACGAGCCTGACCAATGAGCTGTACGCGATTTTCATGTGCCACCTCATGGCGGGTTCGCAGGAGGCAGTCAAGTACACGAAATTGCTTCTGGAAGATGTGAAAAAGGCACCGAAGAGCGAAGGTCTGCATATTCTCTGGATGCATATGATGCCATTTTTGCAGGAACCGGTAAAGGATATTTTCAATTACAGTGACCAGATTCATATCAGTGCCTGTGACTTTGTGGCAGACGGATTTCAGAAGACACATTATGAAGATCCGTATGAGTCCATGGCAGAAAAGATGGTGAACTGCATTTACAATGGAAGCGTCAAGCAGAGAATCCAGAAGGCAAAAGAGCTTGCGGCGCAGACAAATGTGGATGGAGGAATCCTTTTTACACATTGGGGATGCAAAGGTACGATCGGAGCTTCCAGTCTGATCAAAGGATCGCTTGAGGAAGCAGGGATCCCGACCATGATCCTTGATGGAGATGGATGTAATCCGGCAAACAGCAGTGATGGACAGATTTCTACAAGACTTCAGGCTTATATGGAGATGCTGAAGGTAAATAAAGCAGAAAAATATGCCGCAAATCACGGAAAGGGGGCTGGGTCAGATGATACATTATGTCTGTAAATATACACCGGTAGAGTTATTGAATGCATTTGGAGAAGAGTGTGCCGTACTGGAGGAAATGCCGGAGAACTTTGAAATGTCGGATCAGATCGCACACGCAAATCTGTGCGGCTTTGGGAAATCTGTGATTCAGGCAGTTCTGGAAGGAAAGGTCAAGCAGCTTGTACTTGTGAACTGTTGTGATTCTGCACGGAGAGTTTATGATATTGTAGAGAGCACCGGAAAATGCAAATTTTTATATATGCTGGATCTTCCGCATGAAGATAATGAATGTGAGAAGGTAAAGTATGCACAGGCAATCATGCGTCTGAAAAAAGCATACGAAAAATTTTCCGGAAAAACATTTGATAAGGAAGCATTTTTAAATTCATTTACAGAAAATGAGACAGAAATGAAGCCATACATTGGTCTGATGGGTGTGCGTGTAACGGGTATTCTTGAAAAAATGATCCGGGATAATATTCAGATGGACGTGGACAATCTTACCTGCACCGGCGGAAGACAGCTTGCAGTTGTTCCGGAGCAGATGAGACAGATGGATGAAGAAAAAATGTTTCTGGCTTATGCGGATGCCCTGCTTTGCCAGATCCCATGTTTCCGAATGAATAACAACACTCGGAGAAATCAGCTGTATCTGGATCCAAACCTGAAGGGAATTATTTATCATACGATCAAATTCTGTGATTATTATGGATTTGAATATGCGAGCATTAAAAAGAATATCAAAGTACCGCTTCTGAAAATCGAGACGGATTTTACAAGTCAGAGCGCTGGACAGTTACTGACGAGAATCCAGGCATTTGCAGAAACGATTGAAGGATCGGAAGACATGGATCCGGGAAAAGGAATCAGTGAGGAGGCAAGAAAAAAGATGGAGTCAGGAATATATTATGTAGCAGGGATCGACAGTGGCTCTACAAGTACAGACGTTGTGATTTTGGATCAGGACGGAAAAATTAAATCTACGATGATCATTCCGACAGGCGGCGGAGCGATGATGAGTGCGGAGAAAAGTCTGGATCTTGCTGTAGAGAAGGCAGGAATTAAGGAAGAAGAAATCGTTAGAATTGTCACGACGGGATATGGACGTGCTTATATTGAAAGCGGGGATGACAGTATTACAGAGATCACCTGTCATGCCAAAGGTGCGCATTACCTGAACCCGAATGTGCGGACGGTGATCGATATCGGCGGACAGGATATCAAGGCAATCAGCATCGATGAAAATGGCGCAGTAAAGAATTTCCTGATGAATGACAAATGTGCGGCAGGAACCGGAAGGTTTCTGGAAATGATGGCACGGACTTTGGGACTTTCTCTTGAAGAGATGAGTACAAAAGGATTGGAATGGAAGGAAAATATTGTGATTTCCAGTATGTGTACGGTGTTCGCTGAGTCAGAGGTGGTATCACTTGTGGCTCAGAATAAAGATGTGGCAGATATCATCCATGGTCTGAATGTGTCGGTTGCTTCGAAAGTAGGAGCACTGGCGGCACGTCTTGGGAAAAAGAATCCGGGAGAATATATGATGACAGGCGGAGTGGCAAAGAATCCTGGAATCATCAAAGCACTGGAAGAAAAGCTGGATGCGAAATTGTATATTTGCGACGAGGCACAGCTTTGTGGTGCACTTGGAGCTGCATTGTTTGCATATGAGAAGTGCAGTGTGTAGAGGCTGTGTTTGTAATCACCGGACATTATTTTATATTGCATAAAAAAGAGAAACCTTACCAATTTTCAGACGTAAAAATTGAAAACCGGTAAGGTTTTTTACGCATATCGCCATGCAATATGCAATTATCTTTTATTTCATTGCATCTTTAATTGCGCCAAGCAGCTCTTCATAGGTTTCATATGCCGGGATCTGCGGATAATCCGCTTTGATCTTGTCTGTTGAACGGAATAAAAATCCTGCCTTACTTGCCTGGATCATACCCAGATCGTTGTAAGAATCCCCACTTGCAATCGTTTCAAATCCGATGGATTGCAGTGCCTTTACGGTTGTTAGTTTGGAATTTTCCACACGCATTTTGAAGTCTGTGATCTCGCCGTTTTCTGCAATTTCCAGACTGTTGCAGAAAAGCGTCGGATGACCAAGCTTTTCCATGAGCGGCATTGCAAATTCGGTGAAGGTATCACTAAGAAGGATTACCTGGGTGAAGGAACGTAGCTCATCCAGGAAGTCTTTTGCGCCCGGAAGCGGATCAATCTTGGAAATTGTTTCCTGAATTTCTTTGATCCCGAGACCATGCGCTTTTAAAGTATCCAGTCTCCAACGCATCAATTTGTTATAATCAGGTTCATCTCTTGTGGTCCTTTTCAGTTCCGGAATTCCACTTGCTTCTGCAAATGCAACCCAGATTTCCGGTACAAGTACTCCTTCGACATCCAGACAAGTAATATACATATGTTAACCCTCCTGTACTTTCTGTTTTTTGCTTTCTATCATACCATATATCTGTTTATTTTGCATTCTTTTTTGTAATTGATCAAAAATTGTGGGAGAGAAACCTGTATAAACTGCATGATGGTATGGAAAACCATGTAAAGAAGTCAGTCGGGAAAATTGCGGGTTCCATTTTGGAATGTGTGCAAACCGGAAGGATATTGACGATAAATTTTTTCAGGGACTATAATATAAGTATCTGTGGCAAAAGAGGGATGTTTCGGAATGGATTATTGAAAAAAGAAAATCTGCCGAAACATATTTTGCTTAAATTACATAAAGGAGAAAAAGGATGAATAACTTTATTTTTGAAAATAAAACGAAAGTATATTTCGGGAAAGGATGTGTCGGCGAGTATCTGCCGAAAATCGCTGCGGTGCATGGGGATAAGGTTCTGCTTGCCTATGGCGGCGGCTCGATCAAGAAAAATGGAGTTTATGAGGAAGTCATAGCGGCACTTGAAAAAGCCGGGAAAACGATCATTGAATTTCCGGGGATCATGGAAAATCCGACTTATAAGAAGGTGCTTGAAGGCACAAAGCTGGTAAAGGAAAAACAGGTGGACTGGATCCTTGCAGTCGGCGGCGGTTCGGTTATGGACTGTAGCAAGGCAATTTCCATGGCAGCGGTCAGCGAGAAAGATGTGTGGGATGAGTACTGGGCGAAGAAGGGTGTTGTGGATTTTGAACCGATGCCACTTGGCGTGATCGTAACAGCGTCCGGAACAGGCAGCGAGTGCAACGGGGGAGCAGTTATTACCAATGAAGAGGTCATGATAAAGACAGACCGGGATTATCCGAAATGCAATCCGGAATTTGCATTAATGGATCCGACTTACACTTATACTGTTCCGACAAAACAGATGGTGGCAGGAAGCTTTGATATCCTGTCTCACGTTATGGAGACTTATTTCAGTGAGCCGGACGAGGATAACGTATCAGATGATATTTCGGAAGCTCTGATGCGCGGCGTGATAACAAGTCTTCGTGCGGCATTGGTAAATCCGGAGGATTATACAGCAAGAAGTAATCTGATGTGGCTGTCTACCATGGCGGAGAACCGGATCATCAAGCTCGGCAAAAAATGTGATTTTGAATGCCATCAGATGGAGCATCAGATCAGTGCTTATACCAACTGCAGTCATGGATGTGGACTTGCTGTGCTGCATCCGGTTTATTATCGGCATATCTGTCAGGCAGGCGCAAAGAAATTTACCCGGTTTGCGGAAAATGTATGGAGAATTCCGAGAAATGGACGTACCGATGAAGAGATGGCTGAAGCTGGCGTAGAGGCATTGGCTGATTTTATCAGAGAGATCGGACTTCCGACAACACTTCGGGAAGTAGGCGTGGAGAAAAAAGAGGATCTGAAAGAAATTGCGGATTCTTGTTATCTGGTGGATGGAAGTTATAAGAAGATGACACATGAGGAGATTCTGGAAATATTTCTGGAGTGCTTCTAGCTAATTGGAATGGAACTGAAAGAGATTAAAGGGATCCCTGTGCCGTAAATGGTGCAGGGATCTCTTGCTGTCGTGATCTGGTATGCAGGAAAAGATATCAGTGATAGTTTTTCTCTTTCTGGCTAGCATTTAGCTATTGTAATTCGTTAATAATTGTTTCAATGGTTGCGATATCTTCTTCCAGCATATCTGCGATTTGTTCTTTGGAATATTTTTTTTCTAATTTCTTTTTGACCTGACTTTTTAAAAGGTCATTTTTTCCTTGAGTTTTTCCCGTCTCGATTCCAGCTTCCTCACCCTCAGCAAAGGCTTTTTGCCGTTCTATTTCTCTTTCTTCCCATGCCCGCATGAACTTCGCCTCCATTTTCTTGTTCGACCTGATCTGACAGACTTTCTGATGGAGCAATTTAATCTTCTGGCTTGTGCACGAACCCGCGACCTCATTCGTTGATTTTTCCATGTAATGAAGTAACTCTATCAGTTCCGGTGATACCATTTCAGGATGCGTGCCATGGCAGTTCAGAAAAATACGTGTTGCATCATCTTGCAGATCAAGATCTGGACATTCTTCGCATTTCATTCGGAAAGTATACTTGTAAAATCCTTTTCCGAATGGATCAAAGGGCATGATCAGAATGATAAAAGCTCGATTTAGTTTATTGAAATCAACGCTTCCAGGCGGTAGCAGATTACTGTCCAGTACCGCCTGATAGAAGCGGCTGCGTTTGGGAAGATTCTTTGTATCTTCCTTCTGCGCTTCTGTATCGTACACAGTATCATCGTCATCCCATGCATAGACATCTAATCGGACCTGCCGGTTATCCGGAAAAGTCCGTATTTCTTTTTCAGAATGTGGTGGCAATCTAAGTGGGATATCCTGCCCCAGAATAATATCCAGTACCGTTTTCATATTCTCTGAATCTTCCATTGCTTCATCGAATAAAAATCTGTCCAACAGATTAAGTTTTGAGAATTCTTTTCTTTTGTTCATTTGTTTCTCCTTTCATTAGATAAAAATGTTCCGAAAGGAGAAAGGCTATATGATTATATTAACATATGACGGGAATATGTAAAAGAGGCGATCTCAATCCGGATATTTTCAGTTGTCGTTCATTGTCGGAAAAAGTTGCCGGAAACTGGCTCCGAAAATGAGATTGGGTTGAATAGATAAGGTTGCAAACAAGAAGAAGTTTGTTTGCGTATGGATATCGTAGCATAAGTCTGCTGAAACGGCAATTTCGAAAACAGTCGGAAAATTTCGTTGGGATTTCTATAGACAATATTTGCAGGCGCAGTGATCGTGGTGGCACTGCTGACCGGAAAGGTCAGAGGAAGAAAAGAATAAACAAGTAATACAGAAAAATGAGGAAAACATCGAAGTGAAAACCGGTTGTTTTCCTCATTTTTTAATAAGTTTGGAAAATTGCATTTCACAGCAGATAAAAGTCTCAGGTAGTAAAATTTCTATACTGGATGGATATCTTGGTTAAGGTGATCTGAAGTGTTTTGAGGATTTGTTTCCTCCGAGTGTTCATTCACCGGAAGATATTCATACTTCGGAATGAAATCCCGTTTATCGTACAGTTTATAATACTGAATGAAAATACGGTCCATAACTTTTGGAATCTGACTTTCATCTGATTCAAATAAAATGATCAGATACTGCATGGCACTATACCGTGTACACACGTCAATCCTACGGATCTTGTGACGGATCGCTTCCTCCATGTATTCCAGTGCCTGTTCAATATTTTCAATATACATCATAGAATCCGGAGCGGTTTCCATTGTGACCATGACCAGGAAACAATGGTATTTATGTCGTTCTCCAAGTTGGTTGATGTACTCATAAATCTTAGAAAATTCACGGTAATTAAGATTAAGTGCTCCGGAATAGTTTCCGCTGTTGCGAAGTGCTTTTGCCACAAGGGAAAGATCTTTTGCTACGCTGGAAACCGGGAATACGGTATTGTCCATCTGTTGATAGAAAAAGAAATTGTGTTTTCCGTTTTGCTTGACATAATAGAGTGCTTTATCTGCTTTGGAAGAACACTCGTCAAAGGAATCTCCCTTGGTACACATGCAAAGTCCGGCAGAAATGGATGCAACACGGATCTCAAAATCTTTTTTCTTCTCAGAATCAAAGCGGGAAAACAGAGTTTCCATAAGCTCGGATATTTCATTTTTACCGGCATCCGGTACAAAAAGAAGGAATTCATCGCCACCAAACCTGCAGCCAACCGAATTTCCGATATGCTCGGAGAGGAGAGCTCCAAGTGCTTTCAGTGCACGGTCGCCGGCTTTATGACCGTAGATATCATTTATCTTTTTCAGATTATCCATATCCATAAAGATCAGACAGCCATTGTGTTCCTGCATCAGCTGTGCGATCATTTTCTGACCGGTATTTCGCATAGGGAGTCCGGTAAGAAGGTCAAAATTTTCTACTTCCTCCTGGCTCTTCATCGTATTCATAACATTGGAAATGAAGTTGCTGATTTCAAATTCCATGCCAGGAAGAGCTGGCTCGTCATCAATTTCCAGATAAGTATCTGTGATCGTCAGACGATTCTCATCCATCAGTCTGAGAAAAATATCTGCGATTTCCGGATCGAACTGAGTTCCTCTGTTTTTGCGTATTTCTTCATAAATTGTTTCTTTTGGAAGAGAATTACGGTAAATACGGCGGGAATTCATTGCGTCATAGCTGTCAGCAACAGCAACGATTCGCGCATGGATCGGAATTTCTTCACCTTTTAGACCGTCCGGATAACCATGGCCATCATAACGCTCATGATGAGATCGGGCAACTTCGGTTACATGATTGATGATCGAAACATTTTTCAAAATCTCAGCACCAATAACCGTATGTTCCTTAATAACAGCGTACTCTTCGTTTGTCAGTTTGGATGGCTTGTTTAAAATAATATCAGGGATGCCGACTTTTCCGATATCATGCAGATGAGCTGCATGTCGGAGATTGACGATTTCAGAGCGATTCCAACCCATTTCCTGCGCAATCAGTGCAGAGTATTCCGCAACACGATGAGAGTGCCCTCTGGTGTATTCGTCCTTGGCCTCGATGGTTGTAGAGAGAGTCTGCATCATCTGTAAGGAAATTTTTTCCATCTGCCGTTTACGTTTCAAAAGCTCTTCTTTTTGACGATGCATTTCAATGGTATGCACATTCTTTATTGTACGGATAATGTTAATGAAAAGAAGGATCAACATGCTGCCACCAATAAAAAGACCGGAAATCAAAACTACAAAATATGTAGAAATGGATTCGATGGCGATGGCAAGCATTGCAATGATCAGGCCAATCAGCACCAATTTGTTTTTCCGGTATTCTTTCTTTCGCATATCCAGACAGAAAGTCAGGAAAACCAGAAAGAAGGTGACTGCAAGAATCACGTGGGCGCCCGGCAGAGTTTCAATAAAATCAGCAGTGCCAGTCAGATGAAGAACCAGACAGATCAAAAAGTTACCAAATGCCGCACAGCCGAGGTAAAAGTAAGGCTTTTTATAACGCCCCTGCTGAATGAGATCTGCATAAAAAAGTACCGGGATCGGAACGAGCATGATCATCACAAAGCATAAAGTCCCCAGTGCAGATGGATTCGGAACTATAAGCTGTCTGAGCTTGGATTCGCCGAGCATCCATGTAGCTCCCATGGTCATGCACCATCCAAGATATTCCATATCGAATTTTCTGTCATAGACAATTCCGAGTGCGATACTGAAAAGGATGGTAATGATACCGGCGAACAAGATAAAGAAAGCAATAATAGTCTCAAGCCCGTAAGATTCAAAAATATATTCCCAGATATCACTCTTGTCTCCGGAATAGATCTCATTGACTACACCGGAATAGTTAGAGGTATTGGTAGTCAGCTCAATACGGAGTTCTTTTCCTGCATCTGCTGCTGAAGTAGGACAGAAAACATAACAGCTGGCAGAATTTTTCCCAGTCAGTCGATGGTCTTTGGTTGAGTATTCAGTGCGAAGCACTCCGTCAATATAGAAACGGATATCCTGCAGAGAGGAACGTATAGCAAGTGAACTTTGCGTATAATTTTCAGGAAGTGTTGTGGTAATGACCATAGTCTCTTTTGCAGGAACATTGTAATGTCCGGGGACGGCAATCTGTTCTTTGCTTCCATCGGAGTGAATCCAGGTAAAAGTACCACGATATGTGATGTCGCTGGATTGGATTTTGGCATTGTGATTGTTAATTCCTGTGAATTGTATTACCAGAAACCAGATAAGTATCAGGAACATCAGAAGATAGTAAAATCCGATCTGGATTTTGCTTATTTTATAGTTTTCTTTTGTCAAAACAGAGACTCCTTATCTACAATTTTGGTCTATTTGAAGATATTATACGATGTGAGTGTCAAAAGTGAATTTTGCCACTTACTGATGTAACCGGATTGCTCCATTGCTACGCAATTCCCACAATCCTTAAACATCATTATACTATTTGCGGACAATATTTGCAATTAAAGAGAAGGAGGAATGGTGGAAAAAGACAGGTCATGGCAGTTGAGAAATACCAGAAGATAGATTATAATTTTCATAAAATATTGATACCAGGGTCAAAAGGTCAGAAAGCCGATGCAAGCTTGCTTGCAAGAGGTTTTTTGACCTCTTGACCCGCCAAAAATATGAGTAAGTAGCCATTTTTTAAAGAAAAATGAGCGGATTACGAATGTTTTTGAGGATTGCGAGAGTGCAAAGCACGTAGCAATCTGGTATCAAAGGGGTCAAAATACCTTTTGACCCAAACATCAAAATATTTTGTGTATGAAAGGGAACGTAAAATGGTAAAATTAAGCACACTTTGTTATATTGAACAGGATGGAAAATATCTGATGCTTCACCGGACTGTCAAAGAAAATGATATCAATAAAGACAAGTGGATCGGAGTAGGCGGTCATTTTGAAAAAGGGGAAAGCCCGGAGGAATGTCTTCTTCGTGAGGTATGGGAAGAGACGGGATACACGCTGACATCCTGGAGATATCGTGGGATTGTAACCTTTGTATATGGCGAAGACGTAGTAGAATATATGTCGCTTTATACGGCAGATGGTTTTACAGGAACGCCGATTGCGTGTGATGAAGGAGAACTGGAATGGGTAGAAAAGTCTAAGATCGGAGAACTGGAATTGTGGGAAGGGGATCGGATCTTTTTTGAACTCCTTGAAAATGAGCAGCCGTTTTTCTCATTAAAGCTTGTATATAACACAGATGATGTTCTGGAATATGCAGCGTTAGATGGAAAAGAGATGAAAGATTTCAGAAGAAGAGAATGTTAAAGTGGGATGTCGAATAGTGTGAAAAAGTTACGAAAGTAATGTTTTGGCATGGAATGTTGAGTCTGCTCATTTGGATAGTGTATGATGATAAAGATTCTCATTAAATGAAGGGGGAAAAGAGAATGTATAGTGAGTTGACAAAGATGGAAGAGAAAAGGATTGTAATCCGCACATTCGGTTATTTTGATATTTTTGTGGATGGGGAAACGATCCCTTTTTCATGTAAGAAAGCCAAAGAACTGTTGGCACTTCTGGTTGACAGAAGAGGAGGATTTGTGACGACGGGGGATGCGATCAGTTATTTATGGGAGGATGAATGTACAGAAAAAAGAATAAAAGATAAATTCCGCAAAGTGGTAAAAGAACTTCGGAGAACGTTAAATGCATACGGAATCGAAAGAGTCCTGCACCGGGTAAATCAGGAGAGCCGTATCCGCACAGAGCATGTGGAGTGTGATCTGTATGACTACCTGGAGGATGAGGAAAAACATAAAAAGCTGTTCAAAGGAGTGTATATGACGAATTACAGCTGGGCGGAAAACACTTTGGGAACGTTGTTGAATCAAAAAGAATAATGGGAAATATAGCAAAAATCGGGAGACTGTTATCAGACAGCCTCCCGATTTTTTTGAAGAGATTTTATTGGACTACACATTTTTTGTACAGTTTTTTGATTGTGAATGTCTGCTGTAAAAGGAATAAAAAATGAATGGTTCAAAAGATTTTGTAAAAGAAACAAAAAAAGGATGAAAAAGAAACGGTTTTTGGACGGAAAAGAAACGGAAATCGGTTGTATGGATGTGTAAAATGAGGAAAGGATCCGAAAATAAAAAGAAAGAGAGGAAAAAGAATGAGACAATTGAGACGGCTGTTATCCGTTTTGGTAATGGCAGTAACGATCGTGGGGATGTCGATGACGGCATTTGCACAGGAAAGTGTATCGGGGGCAGGAGGTAATGGCAGTATTACGATTGAGAATGCATCAAAAGGGATTGTATATTCTATCTATAAAGTATTTGATGCAAAAGTGAATGCGGAAAGGACTTCGGTAGCGTATAGTACAAAAAATTTTGTAGATAATCCGTATTTTGAGAAAGATTCGGTAGGAAACATATCGGCGAAAAAAGAAGCATATAAAACAGATTCTAACGAACAGCTTTCAGAAGGTGCAATTGAATGGATTAAGGAGAATGGAACAAAGATATGCAGTAAAACTTCCGATGGCTCTATATTAAAAATCACCGGTCTTCCATACGGCTACTATTATGTCACCAGCACTTTAAAAGATGGCGGTATGATCATGGTAACGAGTGTTGCAAAAGACGCGCAGATCGTGGACAAAAACAGTAAGGAGCCGCAGTGGACTCCGGGGAATGACGGGAATGCCGGAGGGAAAAGTATTGTACTTGACGATGGTAAACAGGTAAAGGAAAATAATGTCAGTATCGGTGAAATGGTTCATTTCCGTTTACAGATCAACACCTCGAATTATGTTGCAGACAAGCAGATCAAGGAATTCATTATTGAAGATACTCTTCCGACCGGATTTGATGCAGCAAAGATCACATCTGTGATGATTGAAGAAGAACCGCTGGAACAGTTTGAAAATACAACTTTCCCGGTTACGATCCCTTGGGCAGCGGATGAAGGAGAAAATGGCTGGAAAAATCTTTATGATACCGGGGCAAGAATTACCATTGATTATACGGCTGTGTTAAACGATAAAGCAGTGATTGACGGTGAAGGAAATAAGAACAGTGCCAGATTTTCATGGAATTATACGACAGAGGAACCGGGAAAAAGCTCGATAGAGGACTCTACAACAACAGATACCTATGCGGTTGTGATCCAGAAGGTCAATGAAAAAGGAGGGGCACTTACCGGAGTGGAATTTGAAGTGCCGTTCCCGGTTCAGGCAGAAGAAGAAAGCGGTGTGTATACTGTAAAAGGCGGACAGACCGGAACCGGAAAGGTGAAAGCCGGAAGTGATGGAGCTGTGGTGATCAAAGGTCTGAAGATGGGTGATTACAGAGTTACAGAAACAAAAGCACCAGAAGGATATAACAAGCTGACGGAGTCATTTCTGGTAAGTGCCGAAAAGATCAGGGCGACAAGGACGGACGCCAGCACATATCTTGATGAAAACGGAAATGTTACAGAAAGCGAGACTGAGACAAAGGTAACTTATACAAATGCAAATTTTGCAGCAAAGGTAAAAGTTGTTGTAAATAAATCAGGAAAACTTCTTCCGGGGACAGGTGGAACAGGTGAAATGATCTTTACGGTCAGTGGAGTACTGATTGCAATTGTTGCAGGAGTTGTCCTGTTGAATACAAAAAGACGAAAACGAATTGTATGATAGTGAATGAGCCGGAACGAAGGGGAAGACTTTTCTTTTTTATATGGACAGGAATCCTTCTTGTGGGAATCGCGGTCATGCTCTATCCAAAAGTCGGAAAGATCTGGAATGCCGGTCGGCAAAGCAGGGTGGTAGATGGATATGAAAGGTCAGTGGAGAAGCTGGATGTCAGGAAGGAAGAGGAAATGATCGCACAGACAAGAGCGTATAATGTGATGCTTCTGGAACAGAATAACCCAGTGCCGAATGACAAAAATGCTGATAGTTATGGAGCACTTTTGAATATGACATCTGACGGTGTGATGGGATATCTGGAAATTCCGGAAATCCGGGTGAAACTTCCGATTTACCATGGAACTGGTGATTTTGCAATCTGCAATGGCGCAGGACATGTGGAAGGAAGCAGTTTCCCGATAGGCGGAAAGGGAACACATGCGGTGCTTTCTTCCCACAGAGGACTGCCGGGGGCGAAACTTTTCTCGGATCTGGACAAGCTGAAGGTGGGAGACTATTTTACAATTACAGTGCTCCGGCAGACGATTTTCTATCAAATCGATCGGATCGATATTGTAGAACCGGAGGAAACGGGACTGCTTGCCCTGGATAAGGAGAAGGATTATTGCACATTACTGACATGTACGCCTTACGGTATCAATACCAAACGGCTTCTGGTGCGGGGCGTACGCTGTGAGGTGACGGAGAGAGCGGAGCCAATCCTGACAGGAGAGAAGACGTATCGGAGATGGTATGCTGCAATCGGTCTTAATGTACTCGTTGCAGGCATGATCTTGTGCTGGAAAAGGAAGAAAAAAAGAAGAGGATAAATATAAATGAGGGGGGATAAAAATGCAGACAGTATTTGCTGAAAAAACAGAAGACCGGTCGCTGGATGATAACAGACATATCGGGGAGCTTTTCTTTATCCGGATGTACTGGGAAAAAGGGAGGATTCCGTCTGGAAATATTCTGTACTGGAAGGATGCCAAAAGAGAGGATGCACAGATCAATTTCACAGGATTTGACGGGCTTTTGCTGTATCTGGATGAAACTTGCGAGCAGAATGGTGTATTACTGAGGAAAGCACAGGTCAGAAGAAATCAGAAAAGAAGACGGTATCTTGAAACGGGAAAGGAACTGGAGCTGGTAAAAAAATCGGAGCATGCAGCTGTTTTCTGGTTAAAAGTAATGGGACGGGAGTTCGCATCTTTTCAGGGGATAGTGCATATCTGGGGAAGAGATTATCCGTACCGGAGCGGATTTGAACTGATTATACTGTTGAAAGATATTGTAGGATTTACAGAGAGAAGGAGTGTAAGGAAAAACTGGAAGGCAGAGAGAAACTGACGATAAAGGATTGTGAAGTTCTGAAAGACATATTATAATGACATAAGAAACTACAGACAAGAAGAACAGGAGATGCAGACAATGGAATTATGGGATATTTATGATGCAGACAAGAAACCAACAGGAAGAACGATGAAGCGCAATGACTGGTGTCTGAAGAACGGGGAGTATCACCTTACTGTTCTTGGCGTTGTAGCAAGACCGGACGGGAAATTTCTGATCACTAAAAGGGTAATGACGAAAGCCTGGGCACCGGGCTGGTGGGAGGTATCCGGCGGTGCTGCGCAGGCGGGAGAAGCGTCTTACGATGCTGTATTAAGAGAAGTCAGAGAAGAAACAGGACTGGATGTAAGCCGGGCAGACGGAGGTTATCTTTTCACTTACAAGAGAGAGAATCCGGGGGAAGGAGATAATTATTTCGTAGATGTGTATCGTTTTGTGATGGATATTGATGAAAAAGATCTCCATCTTCAGGAGGCAGAGACAGATGGTTATATGTTTGCAACATTAGATGAAATTAAGGCATTTGCGGCAGAAGGAAAGTTTCTGCATTATGACAGTATAAAGAAAGCATTTGAGATGTAAGTAAAATAAAAATCGGATTATCGGGGAAATGACAGATCGCCTGATAATCCGATTTTTTATAAAACAGAAACTCTGAAAAAATATGCAATACATAGAGAGTATCTGTTTCTTTCTGCTACTTGCAATATGATGCAATCACTTTCAACACCTTATCCATTTCCAGTGGCTTTGCGAGATGCTCATTGATTCCGGCATTCTTTGACTTCTGGATATCTTCCGCAAAAGCATTGGCGCTGAGGGCAATGATTGGAACCGTTGTGGCATCAGGGCGGGAAAGTCCGCGGATCGCCTTTGCGGCATCCAGACCATTCATAACCGGCATCATAATATCCATAAGAATGATGTCGTATTCATATGGCTTTGATTTTTCAAAAAGCCGGACGGCTTCCAGTCCGTTGATGGCTGTGGATACATTAAGTCCTGCGGCTTCCAGAGAGAAAACAGCAATCTCAAGGTTCAGTTCATTATCCTCTACAACAAGAATATGAAGATCCGTAAGATCTGCGGGGTGACTCCTGCGGCGCACCACTCATAAGTATTGGTAGAAGTATGATTTTCACTGGTTTCAAATACATAAGCACGGTCGGCGTCTGTAAATTCTCCGATCGATTTGAGCATAAAATTGATACCGTCAGCCAGATCCTCTGCTTCATGAAGCAGGGAAATCTGATCTGTCATAAAACGTTCGGCTTTCAGCTCAGCATATAAAGTTGCATTATCCTTGTCATTATTCATAAGGAAGTCCCTCTCAAGTAAAGTGTAAAGTTTATAAAATTACTTTACCTTGTTTTTGCGAATTCGTCCACGAAAAATTAAAAATACAAACAAATTGTCTGGTGGTTGAAAAAAAGAAGGAATGATTCTATAATTTCAATTAGACGAAAAAGATTTTGTCAGGAGATAACAGGAGGAAAATGAAATGGCTTGTACAACAATACTGGTTGGAAAAAAGGCATCGTATGACGGTTCTACGATGATCGCAAGGAATGATGATTCACCGTCAGGCGCTTATATGCCGAAAAAATTTGTGGTGATTCATCCGGAAGATCAGCCGAAGGTATATGAATCAGTGATTTCGCATGTGAAAATAGAATTACCGGAGAATCCGATGCGTTATACTGCCATGCCGAACGCAGTCAAGGGGGAAGGAATCTGGGCGGCAAGCGGGGTAAATGAAGCGCAGGTAGGAATGACGGCAACCGAAACGATCACATCCAATCCACGTGTGCTTGGGGCAGATCCGCTGGTTACATATCAGCCGAAGTCGGACGACCAGGAAGAAATTGCAGGTGGAATCGGGGAAGAGGACATTGTATATATCGTGCTTCCTTATATCCACAGCGCAAGAGAAGGCGTGCAGAGACTTGGAAGTATTCTCGAGAAATACGGTACTTATGAGATGAATGGAATTGCATTCGAGGATGTAAATGAGATCTGGTGGCTGGAAACAATCGGCGGACATCACTGGATTGCCAGAAAAGTGCCGGATGAGGTTTATGTGGTGATGCCGAACCAGCTTGGAATGGATGAATTTGATCTGGAAGATGCACTTGGTGAGCAGAAAAATTATATGTGTTCTCCGGATATGAAGGAATTCATTGAGAAATATCATCTGAACCCGTCCATGGATGGAACCTTAAATCCAAGAGATGCTTTTGGAAGCCATGATGACTCGGATCATGTATACAATACACCGAGAGCCTGGTTTATGGAACGTTACCTGAATCCAAATTCATACAGCTGGGACGGACCGGATGCAGATTATACACCAGTATCCGATGATATTCCGTGGTGTATGGTTCCGGAAAAGAAGGTTACAGTAGAAGATGTAAAATATGTTCTGTCTTCACATTATCAGGGAACACCTTATGATCCGTATGGAGCTTACGGGGACAAATCAATGAATGGTGCTTATCGTTCCATTGGTATCAATCGAAATGATTTTATGTCTTTGATCCAGATGAGACCGGATCAGCCGGAAGATTCCCGTGCAATTGAATGGGTGGCATTTGCATCAAATGCATTTAATGTAATGGCTCCATTCTATGCAGATATTGATGAAACACCGGAATATTTTGCAAATACGACAGGGGAAGTTTCAACAGAGAACTTCTACTGGTCAAGCAGAATGATCGCTGCGATGGCAGATGCTTCTTATAAAAAGTCTATTTTCCATATTGAGCGTTACCAGGAACATGTGATGGCAAAGGCACATCAGATTATAAACCGGTATGATGACGATCTTACGAAAGAAAGTGATATAGCAAAGCGTATGCAGATCAAACGGGAAGCGAACCGGGAGATTGCGAAGATGGTGAAGAAGGAAACTTTGGATACACTGTCTAAGGTTTTGTACGAACTGAGCAATCAGATGAAGAACTCTTATGCGAGATCGGATGCATAAATAAAATGCGAGTGGGGAAAGAAGCAGAAAAATAACTGGAACGGAATAGAAAATATGGGAATTACAATTAAAGATATTGCAAAAGAGTGCGGTGTATCGGTGGCAACGGTATCTATGGCATTGTCAGATAAGCCGTCACGGGTTTCGGAAAATACAAAAAAGAAAGTGCGGGAAATCGCCAAAAAACATAATTATCGTCCGAATAATGCAGCGGTCAGTCTTGCAAATAAGAAAAGCCGTCTGATAGGCATTGTTTTCAATGATTTGAGAAATACGCATATTTCTTCGCTTTTCATGGCGATTAACGGAGTGCTTGAAAAAAACGGATATTCTCTGGTATGTCACATTATAGAAGACGGTCAGACTATCGATACAGATATTATCCGTGATATTGCTGCGGATAATATCGGAGCACTAATCTGGTCAAAATCAATGGAAATGAATGATATGGAAAAACCTGATTTTTTGAAAAATGCGATGAGAAATCTTAGTATTCCGGTCATTACAATGGAAAAATATGGGTTTGACTGTCCAGGGGTAGATATTTTATTCGATTATGAAAAGGGCGGTTATATGGCAACCAGACATCTGATAGAATGCGGACACAGAAGAATTGGATGCGTGGCTGGAAAACAAAGTTTTCATGTTACGATGCAGCGCCTGAATGGATATAAAAAGGCACTGGAGGAAAGTGGAATTTCATATGATCCGGACTTAGTGTACTTTGGAGATTACACGATGGAAAGCGGTTATGAGGCGTTTTCGTATATACTGGGACAGAAAGTAACAGCGATTTTTTCGATGAATGATGAAATGGCATTTGGAATTTATCGAGCTGCAAGACTGTATGGTGTTTCAATTCCGGAAGATATTTCAATTATTGGATTTGATAATGTTCCGTTTGCGGATGTGATGCAGGTTCCGCTGACAACAATAGGGGTTCCTGTTATTGAAATGGGGAAAAAACTGGGCGAAAAAGTAGTTGATCTGATTGATAATAAAGAAAAACTGAAAGAAAGAGAAGAAATTTTGTATACACCAAGGCTGTTGGTAAGAGGAAGTACAAAGTCGATTCCGCCGGTTACAGTTATTTAAAAATTTAAACCATATAAAACTATCTAAATTAAAACGCTTCAACATTTTGCTGAAGCGTTTTAATTTGTGCATTAACAACGAAAATGCATAAAATAGCAATGGAATATTGATATTTGTTTGTGAAAATGGTATGATAACCATGTCGAAAACGATAGGCAAGAATAAAAACAAGTTAAACGATTTAACACGAAGGAGGAGGAAAAGTGGAGAAGGAAACAATTATCGAACTCAAGAATATTCGGAAAGAGTTTCCTGGTGTAGTTGCTCTGGATAATGTAAATATGAAGATACGGGCTTCTGAAGTTCATGCACTTGTAGGAGAAAATGGAGCTGGAAAATCGACCTTAATGAAGATACTGTCCGGTACTTATTCAAACTACGGTGGATCCGTAATCTGCAAAGGTGAAGAGATTCATATGAAATGTGAAAAGGATGCATTTAAATATGGAATTTCTATTGTAGCGCAGGAATTGAACTATGTTTCAGAATTAAGCATTGCAGAAAATCTGTTTCTGGGACGTGAGCCGAAAAAAGGAAAAGTCTTTGTGAATAAAGCAGAACGACTAAAGGAAACCCAGAGATTACTTGATGAAATGGGACTTGATTATAATCCGAGGGAAAAGATGGGAAATCTAAATGTGGCACAGCGTCAGATGATAGAAATCCTGAAATCTTTATCGCGGGACAGCAGAGTGATCATCATGGATGAACCTACATCTGCACTTACCTCAAAAGAGTCAGAGATTCTTTTTAGTAAGGTAAATGAATTAAAGCAAAAAGGAATTGCGTTTATTTTCATATCACACCGACTGGAAGAGGTCTTTGAACTGTGTGACAGCTATACTGTATTAAGAGATGGAAAATGGATTGCATCTGGAGATATCAAAGATGTAGATACAGATAAACTGATTGCAATGATGGTGGGACGTGATATCAAGGATATTTACCCTCCGATACCGCAAATCGGAAAAGACATTCGCCTTGAAGTAAAGAATTTAGGAAGAAAGGATGTGTTTCAGAAAGTATCTTTTCAGGTCCATAAAGGAGAAATCTTTGGTTTGGCAGGAATGGTAGGTGCAGGACGAAGCGAGATTGTTGAAACTCTTTTTGGGCTTGCAAGGGCAAATGAAGGGGAAATCATCCTGGATGGAAAGCCGATAAAAATTCGATCTGTAAAAGATGCAATCCAAAATGGAATCGCAATGGTAACAGAGGACAGACGAACTTATGGATTTGTCGGTGTCAGATCAATCAGTGATAATATCATTCTTCCAAATGGAGATTTATTTGCAAAAGGTGGCATTTGGGATAAGAAAAAAGTACAGCAGGAAGTTGCAAAAATCTGTAAAAGATTATCTGTAAAAGCACCAGATGCAAATACATTGGTTGGAAATTTAAGTGGTGGAAACCAGCAGAAAGTAGTACTTGCAAAATGGCTGGTAAGAAATATCAAACTTCTGATCCTGGATGAACCTACCAGAGGAATTGATGTAGGTGCAAAGCAGGAAATATATTCTCTGATAACAGAATTTGCAGAACAGGGACTGGCAATCATCCTGATTTCATCTGATATGCCGGAAGTACTGTCAATGAGTCACAGAGTTGGTGTTGTCGGCGGAGGAAAAATGCTTGGAATTCTGGATCGGAATGAAATTTCACAAAATAAGATTATGAAGATGATAGTGGAGGCAAAAGGCGATGAATAAGAAAAAAGCATTATCTTCAGGTGAGCTTTACAGAAAGTACGGAATCGTAATTATTATGATCATTCTGTTTGTTGCATCGGCAGTGATCAATCACAACTTTCTGAAACCTCAGAACCTGCTCAATATTTTAAAACAGATTTCAGTTGTAACAATTATAGCATGTGGTGAAACAATGCTGATCGTATCAGGAATGATTGATTTGTCAGCAGGTTTCCTGTGTACGACATCAGCCTGTGTATCGGCCGGAGTTCTTGCATCAACAGGACATTTATCACTGGCTCTTCTAGTAGGAATTGTAATTGGATGCGTATGTGAATGGATTAATGGTTTTCTGATCACCTATTATAAGCTTCAGCCATTTATTGCAACACTGGCAATGACTTATGTATTAAAGGGTATTGTTCAGATATACACCAACGGTCAGACAATTGGGGGTGTGAACAAAGCGAGATTTTTAGGACATGGCTCTATTTTGGGGATTCCGGTTCCGGTTCTCATTATGCTCCTTTCTGTAATTGTGATCGCTGTTCTGATGAAATCAACAAAGTTTGGAACTTATATTTATGCGATCGGTGGAAATGAGCAGGCAACAATTGCATCCGGAATCAATACAAACAGAACGAAACGTCTGATCTTTACACTTAGTGGTGCACTTACAGGACTTGCGGGTGTAGTACTGATGGCAAGACTGATGGCAGGTATGCCGTCTGTTGGTGAGGGATATGAATTTGATGCGATCACTGCAGTTATTGTTGGTGGAACCAGTTTCCTTGGTGGAATCGGAACGGTTACAGGAGCGCTGATAGGTTCAATTATTGTAGGTCTTATCAACAACATTCTGAACCTGCTTCATGTATCAACACAGTATCAGTTAATTGTAAAAGGTCTTTTAATTGCAATCGCAGTTATTATCGATATTAAGACAAAAGAAAACAAAAAGAGTAAATAAGTAAAAGGAGAAGGAAAATGAAAAAGAGATTACTTTCAATTTTAATGGTAACAGCAATGTGTGCAACAATGGCGGTCGGCTGTGGAACAGCAGATGATACAAAGGACAGCAGTAGTTCTTCAAAAGGGAAAAGCGATTATCTGGTAGGATTTGCAAATAACAGTGATACATATAACTATTGTGCAAAGTTCAGATCTTATCTGAAAGATGCCACAGAAGCAAAAGGAATTTCAATCACAGTAACAGATGCAGGCGGTGATACAAATGTTCAGAACGGACAGATCGATGATTTTATTGTGCAGAATGCAAATGTTGTATCTGCAATCAGTAATGACCTTGACGGTTCAATTCCGGCACTTGAGGCAGCAAAAGATGCAGGACTTCCGTATGTATCATTCCTTACTTCTGTATCTGGTGGAGACGACTATGACGGATATATTTATGTGGGTTCGCCAAATGAAGATGCAGGAAAAGCACAGGGTGAGTATCTGTGTGATGCATTCCCGGATGGAGCTTCAATCTTGTATTTTACCGGTGCACCAAATGATCAGCAGTATGTCGATCGTAAAAAAGGACTGGAAGAAGCACTTAAGAAAAATCCAAATATCAAAATCCTTGATGAATATAACGTAGAAAATTCAAAAGACCTTGGTATGAGTACTGCAGAAGACAGTCTTCTTTCTTATGACAAGATTGATGCAATTGTATGCCAAAACGATGATGGAGCACTTGGTGTTGTAGAGGCGCTTAAATCAGCAGGAAAACTTGACAGTATTCAGGTACTTGGAATTGACGGAAGTGATGATGCTCTGCAGTCAATTCAGGATGGAGAAATGACAATGACTGCACTTCAGGATGCAAAGGCACAGGCAGAAGCAGGAGCAGATATTTTTGAAAAACTGAAAAAAGGAACAGATCCGGCAGATATCGAAGATGTCAATATTCCATTTAAAATTGTAACAAAAGATAATGTAGCAGATTATTTAAGTAAATAATAAAGAATGAAATTCTCCCCTTGTTAGATGTGATGGCACAAAAGGCAAGGGGAGTGCTGTAAAGGGGACTACTATGGAAAAATACAGGAATAAAGATCTTCCCGTAGAAGAGAGAGTGGAGGATCTGCTGGACAGAATGACTTTTGAAGAGAAAATTGACCAGATTACATGTCTGGTAACTATTGCTGATGATATTCCGGAGTTTGAAAATTATATACCGAATGGCATTGGAAATGTAGGTGCATTTACAGTAGCAGATACGGTAGAGCCAATTGTGGAATATGCGGATAAGTTGCAGAAATATCTGGTAAATCATACACGTCTTGGAATACCGGCACTGATTCACTGTGAGGCGAGTGCTGGGGCACAGTTTACGGAGGCGGATGTATTTCCGAGTGCAATAGCGCAGGCGTCAACGTTTGATACGGAAGTGGTTGGCGAAATGACAGATATTATTCGCAAACAAATGTATTATGTTGGGTTCAGACAGGCACTTTCACCGGTAGTAGATATTACAAGAGATCCGAGATGGGGACGTATTACTGAGACATACGGGGAAGATGCAGCACTTACATCAGCCATGGCATCTGCCTTTGTAAAAGGAATTCAGGGAGATGAGCTGAAAGAAGGGGTTTTGGCGACTGCAAAACATTTTGCAGGTCACGGTATCACAGAGGGCGGTCTTAATATGGGGCGTAATATTGTTTCAGAAAGAGATATGCGGGAGATACACTGTAAGCCGTTTCAATGCGCGATCACGGAAGCAGGACTGAAAAGTGTAATGAATTCCTATTGCTCAGTGAATGGAGAACCGGTTGTAGGATCAAAGAAGATGTTGACAGATATTCTGCGTGGAGAAATGGGATTTCAGGGTTTTGTGGTTTCTGACTATTTGTCACTTGACCGCCTGGTGGATCCGTTTGCTGTCGCTGAGAATTTTGAAGAGGCCGGAATCCGTGCAATCCAGGCTGGATTAGATGTAGAGTATCCAAGATCAAAAGGATTCAGCTATAAAATGAAAGAGTCGATTGAAAGCGGCAGACTCTCTATGGATATAATAGATCAGGCAGTACGGCGTGTTTTGACACAGAAATTTGAACTTGGTTTATTTGAGAATCCTTATCCGGATCTTGAAAAGCTGAAAAAATATCTTCATCTTAAATCAGCAGATGAACTGAATGAAAAAATTGCAGCAGAAAGTTTTACACTGCTTAAAAATGAAAATAAAACACTTCCACTTTCTAAGAAAATTAAGAAAATCGCGGTAATAGGGCCTCATGCGGATAATATTCGAAGTCTTTTTGGTACATTTTCTTATCCGGCTGTACTTGATATGACCATGTCGAGAGAAGAAGATGGGCAGGAATTTGAAGAGCCAGGACTGATTATTTATGATGTTGAACAGAAATATAAAGGTGAGATTCGAGAAGTATCACCACGGGTAAATCGTAAGATTCAAAAGGAATTTCCAAACTCGAGAACATTATGTGCAGCATTGAAGGAATATCTTCCAGAAGCGGAAGTGGTTTATGCACAGGGAATTAACTGCTCTGGAGACAATACAGGTGGCATGGAAGAAGCACTACAGGTGGCAGCAGGGGCGGATGTGATTCTTTTGACTATTGGTGGAAAAAATGGATGGGGCGTAACTTCAACGGTTGGAGAAGGTATAGATTCTACGGATATTGATCTGCCGGGACGACAGGAAGAATTTGCAAGAAGGGTTTATGATCTGCATAAAAAGACAGTGGTTCTTCATTATGATGGCAGACCGCTTTCAAATGAATTTGTGGCATCACATTTTGATGCGATTATGGAAGTATGGCAGCCGGGAGAATATGGCAGTCAGGCACTGTGCAAGGTATTGTTTGGTGAACAGTCACCATCAGGACACCTTCCGGTTACAGTAGCAAGAAATGTAGGACAGCTTCCAGTATACTATGGTCTTCCAAGAGGAAGCGGATATGTATCAGCCGGACATACAGGGATGATTCGCAATAAAAATGGTTATATCAATGATACGGCAGAACCGCTGTATTATTTTGGACACGGTCTAAGTTATACAGAATTTACCTATTCAGATTTGCAGACGGATAAGAAAAACATAAATCCGGATGATACAGTGAAAGTTACTTTTACAGTGAAAAACACAGGAGAATATGATGGCGCGGAAGTCGCACAATTATATTTTTCAGACAAGGTTGCATCAATGGTAAGACCAACAAAGGAACTGGCAGGCTTTGTAAGAATATTCCTGAAAAAAGGGGAAAAGAAGAAAGTTGTATTTGAAATAAAGGTGTCACAATTCGCCTTCCTTGACGAAGAAATGAAGTGGAAAGTAGAAAAAGGTGAAATTGAACTTCTGGCAGGATCTTCTTGCGAAGATATTCGACTTTCTGATATAGTCAGCATTTCAGAAGATGATTATATTGATGGAAAAACACGGGGATTTTACGCAAAAGCAGTTGTTTGTTAAGAAAGGCTGTGAGTATGAAATTTACAGAAGGATATTGGGAAAAAAATGAAAGAGCCAATGCTTTGTATGCTGTGCAGGCCGGTTATGCAGAAAAAATAGCGGCTGGTATGCGTGTGATTGCAACGTTTAAACCAATCCTGGGAAGAGCGGATGAACTGGATGTCGGTACAATGGTAATGGAATTTACTGCAGCCGGAAAAGATCGGATTCAGGTGACGTACACACATTTTCTAGGGTATGAAAACAGAGAGCCACGATTTGAACTTTTTCTGGAACATCAGGAAGCGGAAGTTATAATTTCTGAGGAGGAAGCTGTATTAAAAAGTGGAAAAATGACGGTTCGGGTAGGACTGAAAGAATTTTATATCCGATTTGAGAGAAACGGGAAACTTCTTACCGGTGCAGCTTTTAAAAATGTCGGTTATATGCGCTACAACAGAGGGTATGCAACAAAATATCCAGAAGAAGAGTATATGGCAGAAACCGGGGAACCGTATATGTTAAATGAGTTGCTTTTAACAGCAGGAACGAACGTATATGGATTGGGAGAACGTTTTACAGCATTTGTTAAGAACGGACAGCAGATTGACTGCTGGAATGAAGATGGAGGAACAGCTTCGCAGATCAGCTATAAAAATATTCCATTTTATATCACCAACAGAGGTTATGGCGTTTTTGTTGATCATACTTCCAATGTTTCATTTGAAGTTGCCAGTGAGAAAGTAGAATATGTAGGGTTTTCGGTAAAAGGAGAAGAACTTCGCTATTATGTAATCGGCGGGGATGATATGAAAGAAATTATTCGGAATTATACGGATATGACAGGAAAACCGGCACTTCTTCCAGCGTGGTCTTTCGGTTTGTGGCTGAGTACTTCATTTACAACAGACTATGATGAAAAGACAGCAACAGAGTTTATTGAAGGAATGGAAAAAAGAAATCTTCCGCTGGAAGTGTTTCATTTTGACTGTTTCTGGATGAAAGCATTACACTGGTGCGATTTTGAATGGAACAATAAAATTTTTCCGGAACCGGCAGAAATGCTGAAACGTTATAAAGAAAGAGGACTGAAAATCTGTGTATGGATCAATCCGTATATTGCTCAGAATTCTACACTATTTGCAGAGGGAAAAGAAAAAGGATATTTTCTTTTAAGAAAAGATGGGTTCGGAATCAAGCAGGTAGACAACTGGCAGCCGGGAATGGCAATCGTGGATTTTACGAATCCGGAAGCTGTAAAATGGTATCAAAGTAAATTAAAAATATTACTTGATATGGGAGTAGACTGCTTTAAAACAGATTTTGGAGAACGAATTCCGATAGACGTAGAGTATCATGATGAAAGCAATCCATGGGGAATGCATAATTATTATACATTTTTGTATAATCGGGCAGTATTTGAGCTTTTAAAAAGAGAACGTGGCGAGAAAGATGCAGTTGTGTTTGCGAGAAGTGCGACAGCAGGCGGACAGCAATTCCCGGTTCACTGGGGTGGTGACTGCACAGGTACATTTGAGTCAATGGCAGAATCTTTAAGAGGAGGCCTTTCTCTTACTCTTTCGGGATTTTCTTATTGGAGTCACGATATTGGGGGATTTGAAGAAGCTGCCAATCCTACGGTATATAAAAGATGGCTGCAGTTTGGAATTTTATCTACTCACAGCAGACTGCATGGTTCCAAGAGTTACCGGGTTCCGTGGACGTTCGATGAAGAGGCAGTTGAGGTGTGTCGGAAGTTTACAAAATTAAAACTTCGTCTGATGCCGTATATCTACGAAGCGGCTGTACGGTCAAATAAACTTGGAATACCTGTTATGAGACCAATGATCATGGAATTTGAAAAAGACCCTGCAGTGCGATATCTGGATCAACAGTATATGCTTGGGGAGCAGATTCTGGTTGCACCGATTTTCAATGAAGAGGGTATTGGTGAGTATTACCTTCCGAAGGGAAGATGGACACATTTGCTCAGCGGAGAAGAAAAAGAAGGTGGACGCTGGTATACAGAAGTGTATGGATTTGATTCTCTGCCGTTGTTTGTCCGTGAGAACACGCTTCTTCCAATTGGTAAGAATGAAAAAACGGCAACATATCATTACCCGGAGCAGTTACAGATTCTGGTATATCCACTAGAAGAAGACAAGATTGCGGAATGTATTGTTCCAGATGAAAAAGGAAATGAGGTTCTGGATATTACTGCCAGATATAAGGATGAAAAAATTGTTCTGTGCAGTTCAGGGGAAAATGAAGAAATTACATATCTTTTGGTAAATGTTCATGATGTAAAAGAGGTTTGCGGAGCAGAATGGAAAAACACAGAACGCGGAACAGTGATATATCCGAAATGTGATATTGTTGAAATTGTTTTTAGAAAATAAAGAGCAACATGAAAAGGCAGAGATTTTAACAGAATGAAATCTCTGCCTTTTTTGATAGAAAATAATAAATAATATTCATGTTTTCTTCAAAATCGCATATAATGTAATGATAATAAAGCAGAAGGATAGTTGTAAAAAGATGGAACAGTATACGGTCCAGATTTATCTGGTTATATTAGCGATGTTGGTCATGAGCGTTAGGATTGAAAGAAATGACCTGATTGAAAGACAGAAGAAAAGAGAATTTTTGCGTTTCTGGTAGGTGGACATGCACTGATTGAAATTTTATCCGTATATTTCGGATAGATTTATTATATTGATGCGCAGAACAATTATCATCATGAAAGATTTTATTGGGCATATATTGCTTTTTATCTCGGCTGTAGTTTATATTTTGTTGTTCAGGCATGGAAGTTCGGAGGGAGATATCAGAACAGTAATCGTATTGTATTGGGAACGATACTCTTTTCTTAATCTCTGGTGTTATGTTTGGGATGATAAGCAGTAAGGTACGGACGGATTATATTTGCCTGGCGATGGTTATATTTATTATAGCAGTATTATCGTGAAGACAGATGTAATAACAGGACTTATGAACAGACAGAGCTATGAGGGAAGGATTCCGTATGTATCTGTCGGCTACAGCAGATTTGATCCGGATAAGAATGATTGTGAAAGCTGTGTAAAAGAAGCGGATTTACAGATGTATGAGTGGAAGCAGAGGAGTAAAGAGGAGCGAAAAAACAGTTGATTTTTATTTCATGTTAAAAATAAGAAAAAAGTTGATAAAAAAATAATTTTATAAACAGAAAGGTTTGAATTTTGTAGACTAAGGTATTATAATAGCGTAGGAAGTTGAAAACTTCTTAATCAAATTCAAACAAAAGGCAGGTGAACAGAATGGACAGTTGTGATAGTCATGGGCGAAGTATATACGCAGGATGGGAAAATGGCAGCAGTTCATTCTGTTTGTTCGTATAGCATTTCTTATCCTGTTTTCCCGTATTGACATTCATAATTGAATATTGGATGAAAGACAGAAATGTGGAGAATTTTAGACTTTGATTCTGCATGTTTTTGTGCTGGAAAAAGGATAAGGAGGGCGAAAGTTATGGAAAATACACAGGATTATCAGGACTACCAGGACTACAGAGCTGAGATCCTGGGCATTGTAAGAAGCAATGCCTCTCCGGGAATTATGAGAAACAAACTGGAAGACTACCATGAGAATGACCTTGCAGATGTATTCCCGGATCTCTCCGTTGCAGAGCGGCGGAAATTGTGCCGGATTCTGAATCTGGACATGCTTGCGGATATCTTCGAGTATATCGATGAAAAGCAGGCTGCTGAATATCTGGATGAGATGGATGTGCGGAAAGCAGCAGCAATTCTTTCCAGAATGGAAACAGATGCGGTTGTAGATGTACTGCGGATGATTCCAAAAGAAAAGAGAGCTCTTTTGCTAGAGCTGATGGATGATGAAGCCAGAAAGGATATGGCAGTTATTGCTGCATTCGATGATGAAGAGATCGGTTCAAGAATGACCACGAATTACATTGAGATCAGAGAAAATCTTACTGTAAAGCAGGCGATGACCGAACTTGTCAGTCAGGCAGCAAAAAATGACAATATTTCTACAATTTTTATGGTGACAGCGGATCACACCTTCTACGGTGCGATGGATCTGAAGGATCTGATCACGGCAAGACAGGATACACGTCTTGAGGATCTGATCGTGACATCATATCCATATGTATACGGTCACGAGCTGATCGATGACTGTATCGAAAAATTGAAAGATTATTCGGAAAATTCTATTCCGATCCTGGATAACGATAATAAACTTCTCGGTGTTATCACATCCCAGAGCATTGTAGATCTGGTCGATGATGAGATGGGTGAAGATTATGCGATGTTCGCTGGTCTGACTGCAGAAGAAGATTTGAAAGAGCCACTCAAAGAGAGCATGAAAAAACGTCTCCCTTGGCTGCTTGTTCTGCTGGCACTGGGAACAGTTGTATCTTCTGTTGTAGGTGTATTTGAGCAGGTAGTAAGCCAGCTGACGATCATTATGTGTTTCCAGTCACTGATCCTGGACATGGCAGGTAACGTCGGTACCCAGTCACTGGCGGTAACGATCCGTGTTCTGATGGATGAATCACTGACAGGAAAGCAGAAAGTAGAACTGGTATTCAAAGAGATGCGGATCGCATTTTCAAATGGTGCGATTCTTGGAATTTTATCATTCCTCGTATTAGGACTTTATATTGCACTTTTCAAAGGAAAGACCTGGACATTCGCGTATGCGGTATCCGGCTGTATCGGTCTGTCTCTGATGGTGGCAATGGTAATTTCTGGTGCGGTGGGTACACTGATTCCTCTGTTCTTCAAGAAGATCAATATCGACCCGGCGGTAGCATCCGGACCACTTATTACGACCATCAACGACCTTGTTGCAGTTGTAGCTTACTATGGACTGTGTGGTATTCTGCTGATCGGAGTGCTTCATCTGGCGGGATAATTATAAAAGAGAGTAAAACGAAGTGCGTGTAGGATATAAATGCTTTTACTGAATAAAACGGTAAAGACAGTACAGTATCCCACATGCATTTCTTTTATAGAAAATAAAAATAAAAAAATAGATAGAAACTATAGGAATGATTATCTATAGAGAAAAACAATTTGAAAATTAAAATATCTGGTGCTAGAATGTAAAAAGCATGTCGGAATAATATCAGAGATATGTTAAAGGGAGGAACATTATGAAAAAAATGAAAAAATTTGCAGCTCTTCTCCTTGCAGTATCAATGGCAGCAGGTATGGTAGCCTGTGGAAGCTCAGATAAAAAGGAAGAGACTACAAAAAAAGAAGAAACCAAGAAAGACGACAAAGAGACAAAGAAACTGGAAGGAACTCTGAAGGTTGTTACAACAGGTGATGCTTATCAGCCATTATTTGATAAGTTTACAGAAGAAGTAGGACCGAAGGTAGAATTCATTTCCATGTCTTCAGGAGAAGTATTATCAAAGCTTAAAGCAGAAGGCGGAACACCTGCAGCTGACCTGTGGTTCGGGGGCGGAATCGATGCATTTATGGATGCAAAAGATAATGACCTTCTTGAAAAAGTAGATTTTGATGCAGCTGATGAACTTGCACCGGAATTCAAAGACAGTGATAATTACTGGTTCTCAAAAGGTGTTACTGTTGTAGGATTTATTGTTAACAATGATATTTTAAAAGAAAAAGGACTTGAAGCTCCTAAATCATGGGATGACCTTACAAAAGAAGAATATCAGGGAGAAGTCCTGATGTCTAACCCGGCTATTTCAGGAACAAACTACGCAGTAGTAAACGCTCTTCTTCAGACAAAGGGAGACGAAGAAGGTTGGAAGTATTTTGAAGCTCTTAACAAGAACGTAGATTACTATTCAAAACGTGGTTCAGATCCAAGTACGAAGACAGCAGCTGGTGAAGTTGGTATTGGTATCACATATATCAATGGTACACTGGATGAACTGAAAGAACAGGCAGATGTTGATGTAATCTATCCTTCAGACGGAATGCCATACGTTCCGGAAGGCGTTGCAGCATTTGCAAATGCAGACAATACAGAAGCTGCAAAAGCATTTATCAAATGGTTCTTCTCTGATGATGAGAACATGAAGATGATGGCTGAAATTGACAAGAACAATACCTGTCTTCTGGTAAAACCAAGTCTGAAAGGACTTGAACTGAACTTTGACAAGGATCAGCTTATGAAAGAAGATCTTTCTCTGTTCGGATCAAAGAGAACAGAGATCCTTGACAAATGGAGCACTCTGATGGGAGATAAAGGTGAAGAATAGAAAACCTAGAGAAAAACGGGCATCATTTTATGATGCCCATTTTTATAATATATTGGATTATTTTATATTAGCAGTGCTGGTAGCAGGTGTGTTGATCTTTATTCTGTATCCGCTTCTTTGCATGATCAGACAAAGTTTTGTGGGAGAAGAGGGATTTTCGACAGAAGTTTACAAGAGCATCTTCAGCGCCAATCTGCAGCTTGTAAAAAACAGTGTTTTTGTAGGTGTTTTATCCGCATTCTTTTCAACAATTCTGGGGCTGCTTGTATCAATCTGTGTATGGACAGCAGGGAAGAAACTGGGCAAATTTCTGGAAGCGATTTTGCTGATCAGCATGGTTTCGCCGCCGTTTATTGCTTCGCTCGCTTATATCCAGCTTTTCGGAAGAAACGGTCTGATCACAAAAGGAGTGTTCGGACTTTCGCTGAACCCGTATGGATGGCTTGGTGTTGTTGTAATGCAGACGTTATTCTTTTCTTCATTAAATGCACTGATGATTATCGGAATGCTGAGGAAAATGGATATGTCGCTCGTAAGGGCATCTTTTGACCTTGGAGCATCCTCCGGGTATACATTGTGGAGAATTGTTGTACCACTGTTAAAACCGGTACTACTCAGCTGCTTTTTGCTTTCGTTTATTCGGTCGATCGCTGATTTTGGAACGCCTGTTGTGATAGGTGGACGTTTTGAAACAGTTTCGACGGAAATTTATATGCAGGTAATCGGATATTCCAGACTGGATAAGAGTGCGGCACTTAATGTACTGCTTCTGATCCCGACGATTCTTGTTTTTATCCTGTACCGCTATCTAATGCAGAAAAATGAAAAAGTCATCAGCGGAAATAGTAATAAGACGGTAGAAGCGGGAGATACATTCCGGGTTCGTGGGCTGTCAGCAGTGATTGTATGGCTGGGCGCAGGTATCTTTTTTGTAATGATGGCGCTTGAATACGGATCCATTTTTCTAAACAGTTTCAGTAGAAACTTACGTGGGAAAATCACATTTACAACGATGTATCTGGACGCACTTCTGGAACGGAATATGGATACATTTATCCGAAGTGTGGAATATGCGCTTATTGTAGCAATAGTCGGCAGTCTGATCGGTATTTTACTTTCATATTATATTGAAAGACGAAAGATAAAATTTGGCGGAGTACTGGACTTTATTATTACACTTCCGTATATGCTTCCGGGAAGTTGTTTTGGAATCGGATATATTCTGGCATTTAATCATGAACCGTTAAAACTTACCGGAACAGCGGTCATTGTTATCTTGAATATGATCTATAAACAGATGTCAATTACAACGAAGGCTTCGGCATCCTCCCTTTTGCAGATCAGTACAGAGCTTGATGCAGCAGCGCGGGATCTTGGAGCGAATAAATTTCTGGTAATGAAAGATGTCATTCTTCCGAATGTAAAGCAGGCATTTGCAACGGGATTTATCAATAATTTTACAAGTGCGATGGTTACGGCAGGAGCAGTTATTTTCCTGGTGACACCGGGACAGAAGATTGCAGTATTTACATTATTTGATTGCATTAACACAGGTCGGTATGGAGAAGCATCTATGATTGCGACATTTATTATTGTGATCACAATTTCAGTAAATGTGCTGTTTTCGATAATTGTTGCATGGAAAGGGAAAAAGAAACGTGTATTTAGAACTGAAAAACATAAGTAAAAGTTTTGGTGAAAAAGAAGTAGTAAAAGATTTATCACTCTCCCTTCCAAAGGGAGAACTGTTGTGTCTTCTGGGAGCATCCGGCTGTGGAAAAACGACAACACTCAAAATGATAAGTGGATTTTTAAAAACAGATAAAGGGCAAATCCTGGTTGATGGCCAGGATATCACCACACTGGCTCCGGAGAAGCGTCCGGTATCAACTGTTTTTCAGTCTTATGCATTATTTCCACATATGAGTGTTCTGGAAAATGTGATCTATGGTCTGAAGTTCCGTGGCATCCGAAAAAAAGAAGCCAGAGAAATGGGTATGGAATATCTGAAAATCGTAGATATGGAAGAATATGCCGGGGCATCGATCGGGGAAATTTCCGGAGGACAGCAGCAGAGAGTAGCACTGGTCAGATCTCTGATCACAAAACCGAAGGTGCTTCTTCTGGATGAACCGCTTAGTAATCTGGATGCGAAACTCCGGGTAAAAATGAGGGAAGAAATCCGTGAAATCCAGAAGAAATATGAAATTACAATGGTTTTTGTAACGCATGACCAGGAAGAGGCAATGGTACTTGGAGATCAGATCGCTATTATGGATCAGGGAAAGTTGGTTCAGATTGGAAAGCCGGAAGAGGTGTATCTGCATCCACAGAATGATTTTGCAAGAGATTTTCTTGGAATATCCAACCGTTTTACTGATATCCATGGAAATACAATATGCTGCAGACCGGAGGAACTGGAATTTGCAGCAGAAGGTTCTGTGAAAGGAATTGTAAGACAGGAAGAATTTCTTGGGTTTTACAGACAGTATTATGTTGAAACAATGAATCATGAACATATTATTGTACGGACAGACAGAAATATAAAAGTAGAAGCTGGCAAAGAAGTGCAGTTTCGGGTGAAATAAAAAAGACACTGTGCAAGGTGACAATATCAGTTTGATATGCTACCCTGCATAGTGCCTTTTTTATTTTGAGGAATGACCGGTCAGACGTGCATCATCCCTGACATCACACAACCTCCTGCAGCACCTGCATTTTTCAGTTCGTGCAGTTGTGCTTCATCAATTTTGATTCCGCCAATGCCATAAACCGGAATCTGCACAGCTTGACATACATTCTGCAGAAATGGAAGTCCCCGTGGCGGGAGCCCTTTCTTGCAGTCGGTAACATAAATATGCCCTGCTGTGAGATAGGAAACTCCCAGCTTTTCCGCTTCGACTGCTTCAGAAACAGAATGGATGGAAGTTCCAACTGTATGAAAATCGGAAACCACTTTCGGATTCTCAAGCAAAAGTGGAAGCGGTAAATGTAGCCTGTCACAGCCGAGTTCTCTCGCAACGGCTGGATAAAAATGCGGAATAAACGGAACTTTAAACTGTTCACAGATTTCCTTCACCTGCCGGGCAAGAGAAAAATATTCCTCTTCCGGCAGATCTTTTTCACGCAGGATCAGAGCTTTCGGATGCAGCTTGCAGACACGGGTAATCTGTTCTGTAAAAGGACGGGAACAGAGATGGCGGTTTGTTACGGCAATAAGATCTCTATACATAGATATAATCACTCATAACCGGCTGCATATTGTTGGAAAGAAGTGCCTGATAAACCTCATCTACGGAACGTCCGTCAGAAATCTCGAACTGGTCATCTCCCTTATCCTCAATATCATCCACATGGCTTCCGATTCCGGTGCTGACTCCGGCAGAGATTTTTGTTGCAGAAATCTGTACCAGATTGTCTCTTACACGCGCACATTCTCTTGTGGATACCGTAATGCTTGCAAATGGCATAAACAGACGATAAGCGCAGACTACCTGAAGGAGCTGTGGCTCATGGACGTCCATCGGATTGATCCGGTCGTTGTTGATGATCGGACGAAGTCTCGGACAGGAGAAGGCGATTTCGGCATGTGGGTATTTTCTCTGCAGGAGATAAGCATGGTATCCGGTTGCAAAGGCATCCTTGCGGAAATCATCAAGTCCGAGAAGTGCTCCGAATCCGACACCGCGCATGCCGCCCATCAGTGCACGTTCCTGGGCATTGACACGGTATGGGAAGATCCGTTTGTGTCCGGCAAGATGCAGGGTTTCATATTTGTCAGAATTGTAAGTCTCCTGGAATACGGTTACATAATCGGCACCGCACTCGTGGAGGAATGCGTATTCGTCTGAGTTGACCGGATAAATCTCAAGTCCGATGACTTTAAAATATTTACGGGCGATCTTGCAGGCATTTCCGATATATTCCACCGTGGATTTGCTGCGGCTTTCACCGGTCAGGCTCAGGATCTCCTGAAGACCTGTTTTGGCGATGGCTGCCATTTCTTTTTCAATTTCTTCCTCATTTAACTGTGCACGGTTGATCTTGTTGTGGCAGTTGAAACCACAGTAAATACAATAGTTTTCGCAGTAGTTTGCAATGTAGATCGGAGTAAACATGTAGACGCTGTTTCCGAAATGTTTTCGTGTCTCTGCCTGTGCAGCCTGTGCGATCTCCTCAAGAAGAGGAAGTGCGGCAGGTGAGAGAAGTGCAGCGAAATCCTCCGGTGTACGGATGTCATGCGCAATGGCGCGTCTTACGTCAGCTTCGGTATATTTTTCATAATCATAAGCGTTCATGGCACTTATGACCTGATCCATTACGTCAGATCCGATATCTTCCATTCCCGGAAGGTAAGTCATATGATCAATGCGGTTTTTCTTCTGGTCTTCCAGAATTTCTTCACTTAAAATACTTTCGTTGATATGTGAATTTTCCATTTTGACTGCCTCCTAATTCTCTAAGAATCCTGTCAGAGGTGAGGATGCGCTTGCGCCTCTTTCGATGGTGCGTCCCAGTCCGGAAAGATAAGCACTGCGTCCGGCTTCAATGGCTTTTTTGAAAGCTTCTGCCATGGCAGGAACATTTCCTGCAGTTGCGATAGCAGTATTTGCCATGACAGCGGAAGCACCCATTTCCATGGCTTCACAAGCCTGGGAAGGGCGACCGATTCCGGCATCAACGATGATCGGCAGATCGATCTCATCAATCAGGATCTGGATGAAATCCTTTGTGCTGAGCCCTTTGTTGGAACCGATTGGAGAGCCGAGCGGCATAATGCAGGCAGCTCCGGCATCAGCAAGTGCTCTTGCAGCATTCAGATCCGGGTACATATACGGCATGACAACAAAGCCTTCTTTTGCAAGGATTTCTGTTGCTTTGATGGTTTCGTAGTTGTCCGGAAGCAGGTATTTGGAATCATGAACGACTTCGATCTTTACAAAGTCGCCGCATCCGACTTCACGGGAAAGTCTGGCGATACGGACTGCCTCCTCAGCATTACGTGCACCGGATGTATTTGGAAGCAGGGTTACATTGTCCGGAATATAGTCCAGGATATTTGCAAGACCGCCTTCATTTGCGCGACGCAGGGCAAGTGTGATGATCTGAGCTTCTGCTTTTTCGATACAGGCTTTTACAAGATCCAGAGAAAATTTACCGGATCCGAGAATAAAACGGGAAGTGAATTCATGACCTCCCAGGATAAATTTATCTTCATTTGTACTCATAATAAAGTTCCTTCTTTCTTATATTTTTAAATTTCTTCTTCACCGAGGATCAGCCGCGTGATCATGTTGGCTTCATGTGCGGCACAGATGGCAACACGCGGCGCCATCAGTCCATGACCGTAAGTTGGTGCTGTCACGCCATCACCACACAGATAAAAGTTTTTCATGATCCGTTTTGTGATAATGGTATTGCTGCTTCCATAGCCGGCCATTCCGGTTGCGGATACGAGCTTTTTCTCTGGAAAATGTTCCAGAATTCCATTGACCAGCATTGCTTTGGCTTCCGGATTATCAAAAGCTTCGCAGACAATTGTGGCATCTGCAAATAATTCCTGCAGATTATCGTCCGTAACTTTTACACAGTCCGTGCGGATATCCAGATACGGATTGATCTTCAGAAGCAGGGATTTCAGGGCATCGGTCTTGTACATTCCGATATGCTCCATGAAATATTGCTGGCGGTTCAGATTGGTAATGTCAACTACGTCAAAATCAATCAGGTGAAGATGACCGACACCAATCCGTGCAAGCGCATAAGCAACATTAGAGCCAAGACCGCCAAGCCCTGCGATCGCTACATTTCCTGCCGAGAGAAGCTTCTGCGTCTCCGGTGAATGTCGCTCGTCAAGGGCGGTGTAGATTTCTTCTTTTGTAAGTGTATGATACATGATTTCTTAGCCTCCTCCTACAAAACTTACAACCTCCAGACGGTCCCCGTCTTTGAGCATGGTGTCAGAATAGCTGTATTTTGGTAAAATATCACCATTCATTTCAACGGCGATCCGTTTGATCTGATAATTGTTTTGTTCCAGATAATCCGCAACACTGAGCGGTCCGGTCAGAGTAACTTCTTTACCATTAACTGTAATCATGGAAAAACCTCCTTTCAAAACGGAAAAGTTCTTAAAAATGAAAAAAGAGTACACAAAGAATTACACCCGTGGTGGTGTACCCCTTCATGAACTCTCGCCCAATCTCAACTTTACCTTATTCATTTTCGTGTAAACCCTGGTTGAATGTGGAATTTCATGATGTTGGGGTCAAAAGGTATTTTGCCCCCTTTGATACCAGATTGCTACGTGCTTTGCACTCTCGCAATCCTCAAAAACATTCGTAATCCGCTCATTTTTCTTTGAAAAATGGCTACTTACTCATGTTTTTGGCGGGTCAAGAGGTCAAAAATCCTCTTGCAAGCAAGCTTGCATCAGCTTTCTGACCTTTTGACCCTGGTATCATTTCATATTATTATAAGAAATCCTGTTTCTCAAATATCATCAGAGTATGCTGATGGTATTTGATGCCGTATATCAAAAAAAGAGAGATACCAATGTATCTCCCGTTATCATCAAAATATACGTTCCTACGTTGGCATTATCCAAATCAGGTATATGGGTCGAAGTTTTGAACTTCCTCTCAGCCTGTCAAACAAGCTCCCCGTTTCATTTACAAAATTCAGTATAATTCGGTTGGGAAAAAATGTCAATATCAATATAAAAATATATCCGGTCATAGTCTGGAGTCTCATATTCTGGAGTCAGATGCAGGTGTCACGGACAAATTGTATATTACAGGAATGCTTTTGCGAAGCGGTCATATGTTTTTGTAACGCGGAGTATGGAAAAATGCACAAAAAAACAGAGCATACTCTAAAAAATCATGTGAACGTGCCGAAATTGCGAGAAGTCCATTGACAAAAGGGCTTTAAAGAGTTAAAACACCACTATAATAATTTAATAAAATTTTTATTTATCTTATTAAAACTTAATTATTTTAACTGGAAGAGAAAGAGAGGGATTAGTATGAATACATTAGTTATCGTATTGATCGCAGCAGTACTTCTTAGCTGTGCATATGTATTCTATGGCCGCTGGCTCGCTAATAAGTGGGGAATCGATCCTAAAGCAGAGACTCCGGCAAAGAAATTTGAAGATGGAAAGGATTATGTTCCGACAGACGGATGGACCGTATTCAGTCATCAGTTTTCGTCAATTGCAGGTGCAGGTCCTGTTACCGGTGCAATTCAGGCGGCGGTATTTGGATGGGTTCCGGTATTCCTGTGGATCATCGTTGGAGGTATTTTCTTCGGTGCTGTTACAGACTTTGGTGCACTGTATGCCAGTGTAAAGAACGAAGGAAAGTCTATGGGACTTCTGATCGAAAAATATATCGGTAAATTCGGACGAAAAGTATTCCTGCTTTTCTGCTGGCTGTTTACACTTCTTGTAATTGCAGCATTCGCAGATATGGTTGCAGGTACATTTAACGCTTACACAGAAGTAGACGGTGTCGTAAAACTTGCAGATGCAGCAAAGACAAACGGAGCTGCAGGAACCATTTCCCTGCTGTTTATCGTATTTGCTATGATCTTTGGTCTGGTACAGAAAAAATTCCGGTTTCACGGATGGAAAGAAACAGTTGTCGGTCTTGTATTTACAGTAGCTGCTCTTGGTCTTGGTATGTTAGTACCGATCACAGCAACAAAAGATACATGGACTTACATTACATTTGTATATATCTTCTTTACAGCAGTACTTCCGATGTGGATCTTAAAGCAGCCTCGTGATACCATGACAACTTATATGTTCATCGGTATGATCGCAGGAGCTGCACTGGGACTTCTGGTTGCACATCCAACCATGAACCTTCCGGTATTTACAGGCTTCCACAATGATACACTTGGAGATATGTTCCCAATCCTGTTCGTTACCGTGGCATGCGGTGCTGTATCAGGTTTCCACAGCCTTGTTTCATCAGGTACATCATCTAAGACTGTATCCAATGAAAAGGATATGCTGAAGGTTGGATACGGAGCAATGGTTCTGGAAAGTCTTCTTGCAGTTATCGCACTTTGCGTAGCTGGTGCAGCTGCAGCAGCAGACGGAACACCGGCAGCCGGAACACCATTCCAGGTATTCTCAAGCGGTGTTGCAGGATTCTTTGAAATGTTCGGTATTCCGGTTTACATCGCACAGTGCTTCATGACCATGTGTGTATCTGCACTTGCACTTACCAGTCTGGATGCTGTTTCACGTATCGGACGTATGAGTTTCCAGGAACTTTTCAGTGTAGATGATATGGAACATGCAGAAGGATGGAGAAAACTCCTTTGCAATACATATTTCTCAACAATCGTGACTCTGTTATGTGCTTACGTTCTGACACGTATCGGATATGCAAATATCTGGCCACTGTTCGGATCAGCAAACCAGTTACTGTCAGCACTTGTACTTGTAACACTTTGTGTATTCATGAAGGTAACAGGAAGAAGCAACAAGATGCTGTTCGCACCGCTGATCATCATGCTTTGTGTAACAGGAACCGCACTGGTAGAGAGAACCATCGGACTTGTAAAAGCATATGCAGCAGGTTCCGCTACTTTCCTTGTAGAAGGACTTCAGCTGATCATCGCAGTTCTGCTGATGGCACTCGGACTTGTTATTGTGATCAATTCTCTGAAGGCTTACTTTGGAGCTAAGAAAGAGTCTGAAGCTTAGGATTTATAAAATATGACGAAAAGGGATGGCTTGTCAAAATGATGGGCTGTCTCTTTTTTTGATTGACTTTTTTTAAAATCTTCCCTAAAATACTTAGGAAACGAAGTATTTAATGCGAAAAATGATAAAGTAAAATATCATAAGGCAAAGGGAGGTTATCATGCAGACAGGAAAGAAGATCAATCAGATTTCCAACCGTCTCCGTAGACGGTCCAGGGCAATCCAGGAAACAATCGGGATCAGCGGTGCACAGGGAAATATTTTAAATTATATTTTAGTAGAATCTCAGAACAGATCTGTCTATCAGAAGGATATTGAACAGGAATTCGGACTTCGTCCTTCCACGGCAACAGAGACACTGAAATCTTTGGAGAAAAATGGACTGATAAAAAGAGAGACTGATCCAAATGATGGAAGATATAAGAAAATCGTATTTACTGAAAAAGCAGAGCAGATAGAAGCTGTGCTTAAGAGTGAGATCGAAGAGTCGGAAACGATTTTGCTGCAGGGAGTGACAAAAGAAGAACGGCAGGAATTTCTGAGGATCGCAGAGAAAATGTTGCAGAATCTGGATACTTTTCCTGCGAATACGGTAAAGAAAAACACAGGCAGAAAAAAACAGCACGGAGGACGGACAGATGAATGAAAATGAACTGATGGGAAGTATGAAGGTGTCAAAAGCCGTTGCGAAGATGGCAATACCAAGCGTGATCAGCAGTCTGGTCACGGTTGTCTACAATATGGCAGACACCTTTTTTGTTGGACAGACTGGGGATCCACTGCAGGTAGCAGCGGTCAGTCTGACCAATCCGATATTTATTTTACTGATGGCATTTGCAAATATGTTTGGTATGGGTGGAAGTGCCGTTGCATCTATGGCGATGGGAGAAAAAAATGAGAAACGGGTAAAGAATACATCGGCATTTGTAACCTATGCATCACTGATTGTCGGGATTTTATTTGCTTTGATCCTGATTTTCTTTATGAAACCGCTCCTTTACACATTTGGTGCGAACAGTCAGACTTATGAGATGGCAAAAGGTTATATATTTCACGTTTCCTATGGTGCACCATTTATCATCTGGTCAGCAGCGGCAAGCTTTATCGTTCGTGCGGAAGGTGCAAGCAGTGAGGCGATGATCGGAAGTATGATCGGTACAGTTGCCAACATTGTTCTGGATCCGGTATTTATCAGCGGACTTGGAATGGGGGCGGCAGGGGCTGCGATTGCGACAACGATCGGCAATATTCTGGCAAGCATTTATTATCTCTGGTATTTCATGAAAAAGAGTAAAAGCTTTTCCGTCAGTCCGAAGTATTTCAAATGCGGAGAGCAGGTTTTATCAAGGGTATGTTCGATCGGTTTTCCGACCGCAATTTTTTCAGCACTGATGAGTGTATCAACGATCGTGCTGAATCAGATTCTGGTCAAGTACGGAAATGCACCGGTGGCGGCGATTGGAATTGTATTCAAGGCAAATATGTTTATTACCTTCCTTCAAATGGGACTTGCCAACGGCGTGCAGCCGCTGATGGGTTACAATTTTGGGGCAGGCAATCAGAAACGTTTTATGGAAGTGGACTGTTTTACGAAAAAATGCTGTCTGGTCGTTGGAATCCTGGCGACGGCATTATTTTTCTTTTTTCGAGAACCAATTATCCACCTGTTCATTAACGATAAAGACGTTATATATTATGGCGTGAAAATGCTGGTCGCATATATGGTTTCCGGACCGTTTATCGGAATCCTTTTTGTAAATATGAACTGCATGCAGTCTACTGGAGATGCACTTCCAGCAACGATTCTGTCGGTGCTCCGACAGGGACTTCTGCTGATTCCCTTACTGTATCTGTTGAATGCAGTATTCGGATTAAACGGAGTCATTTACGGACAGGCACTTACGGATTGCGTGGCGATTGTACTGTCCATGTATATCTGGGGAAGAAAGAAGAGAAAATTAAAGAGTGAATAAGTGAGAGAAAATCAGGTGTCGGGGGTGATACCTGTTTTTTCTTGCTTATAAATATAACGTGCAAAGTGGAAAGAATCATTGCGGACACGCATATAATAGTCAGGTACAGGAAATAATTCATCTGAATAAATGTAAGAAAGAGAGGCTGTTTATGGAAGAGCGAGATGATCTGGAACAGATGGCATTTATACAGAAGTGGAATGACGGAAAGGCAGAACGGGAGAAAAAGCGAGAGCAGATGTGGAACGGGATTCTGGAGAAGGCTGGGATAAAGAAAGAAGAAAAGTAAAAAGGAAAATGATTTTTTAGAAAAAATGAAAAGAACTCAAATAGGAGCTCAAAATTTAAGTTTCTGTTTGAGTTCTTTATTTGAGTTCCTTTAAGAAACTAAAAAAATATGCTATTATCTTAAAAGTAGTCTGCAAATAAAAAGTCAAGCAGAAATTAATGAACTTTGAAAATTTATACAGGTTGAACGTAAGACACGAAAATAAGACCACCGCGATGCGCTAGTCTGGTAGAAGTTAAAAAGTGATATTAAATAGTTTCATTATTCGACAAGTTGGATAGATATTCTCTTACCCGACCGTAATAAATCCGGAGAAATTTGTTTGCCCCGGCAGTCATATAAACATAATAAGGTTTGCCTTCGGATCGTTTTTTATCCATAAAGGCATAAACAGGATCATCCACTGGAGATCGTTTGATAAGACTGTCCATGATCTGAAAAAGAGTTTTACGCAGGTAGGGAGACCCCTTTTTAGAGGTTCGCACACTGTTCTGTATGTGCTTTCCAGAATCATTTTTACCGGGATCAACACCTGCAAAAGCAGTAAGGGCTTCCCGGTGTGTAAAACGGGAAACATCCCCAATCTCAGCGATAAGCTGCGGACCAAGGGTTGCCCCTACACCGTTCATATCCATAACAACCGGATATTCCGGAAGCGTGGATGCAAGCTCATTCATTTTTGAACGGAGCGATTCTACTGTTT
This sequence comes from Coprococcus comes ATCC 27758, assembly GCF_025149785.1. Lineage (GTDB taxonomy): Bacteria > Bacillota > Clostridia > Lachnospirales > Lachnospiraceae > Allocoprococcus > Allocoprococcus comes. The sequence goes on along the minus strand of NZ_CP102277.1, from coordinate 2,945,357 downwards.
TCGAAGCAGTGTTTAGTAATGCTACTGCCTGCCATATCAACATTTTTGTGATGTCATTCTTTGGAAATACGGCAATCAGGTCAGAGGAAATTTGATAAATTTTCGCTGCTTTCTCTGCACTGAAGTTATAGTTTTTACGTTTGCACCAATTCTGGTAATGCTCCGTAAAGGCATTTAATGACTTGGAGCGGACGCAATCGACATGCCAGTAGGTATGAATGAAATCTACCCATTTTTGGCTGCCGTCATTGCGGGCAGGACTGTCAAAGAAATCATTGGCTCCCGGATAAGTCTGGTCGATCAGCGCAATGAGATTGTTTTTCATTGCAGTTTTCTGAGCCATATAGAATCCAAATTGTCGGTTCATAGTTTTTAGTTGGTTACGTGTTTTATCCATGATTCCATATTGCTTCAGTTTAGCCCAACGGTCAAGAGTATAACGTGCGATTTTTTTAGAATCTGCCTTATCTGTCTTGGGTGTGCGGAGGGAATCATCACCGAAATCTCTGATCAGGATAGGATTTACGGCACTGACAAAGATACCGGCATCAGAAAGCCATGTGGCAACCGGTTCATAGTATCTGCCGGTATGCTCCATGCAGACTTTGGTTTCGCCTTCAAGGCTTTTGATCTGTTTGATCAGGTCGTTTATGGCAGACTGGGTGTGAGGGATATCGCAGGGGGACATAAGAACCACATCTCCTGGTTTTCGGATAGTGACAGTGCTTTTTCCTTTGGAAACATCAATACCAACAGCGTTCATAACAGATACTCCTTTGTAATGTATTAGTAATGGTCAATACCAGTTTTCTCATTGCCTATTCAATCTACTGGGTGTTTCACACGAACGTATCAAGGTTCAACCTGCATAAAACGAATGCTGCGAAAGAGTGGCTGGTTGGCTGACTATTTTACGGACGTAAAGTCCTGAGAGAAGGAGGCCAGACCTATTGCTCCACTCATTCTAACAGCTTAAGCAACAAGATGGATAATTCCTTACTGGCTGTAAGGGATATTAACCATAAATATATTGTAGTAGAGAGAAGGAAGTAAAATTACAGTAGAAAATTTTTGAAGAACTAAAAAATCAAAGGGGAAGATTAGCGATGGTAAAAATAGATTTAATCACCGGTTTCTTAGGCTCCGGCAAGACAACGTTTATTAAAAAATATGCAAAATATCTTCTGGATAAAGGAATGAACATTGGTATCCTTGAGAATGATTTTGGTGCGGTAAATGTAGATATGCTTCTTTTGCAGGACCTGATGGGAGATAACTGTGAGCTTGAAATGATTTCCGGTGGGTGCGACAAAGAGACGCACAGGAGGCGTTTCCGGACGAAGCTGATCGCAATGGGAATGTGCGGATATGACAGAGTAATTGTTGAACCGTCCGGGATTTATGATGTAGACGAATTTTTTGACGTTCTTCACGATGAACCACTGGATAAGTGGTATGAGATTGGCAATGTGATTACGATCGTTGACGCAAAACTGGAGCCGGAATTGTCAGAAGAAGCAGACTATCTGCTTGCGTCTGAGGCTGCAAATGCAGGAAGCATCATCCTCAGCAGGGCAGAAGAAGCAACAAAAGAACAGATTGAAAATACAATTGAACATTTGAACAGAGCGCTTGAACAGGTTCAGTGCAAGCGAAGGCTGGATCGGGAAATCATGAGAAAAGATGGAGCAGAGCTTTCGAAAGAGAATTTTGATAAGATCTTAAAGAGCGGTTATGTTGCAGAAAATTATCGGAAGATGGAGCTGGATGAGAAAAAAGGTTTTGATTCGTTGTATTTTATGGAATTGAAAATTTCTGCAGATGAATTGAAGACGCAGGTTGCGAAGATGATGCAGGATCCAGAATGTGGCGGTATTTTCCGGGTGAAGGGATTCGTGAAAGATGATGCAGGAAGCTGGATGCAGCTGAATGCAACCGGTCATGAGATCAGTATGAAGCCGATCGGAGACGGGCAGGAGGTTGTGATTGTGATTGGGGAGCAGTTGAAGGAAGATTGCATACGGAAGTATCTGGAGAATTAGAAAGTGTAAAAGAGCGCATCAAAAGCGATGTGATCCGGTCAGTATGCTGAAAACAGTTTTGTTTGTGTAATACAGCTGTTATTGTATCCATAAGCAACAGGACGCATGAAAAAACTTTCGTTTTTTCATGCGTCCTGTTAATTTATTGTTTTTGGTAAATGATATGTTTTACACGGCCGCCATCCATAATGATGGTATTATTTTCGGCTTTTACATACATTATAAGATTTGCATCCATTCGGAAGATAATACTTCCGGATGCTGATTGGTAAAGCGTTGTTTTTCCATAACGACGCATATGGATTTCACAGGTGTTTTCAGTTTTCACTAATTTCATAAAGGAATCGGTTTCATCGTTGTAATAGGTTCCTTCCTGGAAAAGTGCCGGATCTGTAGGCTTGGCAGGGGTCAATGTAAGTACACGGGCAGGAAGTCGATAAAGGATTTCCTTATCTGTGAAGTAGATCTTTTCGTCTAATGAACCAATGCGATAACCGCCATCCTCTTCTTTTACCAGTTCTGTGCGGCACCATTCTCTTTGCATATAGAAAGTACCGTTTTGCTCTGTGATATCAACAAACATTGGATCATCCGGAAGTGCTGTCAGGAATACACCGCTGCGGGCAGGTGCATTTTCATGTTCCGGCACGGCTGGTTCGGTACAATCCGGTAATCCGAGTACGATGCAGGCGGCTTTATCGGCAAGCTTAGACATTGCGTAAGTTGTGGTGTTACTGATCAGTACAATCTCCAGTTCTTTTTCCGGAATGCAAATAATTTCACCACGGTATGCAGCATCGGCACCGCCATGACCGAATACATCCAGACCATGAAGCTTATGGGTGATCAGTCCGCCGCAGTATTCAGCCGTTTTGCCATTGCTGAGAAGGACAGGTTTCTTCATAAGCTCGATAATTTCAGGATCGATCACATTTGGATGAATGTACTCATCTAATACTTTGCAGAGATCAGAAGCACAGGTATTTACAGAGGTTGGTCCGTAAAGTGCATAGTTCAGTGGATTGTAGTAGAATGTATCATTACCTTCGTCCTGGTAAGAGTAAGTAAGATCCGGAACAATCTGTGTAAAGCTTTCGCGGACAAAAGAATGTGTCATTCCGAGTGGAGTGAAAATACGTTCTTTTACAAATTGTGGGAAGCTCATTTGCGACAGCTTTTCAACGATAAGTGCCAATAAATGGAAACCGGTGTTACTGTATAAATACTGTGACTGCGGTTCAAAGTTCAGCGATTTCTGAAGAGATATCGTTGTATTGATATCATCCATGTCAATCTGATCGTTGATCTTGATACCACGTAAAAATAAGAGTTCCCATTGGTCGCGAAGTCCGCTGACATTATTCATCATCTGGCGGATCGTAATCGGTGTTTCAATGTTGATATATTCATCTAAATATTTTCTGATGTTGTCATCTAAATCAAGTTTTCCTTCTTTCCAGAGAAGAAGAATAGACATAACAGTAAATTCTTTGGAAATCGATGCGACATGGAAAATACTTTCTTTATGGATTTTTAATTTATTTTCAAGATTTCCATATCCAAAACATTTTTCGTAAAGAGTTTTACCGTGCTGGCGAATCAATACCTGAGCGCCAGGGCAAAGACCGCGATCCCACATACGGAAAAGCTGATCTAATTGTTCTGTCATATTTGAATTCATTACAAAAATACTCCTTCTGATAAACTATTTTTTTAGGATTTTTTCGAATGCATAAAGCCAGTTTTTGCCTGCAAGCAGAGAAATCCGTTCATCTGAATAATTATGTTCTTTCATATTCTGCAAGAAATCCGGAATGTCCGCATGACCGCCGGAGAGAATGTCGAAAGGAAACTCCGGCATCAGGGATAAGTCTTGTGCGGAACTGTTCTTTAAGAAGAGATCGCAAAAGTCAAATCCGAAACCGACATGCTGTTCTCCCATTACCTCAATCATGTAATCTAAGTGTGCAAGCATTTGCCGGCGGTCAGCTGTGCTGCCGGTATCCGCGTTAATGATACTGCAGGCATTCAGTCCCACAACACCGCCACGTCTGGCGATTTCTTTTAAATGCTCATCCTTCAAATTCCTATTGTTATGAGCAACCGCCCGTGCATTAGAATGTGATGCGATTAGTGGGCAGGAGGTAATGGATAAGACATCATCTACGCCCTCATCACTTAAATGACTGAGATCAATGATCATGTTTAAAGATTCAGCTTCTTTTACAAGCATTTGACCAAAGTCAGTCAGACCGCCTTTTTTCGCATTTCCGGTAAAATCACAGCCGTCAGCTGCCATATTTCTGCGGCTCCAGGTAAGTCCCAGTCCTCTTACGCCTGCGGCGTAGAATGCGTGTAACATGAGGCAGGAAGATACCGGTTCTGCTCCTTCAAAGGAGAGAAGGATACCGACCTTTTTTTCCAGAGCAGCTTTTACAAAGTCATCGGCACATGTACAAAGCATAAGAAGTTCCGGACTTTCGCTGATCTCACAGTGGAGAGCTGCAATCTGTTCCAGAGCGATGGAAACACTTCCGTAAGGCAGGTACTGGCTGTCTACAAAGAGTGAGGCAACGATTCCGGTAACATTTCCTTTTTTGAATGCAGGATAGTACAATCTTTCGATGACCTTGTGCTCACCATTTTTGCGGCGTACAGCGACATCGCTTAGCAGGTCAAAATGTCCATCAATAATATATTTCATAATCGTGTTTTCCTTAATAAATTAATTGTGAAAAATAAACAATTATAGTCGCTTCTTCATCTGATGTATTCAAGTAGTTATGTAAACAATTTTTAGGGATATAGAAACTGTCGCCCTCGTAGATTATATAAGTGCTGTTATCGATGCGGAGTTCTAATTCCCCTTTGAGGAGCAGGAGACTTTCGTCGTAATTACCATGTGAAATCATTTGCTCAGTTACCCAGGTGTTCGGTTTTAATCTCACGATGAGTCCGGTCATTTGTGCTTCTTGTGCGTTCGGAAGTTTAGAAGGTGTAAAAATAGAGTAGGAAACATCAATTTCCGGGATTTTCATTGGAATTCGGTTCTCTTTTCTCACCAAATAAGATTCCTTTGATTTCTTTCCTTCTTCAGGTGACTTGGCAGAGAGTTCGGAGTCACCCATGATCAACCATACTTCTGAACAATCTAAGCAGACTGCAATTTTTCTAAGTGCCACGAGTGAAGGAGATTTTAAATCTCTTTCAATTTGTGATATATGACCTATTGTGTATCCGGTAGCTTCAGCTACCTCTTTGAGCGTGAGCCCTCTTTTTTTTCGCATTTCGCGAATTCGGCTTCCATACATGATCCCGCTCCTCCTTTCGCAATTTAAGTATAAAAACTAGCGGTTTTTGATTGCTTTTTCAATGCGGGCAAGAGCTTCCTGAAGTTGAGCGCGTGGACAGCCAATATTTAATCGCATATAAGTGCTGCACTGAGCACCGAAACGATATCCAGGATTCATTTTTACCTTTGCTTTTTCTAAGAAAAATTGATTTAATTCGTCATTTTCCAGATTAAGTTTTGAACAATCAAGCCACAGAAGATATGTTCCTTCAGGTGACCAAACGCTGATTTCCGGAATATTTTCTCTGATATATTCCACGGTGAAATCTCTGTTAGCTTCGAGATATTGAAGCATTTCTGTAAGCCAGTCCTCGCCTTTTGTATATGCGGCAGTCAGCGCTGTCATACCGAAAATGTTATCCCCCAGATCAAACGCATTATAGGTTGCGTCATACGCATTATATAATTTCTTGTTCGGAATAACAACATAAGATTGACAAAGACCGGCAACATTAAAGGTTTTACTCGGTGCAAAAGCTGTGATTGTATGTTCCATAGCATATTCTGATACGGATGCCATCGGAGTATGGTGTTTTCCGCCATATACGAAATCGGCATGGATCTCATCTGAAATAATATACAGCTCATGGCGTTCGGCGATTTTAGCAACTTCCAAAAGCTCTTCTTTTGTCCATACACGACCAGCCGGATTATGAGGATTACACATCATGATCGCTTTGCAGCGGTTGTCGATCTGGGCTTCCAGACGCTCGAAGTTAATGGAATAACGTCCGTTTTCATCACAATCTAACTGGTGATTAATGATAACACGTCCATTTTCTTCAATCGAAGAGTAGAATGGATGATAAACAGGTGTCATGATCACAATACGATCCCCAGGTGTTGTCAGAGATAAAAGACTCATAACAAGAGCAGGAACAACGCCGGGACTGAAACCTAACCATTCGCTCTGAATATCCCAGTGATAACGTCTTCCTACCCAGGATACGATGGCATCTTTTAATTCTTTGCTGTGATGAGTATATCCATAAACAGGATGATCTAAACGTTTCTGCATTGCTTCGCGAATTTCCGGAGCTGCTGCAAAATCCATGTCTGCTACCCACATCGGAACGACATCTTCCGGAATATTGTATTCCCATTTATTACAAGATGTGCCATGTCTGTCGATGATTTCATCAAAATTATATTTTCCCATTTTCTTTTTCTCCTTCGAAATTTTTAGTTAGCTGTTCCTGCAAGACCGGTAATTGCAGAGATGCCACATTCTAATTCATGCATGTTATCACATGTGATTTCTACTTCTGTACCGCTTAAACGTTTCATGCGAGGGATTTGTGCAACGGTGTCGGCCATTGCTGTTGATTTGAATTCAAATCCCAGCTTGATCGGAGTTGTAACTTCATATAAAGGAATTTTGCTCAAATCGGAATCAAGAACTTCCTTTACTGCAGAAATCGTGTTTTCCCTGAGAACTTTTTGCGGAGGGAATTTTGCTGCGTAGCGGGATAAAGCTTCTTTTGTTGTTACAAATTTTACCCATGGCATCATTTCTTTGTCTATAAGCTGTTTGCGAAGACCGGAATCACCGATGATAAGACCGACCGGAACCTTATAAGAAGCAGCAAGTGCTGCGTTCGTTGTGCTTTCGTTCATATAGGTCCCGTTGATCTTAAGGCTGGAAACAACTCTTCCGTAGAAGCTGTGATCCATATTGGCGAAATCTTCTCCCGGACCGGCATGATATCCGGCCAGAAATACAACATCGTAGGTTTCATCCAGGCAAGACATCATGTACTGTCTTCTTGGAGAACCGCTTACTAAGCTGATACGTTCATCCATCTGGCAAAGTTCATCATAGGAAAGGTTCGTTCCGCTTCCGTGAGAGTCAGAAATGGTGATTTCCCCAATCTCCTCATTTCTGGAAGAAGCATGAATTCCTTCGATGATCCAGCGTACCTGATTGTGTAAAGCGCGGCGGAAGGAAGGAACCTCATCGCGTTCCTGGGATGGAGAAGTGATACCAGCCATTCCTTCCATGTCTACAGAAATGTAGATTTTTAGTGCTTTCTTCATAAGAAAATCCTCCTTTATGTAATTTATTTGTTTTCTTATAGAAAAACAAAACATACAGTTGTTGAAATATTATAAAACAATAAAAGAATGCTGTCAATATATTGACATAATATACAAAAAGAATTATACTGTCAGTAATAATTATACTGTGAGTAAAAAACACAGAAAAAATCTTTTTCGTAAAACGAAACTCAAAAAAGGATGTAAAGGAGGAGAAATGTATGAAGAAGAGAAATTTAGCGTTGCTTTTAGCACTGACGATGGTTGCTGCAAGTTTTGTGGGGTGTGGTGACAAAAAAGAAAAAGCTTCTGACAATGGATCGGTAAAACAGGAAGCAGAAGATGAGGGATCTGAAGAAGGTAGATACCTTATGTGGAGATTAGATTCCGAACCAAAACAATGGGATCCGACGAACAACTCAGCATCTGTATCGGACGCGATTTGTAAGCAGTTGTTTGAAGGCCTCACCGTATCAACATCTGATGGCTTTAAACCGGGTATCGCGGAAAAATGGGATGTTTCAGAGGACGGAAAAACATATACATTCCATTTAAGAAAAGATGCGAAATGGTCAGACGGAAGTCCGGTGACAGCAAAAGACTTCGAATATTCCTGGAGAAGAATTTGTGATCCGGATTTTGCATCTGAAGCACTTCAGGCTATCACAGATTATGTTGTAGGTGCTACTGAATATTTTGAAGGAACAGGTGAGTATGATGATATCAAAGCAACAGCAATTGATGATTATACATTTGAAGTTGTTTTGAAGAATGCAACACCGTTCTTCCCGCAGTTAGTTGCCAATGACGTTTATCTTCCTATTAAAAAAGAGGCAGTGGAAGCAGCAGGAGAAGGATGGGAGAAGAAACCGGAATCAGCAATCAGTAACGGAGCATTCTACTTAGAAGAATATCAGGTTGGATCGCATTTATTACTGAAAAAGAATCCTTACTACTATGCAGCAGATGAAGTAAAACTTCCAGGTATCAAAGCAGTATTTATTACAGATGATAATACCGCATATCAGGCATATCAGGCAGGTGAGATTGATGTTATGGATCATCTTCCGGCAGAACAGGTTCCACAGATTGTTGCTGAAGACCCATATGTAATCGTAAGTGCCGATACAGGAGCACAGTTCCTGAATTTCAACGTAGATAAAGCACCATTTGATAATGTTCATGTAAGAAAAGCAGTTGCCAAGGCAATCGACAGAAAGCAGATCACAGAACAGGTATTAAAAGATGGTTCTATCCCGGCAAGTAACTTTATCGCTCCGACATGTCAGAAAACAGATGGAACACATTTCCGTGAACTTGAAGCAGATGGATATCCGGCAGAAGAATATGGAATCGATCCGCGTCAGGCTAAGGTAGAAGATGCGCAGGCAGAACTTGCGGAAGCAGGTTATCCAAACGGAGAGGGCTTTCCGGAGGTGGAAATCACATATGCGAATACTGAAAAGAACAAGAGACTTTGTGAAGCAATTCAGCAGATGCTGGAAACAAATTTAAATATCAAAGTTAAACTCCGCGCAGAAGAATCAAGTGTATTCAACTCTACAAAGAGTAAAGGTGATTACGAGATGGCTCCTGGTGGATGGACAAATAACCCATACGATGCAAGTGGACTTATTAAACTCTTCTATTCTCAGAATGGTAATAATACATGTCAGTGGAGATGGAGAGAATACAAAGGTGCTCCGCACGATACGACATTAAATCCGGGCAACAAAGCCTTTGATGAAGCCTTTGATAAAGCAATGGCATCATTAGGTAAAGAAAGAGATGAAGCCTGGGAAGAAGCGAATAAAGCTCTTATGGATGATATGCCGATCACAGCGCTTTATTATCCGTCTTTCGTAGCTCTTATAAATGAAGATCAGGTTGAAAATGTTGAACTTACATTGGGCAATTCATTTATGTTCAGCCATGCTGAAATCGTTGAGTAGTTGTTGACTTTAGGAAGACCGAAAAGTACCTTGCTTTTCGGTCTCCCTATTATTAGAGGAGAAGTAATATGCTGAGATATATAGCGAAAAGAGTACTTTCTGCGATTATTACGATCTGGTTCATTATGACACTGACATTTGTATTAATGAATGCAATTCCAGGTGACCCATTTGCCAGCGAGAAAATGAACGATCCGGTAATTATTGCAAATATGAAAGCAAAATATGGTCTTGATAAACCGTTTATTGAACAGTATGGAACATATATGCGGAACTATATGCATGGGGATTTTGGTATTTCCTTTATGAAAAAAGGAATCACAACCAATGATATTATTTCAGCAGGATTTCCATATTCTTTAGCAATCGGTATTTGGGCTTCATTAGTTATTTTAGGTTTCGGAATATTTTTTGGTATTATTGCCGCATTGAGGCAAAATAAATTTGTAGATCGAGTCTTGATGGTGCTATCAACCCTAGGGGCGACAATCCCAAGCTTTGTATTTGCAACAGGATTCTTATATCTGTTCAGCAAGATTTTAGGATGGGTACCATCGTTTGGTGTGAATAGCTGGAAGGGATATATTGGACCGGTTATAGTCAGTGCATTATTCTCACTGGCATATGTTGTACGACTGACAAGAACTTCTACGTTGGATGTTCTGAACCAGGATTATATCCGTACGGCAAGAGCAAAGGGACTTCCGGAATGGAAGGTACTTGGAAAACATGCATTGAGGAATGCCTTGCTTCCGGTTGTAACTTACATCGGACCGATGTTTGCGGCTTTGATCACAGGATCTTTCGTAGTAGAAAAGGTATTTGGTATTCCTGGTATTGGAAACTTGTTTACAAACAGTATTCTTAACCGAGACTATACGCTTATTATGGGTATTACGGTATTTTTCTCAGTTATACTTGTAATCTGCATTTTAGTAGTCGATATTCTGTATGTATTAATTGATCCACGTATTAAATATCAGTAAAACAGGTGAGAAAATATGAGCGAAAAAAATAACGTTATTTCTCCGGAATTATGGGCACCGTTGGAACAGGAAGAAAAAAATGCTGAGAAAATGGAGAGACCTAGTCTTACTTTTTTACAAGACGGATGGAGAAGATTAAAATCCAATAAAATAGCGATCCTTTCGTTGATCGTAATTGCTTTGATCACAATTGGGGCTATTTTTATCCCAATGTTTTGGAAATATGATTATAAGAAACAGAATCTGGAATTAGCGAATATTCCGGATGTAATGAAAGTATATCCGCTTGACAATGGAAAAAATATTTATGTAACACCACAGTATACGGTTGTTGTGGTTGATAAAAAGGGAAATCTCGAAGGGCTTGCAGAAGTTAAGAATAAAGATGTCAATGGAAAGAAAAATTTCTTCGTGGTCGGAGACAGTGAAATCTGTGTTGATTATAGTGTTTATTCAGATGCAAGCAAAGAGTATAAGAAATTAGAAAAGAAAGCAGCAAAAAAAGATTTAGATACAACAGCGATCAAAGGAATTAAATACCTTGAAAACTATTATGCAGGAAGCGATGTGACAGAGGTTACCATCGATGAAGCAAAAAGTATTTTGGAAAACAAGATAGAAAGAACAGTGATCACTTGTGATGGTGAGAAGCTTACAAAGCAGGAGAAGATAAAAAATAAAACCTATCTGCTTGGAACAGATGGTCTGGGAAGAGATCTGTTTATCCGTATTGTATATGGTGCACGTATTTCTCTTTTGGTTGGTCTGTTTGCGGCATTTATCAACTTTGTGGTTGGTGTATTCTACGGTGCGATTGCAGGTTACTGCGGTGGAACGGTTGATAATATAATGATGCGTATTATTGACGTTCTGGACTCCATTCCGATGACGCTGTATGTTATTTTGATCATGGTTGTAGTAGGACCTGGTATTTCTTCCATCATTATTGCATTAGGTTTGACATTCTGGGTTAAAATGGCCCGTATCGTCAGAGGGCAGGTTCTGACGCTGAAACAGCAGGAATTTGTTAAAGCTGCCATCGTAACAGGAGCAGATACAAAGAGAATTATTGTGAAACACCTAATTCCGAATATGATGGGACCTATCATGGTAAATATGGCAATGCAGATTCCAAGTGCAATTTTCAATGAAGCATTCCTGAGCTTCGTAGGTCTTGGTATTTCTGCACCGATGGCTTCCTGGGGTACTTTGTGTAATGACGCTTTAGCAGGAATTTATGTATATCCATATCAGATGGTATATCCGGCGATTGCCATTTCAGTTACAATCCTTACATTCAACTTATTAAGTGATGGTTTAAGAGATGCATTCGATCCAAAACAGCGTAAATAAGGAGGAAAAAGCAAATGAGTGAAAAATTATTAGATGTAAAAAATTTACATACCTCTTTCTTTACGCATTTAGGAGAGGTGCAGGCGATCCGTGATGTCAGTTTTGGATTAGATAAAGGCGAGATCATTGGTATTGTAGGTGAATCAGGCAGTGGGAAGAGTGTTACGTCACTTTCTATTATGGGACTGCTTGCATATCCGGGAAGAGTAAAAGACGGGGAGATTCTCTTTAACGGAGAAGATCTTTTGAAGAAGAAAAAAAGTGAGATGCGTAAGATTCAGGGGGATCACATTGCTATGATCTTCCAGGATCCGATGACATCATTGAATCCGTTATTTAAAATTGGTGATCAGATTACAGAAGCCATTCTGACACATCATAAAATTAAAAAAGAAGATGCAAAAAAACGTGCACTTGAAATGCTGCGGCTGGTAGGTATTCCTTCACCGGAAAAAAGATTTCATTCCTACCCGCATGAATTTTCAGGCGGTATGAGACAGAGAGCAATGATCGCGATGGCACTTTCCTGTGAGCCGGAGCTTCTGATCGCAGACGAGCCGACAACCGCGCTGGATGTTACCATTCAGGCCCAGGTACTGGCTCTTATGAAAGAATTAAATGAAAGACTTGGAACAGCTACTATTTTGATCACACATAACTTAGGATGTGCATCAAGTATCTGTGACAGAATCATCGTTATGTATGGCGGAAAAATTATGGAAGAAGGAACAACAGAAGAAATCTTCTATGAACCGCACCATCCATATACCATGGGACTTTTGAACTCTGTACCAAAAGTAACCGGAGAAGCATCAAAAGAAAGACTGGTTCCGATTCTTGGAACACCGCCGGATATGCTTCATCCACCGACAGGCTGCCCGTTTTATCCGCGATGCAAATATGCAATGAAGGTATGCGCATCCATGCCGGTGCCGGAACAGTATATCAGTGATACACATCGTGTAAGCTGTTTTATGTGCCATCCGCAGGCACCTCGGAACGAAGAGTACGAAAGTCAGAAAGGAGGAATCCGACATGCCAAATAATACACTTCTGGAAGTAAAAGACCTGAAAATGTATTTTGAGAATAAAAAAGGATTTTTAGGTAAAAAAATCGAGTATGTAAAAGCAGTGGACGGAGTTTCCTTCAAAATTCAAAAGGGAGAAACAATCGGACTTGTAGGAGAGTCCGGATGTGGAAAATCTACAACCGGATATTCGATCATGCGTCTCTATAAACCGACAGCAGGAGAAATCATATTTGATGGGAAAGATATTGCACAGTTGAGCGCAGCCGAAGTATGGCCATATAGAAAAAGAATGCAGATGATCTTCCAGGATCCATATGCATCTCTGAATCCTCGTATGACGGTTTCAGATATTATCGGTGAGCCACTGGATATTTATCATCTTTATGAAGGTAAGGAAAGACAGGAACGCATCTATGAATTGTTGAATACAGTTGGTCTTGGAAAAGACCATGCCAGCCGTTATCCTCATGAATTTTCAGGTGGACAAAGGCAGCGTGTCGGGATTGCAAGAGCACTTGCGGTAAATCCGGATTTTGTAGTCTGCGATGAGCCTATTTCGGCACTTGATGTCAGTATTCAGGCACAGGTAGTAAATATGCTTGAAGATCTGCAGGCAAGTCTTGGACTTACTTATTTGTTTATTGCACATGATCTTTCTATGGTCAGACATATTTCCCAAAAAGTAGGTGTTATGTACCTTGGATCTCTGGTGGAATTTGCAGAGACAGAAGAATTATATGAGCAGACACTGCATCCATATACAAAAGCATTGATGTCGGCGGTTCCTGAGCTTGACCCTGCGATCAGTAAAACTAAGAAACCGGTTATGTTGCAAGGAGATGTCCCGAGTCCGATCGATACACCGGTTGGATGTAAATTTGCATCCAGATGCCCATATGCTACCAAACGCTGTCATGAAGAAAGACCAATCTTCAGAAACGTTGGAAACGAACATTATGTAGCCTGTCATCTGGTAGAATAATGCATTTAACTTTGCTACAATGGAAGTAGTATTGAAGCAGTCAATAATCTGAATATCTGATTAGAGGAGAAAACGAAAATGCATGAATTAACACAATTAATCAAAGATGATATGCGTCCGGCTCTTGGGGTAACCGAGCCGGGAGCGATCGCATATGCGGTTTCAAAAGCAAAATCCTACATTTCTGGAGAACTGGAACAGGTTACGCTTTTGCTGAACAGCGGTATGTATAAAAATGCATATACATGTGGTATTCCAAACAGCCATTTTTATGGGAACGAATACGCAGCAGCTCTTGGAGTCGTAGCAGGGAAACCGGAGAAAGAGCTGGAGAGTCTTGCTGATGTAACAGAAGCTGACAATGTGGCAGCAGAGCAGTTGGTAAAAGACGGAAAAATTGCTGTAAAAATGAGTGAGATCACAAGCCGTATTTTTATAGAAGCCTGTGTAAAGACAACAGGCGGAGAGGCTATGGTTCAGATTCGCGATGCACATACAAATATTGTTCGTATTGAGGCAAATGGAGAGGTGATTCTTGAGAAGGAAGAAGCTTCTGTGGAAGATGGACACGAAGAAAGACCACTGATCCACAATTATACATTAAAACAGATTTACGAATACGCAAAAGAAGTTCCGGCAGAGGAAATTGAATTTATCAAGGCTGCCTATGAGATGAACTATGCTCTTTTTGAAGAAGGAATCCAGAACCCGAGAACAACCTATGCACGGTATCTGCTTGAGAAAAATGGCGGAAAGATTATTTCGGATGATGAGTTAAAGACTGCATCTTTACTTTGCAATGCAGCAATTGAGGCCCGTGTGATCGGACTTGACAGACCAGCCATGAGCATTACCGGTTCCGGGGCACATGGAATTATTGCAACCATGCCTCTTTACGGTGTTTGCAAGATCCGTGGATTAAGCGATGAAACCTTATATCGTGCCACCGCATTAAGCTATCTTATCTGCATGTATATCAAAGAGTATTCCGGTAAGCTTTCTGCTTTCTGTGGCTGTGGCATTGCTGCCGGTACAGGAATGGCCTGTGCGTTGGTTTTCCTTCATGGAGGTGATGAGCATGCAATGGCAAGAACGATCAACAACATGTCCAGCAGTATTACCGGTATGATCTGTCATGGCGGAAATAAGGGCTGTACGATGAAAGGAGTCGTGGCGGTAAATGCCGCATTTCAGTCGGCGGATTTTGCAATGCATGAAATCTTTATTGATGATATTCATGGAATCAATGGGTTTACACCGGAAGATACCATGCGTCATATGGGAGAGATCGCGTCGCCGGGAATGATCGGAACGGAGAAGACGATCGTAGATATTTTACAGGAAAAAAGTGAATAGAAACTATATATAGGGTGATATTTGAATAATGTAAAAGCCTTTAAATTGATTGAAAAAGATCAGTTTGAAGGCTTTTGTTTTCTTTGAAGAACATCATGAAGAACTATCCTACTGTGCAAAACATTGTTTAGATAATTAAAAAATTAGTAAAAATTGATTAACGAGTTGAAAATTTCTATAGAATTTGCATGAAAAAGAATTGTAGTATATTATAAATGCATCGGCTTTCTGACCTTTTAACCCTGGTATCATCATAAAAATGCATAGTAAGAAGAAAGGAACACACCATGGATTTCAAATACTGCAAATTAGAAATTTTCATCCCGGAAACACATCTTCCGGTTCTCCAGAAAACGCTCCGGGAAGTAGATGCCGGACACATCGGGAACTACGATTCCTGTATGTCATCAAGTGAAGTGATCGGATACTGGCGTCCGCTTGAAGGCTGCAATCCTTATATTGGAAATGAAGGAGAGATCAGTAAAGAACCGGAAGTAAAGGTTGAAGTCACTGTATTTACAGAAGCAGTTGACAGGACAATTGAAGCAATCAAGAAAGTTCATCCGTACGAAGAACCGGTGATCAATGTGATCCCGATCCTGAGAACTTCATTTTGATGTAAAAAAAGAAGCTTAATAGTCAGAACAGAAATGGTAAAAAGTGAGCGTTCAGATTAAAGAAAATTGATTTTAAAATTTGTTAATAAAGTAACGGAAAAGTTGCATAAAGAAAAACATCTTTTTTCAAATAACAAGCTTGATTATTGGCAAAAAAATTGTAGAAACTGTACAAAAAGTATATTTTTGAAAAAATTATTTGCAAATAATTGTGCAATGTGATATAGTGAAGTCAAGTTGAAAAAGCAATTGAAGAGAGATGCCGTGACAGGAGAGCGAATGTTATATCAGCCGTGAGGCTGTTACAAGAGGCGCTCTTTTTTTGTGTATACGATGAGCCAAGTGCCGATTTGTGCTTGCACAAGGATCTACATTTGGCGAATGTACATCATCGAGCTGCTAAGTGAGATGTTGTACGGAGTATACAGATCGAGCAGAAGTCAGCCTGCTCGATTATACGATGAGCCAAGTGCAGAGGCTGTACAAAGTATACAGAGTGGGCAGGAGCATCCTACTCGATCATAGTATGAGGGGTGAAAAAATGAACAGTTTTTTTCATGAAGCAGTAGAAGAAAATCCGATCATTGCAGCTGTAAAGAACATGGATGATTTAAAAATCTGTTGTTCTTTGGAAGATATCCGGGTTGTGTTTATTTTATTTGGAGATGTCTGTTCGATCCGTGAGATCGTCCAACAGATAAAAGATTCCGGGAAGGTTGCGATGGTTCATGTAGACCTGATAAGCGGTCTTAGCAGTAAGGAAATTGTCGTAGATTTTATTCGGAAAAATACAGAAGCAGATGGAATAATTTCCACAAAAGCCGCATTGATTAAAAGGGGGAAGGAACTTAAGATGTTCACAGTCCTAAGGTATTTTCTTCTGGATTCAATGGCATATGAGAATATCAGGCAGCAACAACACGCCGTGAAGCCCGATTATATCGAAGTACTTCCGGGTGTGATGCCGAAGGTGATCGGAAAAGTCTGTAAAATGTCAAAGACACCGATCATTGCAGGTGGTCTGATCTCGGACAAAGAATCTGTGATGGCGGCACTTTCAGCTGGAGCGATCGCAGTTTCATCTACGAATCATGAAGTCTGGAAAATGTAAAACAAAAGTAACAGAAGATATTTAAACAAAGTACAGGTATTTGAGGATGAGTAAGTAGCGAAGCGGCATAGAATATCCGCTTTACTATAAAACATGCAAAGCAGCGATTTTTATTAAAGGAGGAAAAAGAGTATGGCTAAGTATGTAATGGCACTGGACGCAGGAACAACAAGTAACAGATGTATCCTGTTCAATGAAAAAGGAGAAATGTGCAGCGTTGCACAGAGGGAATTCACACAGTATTTCCCGAAACCGGGCTGGGTTGAACATGATGCAGATGAGATCTGGGCAAGTATGCTTGGTGTAGCCGTTGAAGCAATGAACATGATTGGGGCAGAAGCAGAGGACATTGCAGCAATCGGTATTACAAACCAGAGAGAGACAACCATCGTCTGGGACAAAGAGACAGGAGAGCCGATCCATCATGCAATCGTATGGCAGTGCCGCAGAACTTCTGAGTATTGTGACAGTCTGAAGGAAAAAGGACTTACCGATAAATTCAGAGAAAAAACAGGACTTGTTATCGACGCGTATTTTTCAGGAACAAAGGTAAAATGGCTTCTTGATAATGTGCCGGGAGCAAGAGAGAGAGCAGAAAAGGGAGAATTATTATTCGGTACAGTTGAGACATGGCTGATCTGGAAACTGACAAAAGGTGCAGTTCATGTAACTGATTATTCAAATGCTTCCCGTACGATGCTGTTCAATATCAATACGCTTGAATGGGATGATGAGATCCTTGCAGAGCTGAACATTCCGAAATGCATGCTTCCAGAACCAAAACCGTCAAGCTGTGTATATGGAGAAGCAGATCCTTCTTACCTCGGTGGACCGATTCCGATCGCAGGAGCAGCAGGAGACCAGCAGTCCGCACTGTTTGGACAGACATGCTTCAATGCAGGCGAAGCAAAGAATACATATGGAACCGGATGTTTCATGCTGATGAATACCGGTGAGAAACCGATCTTCTCAAAGAACGGACTGGTAACAACCATCGCATGGGGACTGGATGGGAAAGTAAATTATGCACTGGAAGGTTCAATTTTCGTGGCAGGAGCTGCAATCCAGTGGCTGAGAGATGAACTTCGTATTATTGATTCCGCACCGGATTCAGAATACATGGCTAAGAAAGTAAAAGATACAAACGGATGCTATGTAGTACCTGCATTTACCGGACTTGGAGCACCGCACTGGGATCAGTATGCAAGAGGAACGATCGTAGGAATTACACGTGGCGTTAATAAATATCACATTATCCGCGCAACTCTGGAATCCCTTGCTTATCAGGTAAATGATGTTCTGGAAGCAATGAAAGCTGACTCTGGAATTGAACTTGCAGCACTTAAGGTTGACGGTGGAGCAAGTGCAAATGATTTTCTGATGCAGACACAGTCTGACATCATCAATGCACCGGTTAACCGTCCGCAGTGTGTAGAGACAACCGCAATGGGAGCTGCTTATCTTGCAGGTCTTGCAGTTGGATACTGGGCAAGTAAAGAGGATGTTATTAAGAACTGGGCAATTGATAAGACATTCGAGCCAAAGATTGCAGATGAAGAAAGAGAAAAACGGATCAAAGGCTGGAATAAGGCTGTCAAATATGCTTACGGATGGGCAAAAGAAGATTAGATTTTGAAAGTAAAAAGGAAATGAAAACAGAACATTGAATAGGGAAAAGGGGGACTTATCATGTTACCTTATATAGCAGAGTTTCTTGGAACAATGATACTTATTATTCTTGGAGATGGAGTAGTAGCAAATGTGAACCTTAACAAATCCGGTATGAAAGGTGCCGGCGCGGTTCAGATTACATTTGCCTGGGGTCTTGCAGTTCTGCTTCCGGCATTTATTTTCGGAGAGGCTTCAGGAGCTTCCTTTAATCCGGCACTTACGATCGCGCTTGCAGTGGACGGAAGTTTTGCATGGTCGATGGTTCCTGGATATATCATTGCCCAGATCGCAGGAGCATTCGTAGGCGGCTGTATCGTTTATTTACTTTTCAAAGGACAGTTTGACGCCACAGAAGATCCGGGAACAAAGCTTGGTGTATTCTGTACAGGACCTTCGATTGCAAACACAGGACTGAATATTTTCAGTGAGGCAGTTGGAACATTTATCCTTGTATTTGCGATCAAGGGAATTGGAAACGTGACAGGACTTTCCACAGGCGTTGACAAATTATTTGTATTCGGAATTATCGTATCAGTAGGTATGTCACTTGGCGGACTGACCGGTTATGCGATCAACCCGGCAAGAGATCTTGGACCAAGACTTGCACACGCAGTACTTCCGATTAAAGGAAAAGGTGATTCAAACTTCGGATACGGTCTGGTTGTACCGATCATCGGACCAATCATCGGAGCAATCGCAGCAGTATTACTGTATGGGGCAATTCCGTGGTAAAAGTTCAGAATTGAAAATGGTAATGGCATGAGATGAGAGAGCCTGACAGGATAACCGCATAAAGGAAATGCGTTTACTTGGCAGGCTCTTTTTCATAAGCAGGAAGAAAAAACAGTTATTAAGGAGTGATCTGGGAATGTATGATGTAATAATTATCGGGGCTGGAGTATCCGGTGCGGCAACAGCAAGAGAGCTGTCACGTTATAAAGTGAAGGCGTGTGTAATCGAGAAAGAAGAGGATGTATGCTGTGGTACTTCCAAGGCAAACAGTGCAATTGTCCATGCCGGTTATGATGCGGCAGAAGGATCGCTGATGGCAAAACTGAATGTCAGGGGAAATCAGATGATGGAACAGCTTTCAAAGGATCTGGATTTCCCATTTAAGAAAAATGGCTCTCTGGTTGTATGTCTGCATGAGGAGGATATGCCGAATCTTCAGGCACTGTATGACCGAGGTGTTGCAAATGGTGTTAAGGAGTTAAGAATTCTTAACTGTAAGGAATTGAAAGAAATGGAACCGAATATTTCCGATCAGGCGTATGCCGCACTTTATGCACCGACAGCCGGAATTGTATGTCCGTTTAATCTGAACATTGCAATGGCTGAGAATGCAAATGTAAATGGTGTGGAGTTCAAATTTGATACGGAAGTCACGGATCTTAAACCAATAGATGAGGGATGGGAGATCCATACAAATAACGGAGTTTTCCAGACAAGGTACGTGGTAAATGCAGCCGGAGTCTATGCAGACAAGTTTCATAATATGGTAAGTGAGAAGAAGATCCATATTACCCCTAGAAGAGGGGATTACTGCCTGCTTGATAAGAGTGCGGGAAGTCATGTGAGCAAGACGATTTTTGCACTTCCGGGAAAATATGGAAAAGGTATTCTGGTTGCACCGACGGTTCACGGTAATCTGATCCTTGGACCAACGGCGATCGATATCGAAGATAAAGAAGGAACCAATACAACAAGAGAAGGTCTGGATCAGGTGATCGAAAGAGCAGAGATGAATGTGAAAAATATTCCGCTCCGTCAGGTGATTACTTCATTTGCCGGACTTCGTGCACATGAGGACGGACATGAGTTTCTGATCGGGGAAGTGGAGGATGCAAAAGGATTTATTGACTGTGCAGGCATTGAATCACCGGGACTTACCAGTGCACCGGCAATCGGAGAAATGGTGGCACAGATCCTGAAAGAGAAAATGAATCTGGAAGAAAAAGAAGATTTTATCGCAACAAGAAATGGCGTTCTGGATCCGAATACACTCAGCAAGGAAGAAAGAATGGAACTGATCAAAGAGAAACCGGAATACGGAAATATTATCTGCCGCTGTGAAATGGTTACAGAGGGTGAGATCATGGATGCGATCAACAGACCGCTCGGCGCCAAATCTCTGGACGGGGTAAAACGCAGAACAAGAGCTGGAATGGGACGATGTCAGGCTGGATTCTGTTCACCGAGAACGATGGAGATCCTGGCGAGAGAACGCCATGTGAGTATGTTCGAGATCACAAAATCCGGTGGAGATTCTAAAATTGTCACAGGTACTAATAAGGATTCGTTATAAGAGGGAGGCATTGCATCATGAGAGCTTATGATATTGTTATCATTGGAGGAGGACCGGCAGGACTTGCGGCTGCAATTTCGGCGAAGAAAAGCGGAGTGGACAGTGTCCTGATCCTGGAAAGAGACAAAGAACTTGGCGGAATCCTGAATCAGTGCATCCACAATGGATTCGGACTCCATACATTTAAGGAAGAACTGACCGGACCGGAATATGCAGGACGTTTTATTGATCAGGCGAAAGAACTGAATATTGAATACAAGCTGAATACAATGGTTATGGATATCAGCCCACAGAAGGTTGTCACCGCAATGAACCGGGAGGAAGGTCTTTTCGAGATTCAGGCGAAGGCAGTTGTCCTGGCAATGGGATGCCGTGAACGTTCCAGAGGCGCACTTAATATTCCGGGTTATCGTCCGGCGGGTATTTTCTCGGCAGGTACGGCACAGAGACTGGTCAATATCGAAGGCTATATGCCGGGGCGGGAGGTCGTGATCCTTGGTTCTGGCGATATCGGACTGATCATGGCGAGACGAATGACATTTGAAGGCGCAAAGGTTAAGGTTGTTGCAGAGCTGATGCCGTATTCCGGAGGGCTGAAGAGAAATATTGTACAATGTCTGGATGATTATGATATTCCGCTGAAGCTGAGCCATACCGTTGTGGACATCAAAGGGAAAGAGCGGCTGGAAGGCATTACACTGGCACAGGTGGACAGTCACGGAAAACCAATTCCGGGAACTGAAGAAGAATACAGCTGTGATACCCTCCTCCTTTCCGTAGGATTGATCCCGGAAAATGAAATTTCAAGAGGCATGGGCGTGGATATGAACCCTGTCACATCAGGACCAAAGGTAAATGAGAGCCTGGAAACAAACATCGAAGGCGTATTTGCCTGCGGAAATGTCCTGCATGTGCATGACCTGGTTGACTTTGTATCGGAAGAAGCCGGAACTGCAGGAAGAAATGCTGCGGAATACGTCAAACTGGGAGAAGAGCGCAGACAGGACGGAAAAGAGATTCGGATGAATCCGATTGAAGGCGTCCGCTATACTGTGCCCGGAACAATTAACGTAGACCGGATGGATGAAAATCTGACTGTGCGTTTCCGTGTGGGCGGTGTCTACAAGAACTGTTATATCAGTGCATATTTTGATGATGAGAGAGTGATCCACAGAAAACGTCCGGTTGTTGCACCAGGTGAGATGGAAGAGATTAAGCTGACAAAAGAGCAGCTACTGAAATATCCGGATCTGCAGACCATCACAGTAAAGATTGAGGAGGCGTAGACGATGGAAGAGAGAAAATTGACATGTATCGGCTGTCCGATGGGCTGCCCTCTTACAGTTGTAATGAATGGGAAAGAAGTAGTGGGTGTAACCGGAAATACCTGCAAGCGCGGTGATGTATACGCAAGAAAAGAAGTGACGAATCCGACGAGAATCGTAACTTCGACCGTGCGGGTGTCCGGCGGAAGCATCGATATGGTATCGGTGAAGACGAAAGAAGATATCCCGAAGGGCAAGATCTTTGAATGTGTGAAGGCGCTCAAAGGAATTGAAGTTCCGGCTCCGGTTCATATTGGGGATGTGATTCTTGAAAATGTGGCGGACACGGGCGTGGATATTGTTGCGACGAAGAATGTTGAATAAAAGGAAAAGAAGGAGAAGTCCTGTATGGTGACGGAAAGGGTTGCCATATGGGACTTTTTTATATTGTATTCTGGAGAAACATTTTGTGATTTCGTGAAAATCTAAGTATAAACATTTCTGTTTTTCGTTAAGAAATGGGTATAAACATTTTCTATTTTCGTTAAAAACTAGCGTAAAACATTTCTGTTTTTCGTTAAAAAGCAAGGAAAAACATTTCGTGTTTTCGTGAAAAAATGTATAATAGGAGAATCAAAACATTGCGCAGGAGGACTTTCATGGAACCATTCTATTATACCAAAATGACGAAACAGCAGCAGGCAGCATACCATGTAATCATGCAGGGAGCGAATGCACTTGCGGATGAATTTCAGATACCGCGCATAGAAATTGCGGAGCTTTATGATGTCTTTTTCAGGCTTCGGCTGGATCATCCGGAGATTTTCTGGATGACAGGATATAAGTATAAATACTATCAGGACTCTCCGAATCTGATCTTTGTACCGGAGTATCTGTTTGACAAAAATAAAATCCGGGAGCATCAGAGGGCAATGTCCTCCAGAGTAGAAAAACTTGCGCGGGCGGCAAAAGATTTGTCTGAATGGGAAAAGGAGAAATATATTCATGATTTTATCTGTGATAATGTGACTTATGATAAGCTGAAAAAGGCGTATTCCCATGAGATCATCGGTCCACTTGGACATGGAGTTGGCGTATGTGAAGGGATTGCAAAATCTGTGAAAATACTCTGTGATGCGCTTGGAATCTGGTGCATGATCGCAGTCTGTGGTAACAATCCGGAAAAAGGGATCAAGTACCGTCATACTTGGAATATCGTAAAAATTGGTGGTACATATTATCATCTGGATGCAACTTTTGACAATACGCTTGGTAAGCACAGTGCGGCAGGACAGGAGATCCGCTATGATTATTTCAATCTGGACGACAAGAAGATTTTCCGGGATCATGAACCGCTGATCGCACCGGCACCGGTCTGTACGAATGGGGATCATTTTTATTATCGGGAGAAGAAACTTTCCTTTACAAAAGAAGAAGATGTCTATAAACGGTCGCTGCAGGCGGCTAAGAAGGGCAGGACATTGACCTTTCAGTGGAGAGGTGGATATCTGACAAGAGAAGTTTTGGAGAAACTTTTGGATCTGCTCCGGAAAGCCGGAGAAGAGAAGCAGAAGGCCGCCAGGATCAGCCTCAACTGGTCGCAGGCAGTGATCCGTGTCAGTTATGTGGAGGACAGAGGACTTGCCTGTGTGGATATGGAAGAGGCAAATGAAGGAGAAAAGGAATAGATGAGTGAACTGGAAATACAGGAAAATATGTCAGCAGAGGAAGCGTTCATGGATACAGAAAGTGCATATGAAGAAATTCCGGAGGCCTTCCAGAAGCTTGCCCAGTTACTCGGTCAGGATCAGTTTGAACTTCTGTTTCCAGACAAAGATGTGGAAAACCAGGATGAAATGCGTCTGGTGTATCTGATGAATGATGCAGTGGAAAGCTTTCTGGTATTCTCTGGTGCAAGAATGACCGGACATTATCAGAAAGATTATGAAGGAGAGCTGGACGCAACTTTAAGCCAGGAGGATGGAGAATATGTACTTGTCGTATATCAGGGCGAAACGGTTGTGACCATTTTCTTCCAGGATCTTTCGCTGGAGATGAATCTCTATAATTACGGAGATATAGGACATTTCTGGGTGAAAGGGTATGAGTATCTGCGGATTCTGGAATATCGTCTGGCGATTCTGAGTGATAAATGTGAATATCTTGGAGAAAAGGCAACAAGTGATACAGAACGGAAACTTGCAAAACTGGTACATTTTCCTCCGCTGAACTATACCTGTTATCCGGCAGTTCCGGCAAAATATATTGTCCCGATGGAAGATCCGTGGAATCCGACCGAAGAGGCAATGGATGTAATGGAAGAGCTTGTTAAAGAAGCAGGGGATAAAAGTCTGTTGTGGTGGCTGCAAAGATACCGGAGATATCATGGAAAAAGAATGAGCAGATGGATTGCCCGACTATTACATCGGGAGAAACATGTGGCGGTTGTAGACTTGCTAAATAAAAAACTTGCCAAAGAAGCGGAAAATTATCCACGGAGGGATTTTGGAGAGAAATTTAATCAGAAATATCAGAACATTTTGAAAAAAGCCGAAAAAAGAAAAGCAGAGCTGGAGTCAAATGGACAGAAAGTTACACTTGTACGTGAGGAGCCATTTGCTGCGGCGAGAGATTCGGTAGATTTCAAAGTGTACCTGATGATTTGGAAAGAAAAGCAGGGGGACCGTGTTGCTGAAATAGAAGAATTTTAGCAATGGATGATATGAGAACTTAGAAAATAGAAACAGGTCAACGGAGTGAGACTCAATTGATATTCAAAGAGAGGAACAAATACAAATGATCAACCGAGAAGATATGCTGGAATTGACGCGGCGGATGACGCCTGCAAGAACATCATTCACAAGAATAGCAGGCTGTTATGTAGATGCAGACGGAGATTTTGAAGGAAGCTTTAACATCAACTTCCTTAAACTCTCTCCGTCAGAAAAAACAAAAAATCTCGCAATCGCCAAAACGATTCCATTTGCAGAGACAAACACAAAACTGAAGAAATACGAGATCCAGCCGGAAAATCAGAAAGCCGGAAGTATGTGGCAACTTTTAATGGCGCTCAGAGACTGTGAACTCAAAAACGATGCCCTGATGGATACTCTTTATGATATCATCATGGAAAACATCCGGATCACCACCCCTTATGCGATCTATGTTTTCCATGATAACTACGATATCCCATCCAAAGCCACCGACAAAGAACGCCTCGGAGAATCCGAAGAGATGTTCCCTTACCTCATCTGCGCCATCTGTCCCCTTGTCGGCGAATACGAACCCGGATCCCCAACATCCGGCTTCCTCTTCCCCGCCTTTACAGACCGCAGCGGTGACCTGAACCACATAAATATCTATGGCATAACTGAAAAGAAACGTGAAGAACTTGGTAGACTTATATCTTTATAATAATGTGTTGTTGGAAATATTTTAAAGATACAAATTTTTAAAAACTAAAACAAATCATTATACTCAAATTTATGAATATGGTTAAAACCCTAGACAAACAAATCACCATCAGCCATGCGCAGCGAGCTGATGCTCCACAAGGGAAAATTTTCAAGTTGCAGGAGTACCAGAAAAAACGGATAAATAAATGGATCGGGTCAGATTCCCTTGAGCACTATGGAGATGAGACTCAGTATATTGTGGAAGCCATTGCTGACACAATATACGCTTTCAGAGGCTCATCGGAATGCCCAGTGCGTGGGAAGCAGACCCGATCCATTTATTTATCCGTTTTTTCGTATCCCTTCAACAACCTAAACCCTATTCATCCATCAGCAAGCTCCGGAACTCCGTAAAGAAACGTCCCTGCTCTTCTTTGGTCATCTTAACCAGCATCTCCAGGCTTTCCATACTGATCCGCCCGGCTGAGAACAGCAGTTCCGTATAATCCCATTTCGTATATCCATACTCTTTTTCCCAGTCGCAGATTTTCTTCATTCCATAATAATAGCAGGTGAAATATCCCGGCGCATTCTGGTGTGCCTGTATCTGGGCGCGGGCAGTTACGCGGTCAAAGCCAAGCTCTTCTTCGTAGATTTTTACAGCATCCTCCAGTGTCACTCCAAAATAATACAGCTGCAGATCAACCAGGATACGGACAGAGGCATGATGACGGCGGAATGCAACGAACAGAGGGAAGAACGGGTCTTCCGCAAAGATAAAGGTAAATGCGCGTTCAGTCCGAATACAGGTTCCCTCTTCCAGAGGTACACTTTTTGCTCCTATTTTTACAGTTTCCGGTGTTGGATCGATCGCTGCGCGGATAAACTGGACATGGTGTCCCGGATAAGTTTCGTGCATGGTATTCATCTTGATCCAGCCATCGGTAATGTTCTGATAATTATACTGATTCAGGAACATCTGGCCGCGGAGCGGTTTGACACGGAAATCACCACCCTCATAACCGCCCCAAGGGTAAGAATCCTTATAGCAAGGCGGAAGAGGAACGCACAGACAGGTTTCATCTTCCGGAAGACGTACATATTCATGAGCGACAGCACGGGTACGTTTTAGATAATTTCTGGCACGTGTATACATTTCCTCGGCACTGTCACAAGGACCGGCATAGCGGAAAAGCACATCGCTGACTTCTTTCATTGTCTTCGGAGTTCCTTCCGGAAGCTCTAATTTGGAGGCGATTTCGAATACTTCAGCACGGGTCTTTTCAATTTCTTCTTTATGCCATGCAAGCAGTTCGTCGAGAGATACACCAAGACGGTTTTTCAGAAGGCTGCGGTAAGCTTCCGGATCCATCTTGATGGTCTTTGAGAGATCATCCTTTAACAATTCTTCAGAGTCAGACTGGCAGTCAGAACCGAGTAAATCTGCCATTTCCTGAAGCTGATCGATAAAAATCCGGAAGGACTGTGATAAAGATGCAATCTGTTCTTCTGTGAAATCCGGGAAATATTCATTTAACAGTTTCTGGTCGCGCTGCATATCCAGCCTTGCGCGGGCAAAGGCAGAAGAAAGGGAAGCTTCATTTTCTCCGTATTGTGTGTGGATCAGATTAAGGATCAAATCCTGATTTTCATGAAATGCCTGTAATTTTCTGGTCAGGACATCGAGACGTACTTCATTAGAACGCCTGTCACAGCGAGCGATTTCCTGAAGATAATAGACAAAATCCAGGAGAGGTGCTTCCGGATTGTGTTCTTTTTCTTCGATAGTAAATTTAAGAGAATCCAGGAAGTCATTCAGATGATGCTTCACCAGACGATAGACATTGTCAGGTGTATCCAGGTTTTCAACCTGTGTTTTTAAATCGTTCCATTTTTCGCGGACCGATCTGATCTTTTCGGGAGTCGGGAGAAAAAGGATATTTTCAAAAGAACGGTGGCTTTCGAGTTGGTCATGCAAAATGGCAAGTTCTCTGTCAAGTTCGCGGTAAGTATTGGTTAAGTCAGTATTTTTCATGAGTAAATGGCACTCTCCTTTTTTAGAAATTTGTTCTGATTGTATCTTACCGCAGAAAATGTCAAATGAAAAGCAGGACAGATAAAAAGATTCGCGTGTCGACTTATGC
This sequence comes from Coprococcus comes ATCC 27758, assembly GCF_025149785.1. Classification (GTDB taxonomy): domain Bacteria; phylum Bacillota; class Clostridia; order Lachnospirales; family Lachnospiraceae; genus Allocoprococcus; species Allocoprococcus comes. The sequence goes on along the minus strand of NZ_CP102277.1, from coordinate 2,917,758 downwards.
CCCTTTCTGTGATATGATAATCAAGAGATTATTATGAGCAGAAAGGGGCATTTTTTCGATGGCAGCAACATCTGAAAATAAGCCAAAACAATATATGTCTGTCGGGATCCTGGCGCATGTGGATGCCGGAAAGACGACGCTTTCGGAAGGAATCCTTTATCTTACCGGTCAGATCAGAAAGCTTGGAAGAGTTGACCATGGAGATGCATTTCTGGACACGTATACGCTGGAGAGAAGCCGGGGGATTACCATTTTTTCCAAGCAGGCGAATTTTGTGCTTGGAGACAAGCAGGTGACTCTTCTTGATACACCGGGGCATGTGGACTTTTCAGCAGAAATGGAGCGTACCCTGCAGGTTCTTGATTATGCAATCCTGGTTGTCAGCGGAGCGGACGGTGTGCAGGGACATACACGAACCTTGTGGAATCTTCTTGCAAGGTATCAGGTTCCGACCTTTATTTTCATAAATAAGATGGATCAGGACGGGACGGACAGACAGGACAGACTTACTGAATTAAAGCGGAAGCTCAGCGGAGAGTGTGTGGATTTTACAGAAGCGGGTGAAGAATTTCTGGAAGAGCTGTCTATGTGCGACGAGACGGTAATGGAAAGCTATCTGGAAAATGGAGAGATCACGGCGAGCCAGATTCAGACGCTGATCCGGGAACGAAAGGTATTTCCATGCTATTTCGGTTCGGCACTGAAGCTGGAAGGTGTGCAGGAATTACTGGACGGATTGGAAAAATACATGGACGGACCGGTAAGCGGGACGCATGCTGAAGAAGCATTTGGAGCGAAGGTATATAAGATATCCAGAGATTCACAGGGCAGCCGTCTGACACATGTGAAGATCACAAACGGAGTACTGAAGGTTAAAGAGATCCTGGAATATATGGCAGAGGAAGAGCCTATGCAGGAGAAAGTTAATCAGATCCGGATTTATTCCGGGGACAAGTACGAGATGGTGCAGGAAGCAGAAAAAGGCTGTATCTGTGCTGTGACAGGACTTACCCGGACTTATCCGGGACAGGGGATTGGGATGCAGCAAGGTTCTTCGGCACCGATACTGGAGCCGGTTCTGAATTATCGGGTGGAGCTGCCGGAAGGCTGTGATGTACACCGGATGCTGCAGAATTTCAGGCAACTGGAGGAAGAAGATCCGATGCTCCGTGTAGTCTGGAATGAAGAGGCAGGAGAGATCCAGGTCCAGCTGATGGGCGAAGTGCAGACGGAGATTCTGCAAAGCCTTGTAAAAGAACGGTTTGACGTGGATATTTCCTTTGGAAGCGGGAATATTGTTTACAAAGAAACGATTAAAAATACAGTTGAAGGAGTAGGGCATTTTGAGCCACTGCGTCATTATGCGGAAGTGCATCTGATACTGGAACCGGGAGAGCCGGGAAGTGGAATCTCGATCGATACGATCTGCAGTGAGGATGTGCTGGACAAGAACTGGCAGCGACTGATCCTGACGCATGTGCTGGAAAGAGAGCATCGGGGCGTTCTGACGGGATCGGTGCTTACTGATGTGAAGATCACACTTGCCAGTGGACGTGCACATCTGAAGCATACAGAGGGCGGAGATTTCCGCCAGGCTGTGTACCGTGCGATCCGCCAGGGACTGATGCAGGCAGAGAATGTACTGCTTGAACCGTATTATGCATTTCGTCTGGAAATTCCGTCAGAGATGACAGGCCGTGCACTTACGGATATTCAGCGGATGAATGGAGAATTTGACGGACCGGAGACGGAAGATGATATGGCTGTGGTCACCGGAAGTGCACCGGTGTCTGAAATGCAGGATTATCAGAGAGAAGTAACCACATACAGCAGAGGAAGAGGGAAACTGTTCTGTACGCTGAAGGGATATTTTCCATGCCATAACCAGGACGAGGTTGTAGAGGCGATTGGTTACGATCCGGAACGGGATGTGGAGAATCCGACGGGCTCTGTATTCTGTGCTCATGGAGCAGGATATAATGTACCGTGGCAGGAAGTGCCGGAACATATGCATATTGAGGCACAGCTTCCGAAAATCCTGGAAGAGCGGAAAAGGCTGGCAGGAGAGACAGAAAAAAGTCTGGATGAGACTGTACCGGTAAATTTACGCAAGGAGAAAAGCGGATCAGCAGAAGCAGCAGCCAGAGGCGGCAGGCATTATGCACGTAATGCCAGAGAAGACAGGGAACTGGAAGAGATTTTTATCCGGACTTACGGACGGGTAGAGAGAAAAGCCGATCGTCTTCCAAAGACTGTGACTGCAGGGAAAACGCCAAAAGCAAAGAAAGATGAAGAAGGCGTACAGGAATATTTGCTGGTAGATGGTTATAATGTTATTTTCGCATGGGAGGATCTGAAAGAACTGGCAAAAGAGAATATTGAAGCAGCAAGAAATAAACTGATGGATGTGCTTTGCAATTATCAGGGGTTCAAGAACTATCCTCTGATCCTGGTATTTGATGCCTACAAGGTTGAAGGCGAAGCAATGGAAATCTTCAAATACCATAACATTCATGTTGTGTATACAAAAGAAGCTGAGACGGCGGATATGTACATTGAAAAGGTAGTACATGAAGTCGGAAGAAAGTATCATGTGACGGTAGTTACATCAGATGGTGTGGAACAGGTGATCACACAGGGACAGGGAGGTACGATCATATCTTCCCGGGAGTTCCTGGAAGAGGTGAAGATCGTGAACCGGCAGATTCAGGAAGAATGGGAGCTTCACAAAGAGAGTGCGAAAAATTATCTGTTCGATCATATGGACAGAGAGCTTGCCGGTCATATGGAAGAGGTCCGCATGGGCCGGAAAGAATTGGGTGAGAGAGCAAATGATCAATAAAGAGGAATTTCTGAAAACCTGTAATCTGACAGAGGATGACCTTACGGCTGCCCGGATTTCCTGGGAGGAGCTGACAGAGATCTATGAAGATTATATGTCAAAAACGAAATTGTTCCGTCATCTGGGAAAAGAATTTGTAGATGAATATATTTATGATATTGAGCGGGCAGGGATCCATTCATACCGTTACAGAACCAAGAATCCAATGCACCTTCTGGAAAAGATCATTCGGAAGCGGAAAGAAAATTATGCAAAATTTGAACATATCAACAAATCGAATTACCACAAATACATCACAGATTTGATTGGTATCAGGGTTTTCTTCCTTTACCGGGAGGACTGGATCCATTTTCATAAGTTCATCACTTCGATGTTTGAAAATGATCCGAACAATTATATAGAGGACAGGCTGCGGGATTTTGATGAGGATCCGGAGCACTGCTATATCGCAGAACGTCCAAAAGTATACAAGCGTTCCGGGGATACAAGGATTTATGACAGTACGCAGATTGAAGTGCGGACAGGCGGGTATTACCGTTCACTGCATTATATTATCAAGTATCACGGATACTATCTGGAAATTCAGGGCAGAACGCTTTTTGAAGAAGGATGGAGCGAGATTGACCATGATATTGTGTATCCGTATTACAAGGATGATGAGATGCTGACGGAGTTTTCCGGACTGCTGAACAGGCTTTCGGGAATGGCAGATGAGATGAGTTCGTATTTCAGAAAGATGAAAGAACTCAGAGAAGAAGAACCGGATAAAAAATAAAGGATCTCTTATAAAAAAATAAAAATAGAAAGCAAAAGAGTGAATTATAAGACTATGAAGCGGGGTAGTGGATATGGAAAAAGACCCGTTTAAGGAATATTTGAGGGAGTCTGAACCAGATAAAGCTCATAAGGGGTATGCTTGGAGTACGGCAATCGGTCTTCAGGCGGTGGACGGACTCAAACCATCTAAATATCTGATTGATACGGCCATTCAGAATATTGAAGGCAAAATTCCCGTATTGCTGAAATTCTTTCTGAAACAGCGTTTTCATTTTCCCCGAACGAGTATATTGCTATCCATCGCAAACTCTTTCAGGGAATTTATAAACACGCCGGAAAGATTCGAGATTACAACATCACAAAGAATGGGTGCTTGATGGAGCAACCGTTATGTATGGTAGTGCATCAGAACTGAGAGCTACACTTGAATACGATTTTTCACAGGAGAAAGATTTTGGGGATGCAAAAGTGGACATTCAAGACGAAAAAGTGGATATTGAAAGTGTACTTTCCGAAAAAAGTAGTGATTTCTCAGTAAAAACGACAGTTCATAATCATAGACTCTTTGAAAAGTTTGGTTTTGATGAGGTATTTGGAAGAAGTGCAGTTATGGAACTTCTTGAACTGAAAAGTTCAGGTGCTTCAAAACTTCTTGCCAATTTGACGCAGGCAGAGATTATTGAGCCGGTATCCGGTCACGGAAAAGGAAAATATAAATTTAAGGGGATGTAAAAAAACTCGATTGAGTTTTTTTACATCTCCCTTTTTAAAACTTTTTGTCAGAATGAAAAATTGAATCATAAATATCTGTTTCCGGTTTAATATTTTCAAAATAAATCCAACATATAGAGAAGTGGGAAGCGAGCGTTGCTTACTTCCCACTTCCCGGTTATAATTGGAATAACAGAAATTAAGTCAGAAAGGATGGATTCAATGGAATATATAACATCTCTACAGGCAGCAGATAAATGGAATCTTTCAAAACGTCAGGTAAATGCGCTGTGCAAAAGCAGACAAATATATGGTGCAGTAAAAAAAAGGACAGCGTTGGATGATACCGGAGGATGCAACTTTTGAAAAATATCTCAATCATTACGATGTGATTTATCTGGATATTACCTTGTAGGAATTAATTACAAAAAAGCAACGAAAGAACATACCTGTAAAATAGAAGAGATTATTCTTTAATCAGGCATTTATGGAGGAAGAAAACCATGCGATTTCTTCATTTATCAGACCTGCACCTCGGCAAGCGTGTGAATGAATTTTCCATGCTGGAGGATCAGGCATATATTTTAAAAGAGATACTGAACATTATCGATGAGCAGAAGGTGGAAGCGGTTCTGATCGCGGGCGACATTTACGACAAGGTGATTCCGTCCGCAGAGGCGGTGAGGCTTCTGGATGATTTCCTGACAAGGATCGCCGCGAGGGAGCTTCCGGTGTTTCTGATCAGTGGAAACCATGATTCTGCAGAAAGAATTGCTTTCGGTTCAAGATTGATGAGCAGCAGACAGATCTATCTTTCACCGGTATTTGAGTCGGATGTAGAACCGGTAACGATAAGTGACCGGTACGGTGAGATCAATATTTACATGCTTCCATTTGTGAAGCCGTCTTTGGTAAAAAGAGTGTATCCGGAGGAAGAAATCATCACCTATCAGGATGCTGTAAATGCGGCAGTGCAGCATATGGAGATCGACACAGACAAACGAAATATCCTGCTTGCGCATCAGTTCGTGACCGGTGCGGCAAGATGTGATTCAGAAGAACTGTCTGTAGGCGGTGTGGATGATGTGGACGCATCTGTCTTTGACGGATTTGATTATGTGGCGCTTGGACATCTCCATGGCCCGCAGAAGATCGGGAAAGAGACAGTGCGGTATTCGGGGACGCCGCTCAAATATTCTTTTTCTGAAACCAATCACAAAAAAGCAGCAGTCATCGTTGATGTAGAAGAAAAAGGCAAAATAAATATTCAGCAGATTCCATTTTTGCCGAAACATGATATGCGGGAAGTCAGAGGCACGTATATGGAAGTGACTGCGCTGGATTTTTACAAGGATATGAACACGGACGATTATTTTCACATTACGCTGACTGATGAAGAGGATATCCCGGATGCGATCGGGAAGCTACGATGCATTTATCCGAATATCATGAAGCTGTCTTATGACAATCTGCGGACGAGAGCGGCAGGGACAGTGAGAGGAACGGCGGAAGTAGAGGAGAAATCCCCGATGGAGCTTTTAAGAGAGTTCTATGAGCTTCAGAACAACCAGCCCATGACGGATGAACAGGAAGAGATTGCCAGAGGAATGATGGAAGAAATATGGGAGGATGAGAGATGAGACCGATAAAACTTACGATTTCTGCATTCGGACCGTATGCAAAAGAGACAGAGATCATTCTGGATGAACTTGGTGAGCGGGGGCTTTATCTGATAACCGGCGATACCGGTGCCGGAAAGACCACAATTTTTGATGCAATCGCATTTGCACTTTACGGGGAAGCGAGTGGAAATGAAAGAGAGCCGGGGATGCTTCGGAGTAAATATGCGGATCCGAAGACGCCGACTTTTGTGGAATTGGAGTTCTTCTATCAGGGGCAGAACTACCATATCCGGAGAAATCCGGAGTACATGCGTCCAAAGGACAGGGGCGAGGGCATGACGCTGCAAAGAGCGGATGCGGTACTGGAATTTCCGGATGACAGGCTTCCGGTCACAAAGGCAAAAGAGGTCACGAAAGCAGTGACAGAACTGATCGGGCTCGACCGCGGACAATTTACTCAGATTGCAATGCTGGCGCAGGGAGATTTTATGAAGCTTCTGTTTTCAAAAACTGAGGAGCGGAGCAAAATTTTCCGGGAAATTTTTCATACCAGACCGTATCTTGCATTTCAGGAGAAAATGAAAAATACAAGCGGCAGACTGCAGGAACAGTATGAGGATGTCAGCAAAAGCATTTTGCAGTACATGAAGGATATCAGCTGTGATGAGGATGACGTGCTTGCGGCGGATGTGAAAAAGATCCGTGAGAGCAAAGCGGTGGTTCATGCGGACAAGGTTCTGGAACTTTTGGAAACTCTGACAAATCAGGATGCAGATTCGGTGAAAGAAAAGAAGAAGAATTTAACGAAGATCGAGAAAAATCTGGAAGAGCTGAACCAGAGAATCGGAAAGGCAGAGGCAGTGATCCGTGCAAAAAAGGAACTGGAAAAAGCGGAGCAGACGATAGCAGAGAAGACACCAACGCTGGAAGAACTGGAAATGGCACTGAAGAAAGAACAGGGAAAAGTGCCGGAAAGAGAACAGCTAACAGAAGAGATCGGAAAGAGGCAGGAAAAGCTTGCAGAGTATGACGAATTGAAAAAACTTCAGAAGCAGATTAAAGAGCTTGAAAAACAGATTGAGATATTAAAGGGCCGGGAAAGCCGGTATCAGGAAAAGAAAGCGCAGATGCAGACGCAGCTGGAACAGAAAAGGAATTTACTGGAAGAGCTGAAGGATGCGGAAATTAAAGTTCTGAAAGTTACAGCAGAACAAAAAGAGGTTTCAGTAAGAAAAGAAACGGCAGAAGACATTCTTATTCAATATAAAAGATACCAAAGACAGAAGAAAAGTGTGGAAGAGGCGCAGAAAGCATACCTTGTCATGCAGGAGGAATGTACAGAGCGAAAGACACAGCTTGCCTGGATGGAGAGGGCATTTCTGGATGAGCAGGCGGGGATTCTTGCAAAGGTTCTGAAAACGGGAGAGCCGTGTCCGGTGTGCGGATCGGTCCACCATCCATGTCCGGCACAGATGACGGAGGGTGCACCGGAAAAAGAAGAGCTTGAAAAATACCGGAAAGAGACTGCTGATGTGGAGAAAAAGACGAATGATGCAAGCTTTAAGGCAAATGAAAAGCTGGTCCAGTTAAAAGCGCTGGAAGAAGAAATCCAAAAGAGTGTGAAAAGCTTTGACAGCAGCATACAGGAAGAAGAGATTGAAAAATCGCTGGCGTTGATCGGTCAACAGATGGATGCCCTCGAAAAGTCAGAAAAGGAATTAGAGAAAAAGCTGGAAGTAGCTAAAGAAGCAGTGGCAGAAAAGCAGAAGCTGGAAGCTGAGATCCCGGAACTGGAGCAGATGCAGAAAAAGCTTCAGGAGGAAGAACAGGAGCGAAGGGATCAGCTCCTTGTGTCTGAGAGAGATAAAGCAAATGCAGAAGAGCAGGCTGTGAAGGTGCGTGGCAAACTGGAATTTCCGGAGAAAGCAGAAGCAGAACAGAAGATCAAAGAGCTGGATAAGCAGAAAAAAGAGATCGATAAGGATCTGAATGTTGCCCAGAAGGCATTCCAGGACTGCAGTCAGTCGGTAGAAGCGGCAAAGACGAAGAAGAAAACGCTGGAGAAGCAGATTGCAGGTAATAAAGAAACCGATATGGAAGAGCTTGGGCAGGCACGACAGGAAGTATCAGGTGCGAAAAAAGAGCTTCAAAAACAGATGGAAGAGATCAGGATCCGTTATGAGAACAATCTGAAAATCAGGAATGCGATTGACAAGCAGAGTGCGAAACTTCTTGAGCTTGAGCGGAACTGGACACAGGTGCGTGAAATTTCCGATACGGTAAATGGAAAGATCAAAGGCGGATCCAAAGAAAAGATCAAGTTTGAGACCTACATCCAGACCAATTATTTTGACCGGATCATTGCCCGTGCAAATACGCGGTTTATGGTGATGAGTGGAGGACAATATGAGCTGAAACGCCAGACTGATACGGATGACCGGAAGAGTCAGAGTGGTCTGGAACTGAACGTAATCGATCACTACAATGGTTCTGAGCGAAGTGTGAAGACGCTTTCCGGCGGGGAATCCTTTAAAGCTTCTCTTTCGCTGGCACTCGGACTTTCTGATGAGATCCAGGCATCGGCAGGCGGAATCCAGCTGGATACTATGTTTGTCGATGAAGGATTTGGTTCACTGGATGAAGAGTCACTGGAACAGGCGATGAAAGCACTGAATGGTCTTACGGAAGGCAACCGTCTGGTGGGAATCATTTCCCATGTACAGGAATTAAAAGCAAGGATTGAGAAACAGATTGTGGTGACAAAGGAAAAAGCAGGCGGAAGCAGAGTGGAACTTAAGATTGACTGATCTGTACCGGAGAAGAATTTCATGCTGAGATGAAGCGGAGCACCAATGGAGGTGGGGAAAATTCACCGAAACTGGAAGGAGAAGATGATTTTTATGAGCTGTTTTTTGCAGGACTGGAGCAGAAGGAAAATAAAAATCTAAATGAATAAAAATACTATGAAGAAATGGTTTTGACTTTCAGATATGCAACAAGTGTGTTAAGATAGGTACAGACTATTCATAAAATGTGCAAGAATATACAATTTGAAAAGAGCGAATATAAAAGGAAAAAGGAGTAAAAATCATGCCAGTTTTTGATTTTAAACACACACCAGATGAAAAAAAGGCCCAGGAATGTACTTATACAACATTCCGCTCGAATGAGACAGAAGCGACAGCGGAGAAACCGATGCTGGTTCTGGATAACAGCAACCGGAAATGGAAGCATCATTCCTGTGGTATTTTCACCAACCCGATTAAAAAGACATCCTTTGAATTTGACGAGGAAGATGGAACTGTAAGTGCGGACATTCTCCAGATCGATGCGAGATTTGTAAGCCTGATCAAATGGCTGGGCGAGAATCACATCAATGTCCGTCTTTCCGGTGAAAACCGTGCAGACGGCTATGCAGTATACAAGATCCGGGAGATCGCATTCGGTGGGGCAACCAAGCTTTCAGCTGAAGATGGTTTCCTGCAGTTCATGATCGAGCGTCTTTTCGCAAGCAGTGCGCCGACAGAAGAAGCAGTGGATGAGGAAATGGAAGAGGACGGCGACAGCATGAAGCTGACAAGTCTGCAGAGTATCACCGATTTTATGAACTGTGCAGGAAGAACCCTTCCGGACAATATCCGTCTATGGGCAAGAAGAAACCTTGCTGTTGCAAGATCACACGAAGTGTCACCGGAAGAAAGAAGACATGCGCAGAGAGCTCTTTCAATCATGATGAATATTCAGTGGAAGAGCAATTATTTTGAATCCATTGATCCGGATGAGGCAAGAAGAATCCTGGATGAAGAGCTTTACGGAATGGAACGTGTCAAACAGAGAATCATAGAGACGATTATCCAGATCAACAGAACGCACACTCTTCCGGCGTATGGAATCCTTCTGATAGGACCGGCCGGAACCGGTAAATCGCAGATCGCTTATGCAATTGCACGTATCCTGAAGCTTCCGTGGACAACTCTGGATATGAGTTCCATTAACGATCCGGAACAGCTTACAGGAAGTTCCCGTGTATACGCCAATGCGAAACCGGGAATTATTATGGAAGCATTTGCGGCAGCAGGAGAATCCAACCTGGTATTCATCATCAATGAGCTGGACAAAGCAGCATCCGGAAAAGGAAATGGGAATCCGGCGGATGTACTTTTGACACTCCTTGATAACCTTGGATTTACGGATAACTATATTGAGTGTAATGTTCCGACAGTTGGCGTATATCCGATTGCAACTGCCAATGAAAAAGATCAGATCAGTGCACCGATCATGTCCCGTTTTGCAGTTATCGATATCCCGGATTATACACCGGAAGAGAAGAAGATCATCTTCTCCAGATTTGCACTTCCGAAGATCCTGAAGAGAATGAGCCTTCGTCAGGACGAGTGTACGGTGACAGATGAAGGTCTTGATGTGATAATTGAACTTTATTCCAATACATCAGGAATCCGTGATCTGGAGCAGGCAGCCGAACATATTGCGGCAAATGCACTGTACCAGATCGAGGTAAATCATGTAAAAGAAGTTGTGTTTGACGGAGAAGCAGTGAGAGCATTGCTTTCATAAGAAAATTAAAATATGAAAATGTAAATGAGATGATACCAGGGTCAAAAGATTCTATTTCTGTTAATATTTATAGATGCAGTAAAATTGCAGAAGGAGCCGGAAAAGAAAAATAGGGTACGGGTGACTTTGCACTATGGAGATGAGATCCAGTCAATTGTGGAAGCCATTGCTGACACAATTGACGGTTTCGGGAGCTCATCGGAATGCCCAGTGCAACGGAACCCGTACCCTATTTTTCTTTTCCGGCGGTGCTTATCATTCTACCCCTGTCTATAATAACTCAGGAAATCAGAAATTTTTCCCACAGCTTCTTTCAGAACTTCAATTCGTGGCAGATATACTACCCGGAAATGATCCGGCTGTTTCCAGTTAAATCCACTTCCCTGTACGATCAGGATCTTCTTATCCTGCAGCAGATCCAGTGCAAATTTTTCATCATTTACAATGTTGAACTTCTTTACATCGATCTTCGGGAACATATAAAATGCAGCCTGCGGTTTGACGGCAGTGATTCCCGGAATGTCAGTCAGTGCCTTGTAAATATATTCGCGCTGTTCGTAAATACGTCCGCCCGGAACGAGGTAGTCGTTGACGCTCTGATTGCCCCAGAGAGCGGTCTGAACGACAGACTGTGCCGGAACATTGGAGCAGAGACGCATATTGGAAAGCATCTTGATTCCTTCGATATAATCTTTTGCGATTGCTTTATTTCCGCTGAGAACCATCCAGCCAATACGGAATCCGGCGATCATATGGGATTTGGAAAGACCGCTGAAGGTGACGCAGAACAGATCCGGTGCCAGTGAAGCAATGGAAATATGTTCTTTTCCGTCCATAACAAGGCGGTCATAAATTTCATCTGAGAAAATGATCAGGTGATGTTCCCTTGCGAGATCAACAATCTTCTGCAGCACCTCTTTCGGATAAAGTGCTCCGGTCGGGTTGTTCGGATTGATGATTACAAGAGCTTTGGTACGGTCTGTGATCTTACGGCGCATATCTTCGATGTCCGGATACCAGTCAGACTGTTCATCGCAGATATAGTGAACAGCCTTTCCGCCGGCAAGTGTGGCACAGGCGGTCCACAGAGGATAGTCTGGTGACGGAATCAGGATTTCATCTCCGTTGTCAAGAAGAGCTGACATGCACAGGTTGATCAGTTCGCTGACACCATTTCCGGTATAAATGTCACTGATCGTGACATTTGGCAGCTTTTTGATCTGGGAATACTGCATGATTGCTTTACGTGCAGAGAAAAGTCCCTGGGATGGAGAATATCCTTCGCAGTCAGAAAGCTGCTGACTCATATCATAGATAACTTCATCCGGTGTACGGAAGCCGAACGGAGCCGGATTACCGATATTGAGCTTCAGTACGTGAGTACCGCGTTCTTCCATACGGGCAGCTTCTTCAACAACCGGTCCACGGACATCGTATAATACATTATCGAGTTTTGATGATTTTTTGAATATATGCATGGCAGAACTTCCTGCATTATCGTTATCATTTTTGTCGGTTATTGCCTTTTTCATCGGTGTAGTTCCCCTTTTTGAAGAGTTTGAAGTTCCGACAGAACCAGAAGTCTTAGTGGTAGACGGAGCTTTTGGGGCAACGGAGTTGTTTTCCCGAGCAGTAAAGTTTTCCTGACTGTCACCGAGCAGCCAATCGGCATCTACGTGAAGTGTATCTGCCAGAAAATGGAGGATATCATTTCTCGGAACAGTTTTTCCGCTCACGTACTGGCTTACATGGCTTTTACCTAATTTTACATTATTTTCTGCGGCGATATGAACCAGATCAATCTGTTTCAGGTTCTGTGCATACATCGCCTCTTTAAGTCTATCTGAGAAAGTTGTCATTTGAAAATCTCCTTTCAAACTAAAAAAGTTCAATTTAAAAATAAAACAGTGAAGTTCAAAACTTAAATTGATTATAGCACTTCGAATGATTTGGTTCAATAACAAATATTTTTTTTGGTTCAAAAAGTTTGATTCTAGCAACGGCACCCTGAAAAAAGGCGGTATCCCGCCAAAATTCAGATGCTCTGGTAACTTAGTTGCCGAGTAGTTCATAAATAATGATAAATATTACGTTTCAGGACGATAAAAGTTCCGGTAACGCATAAAGTTAAAAGTTCAGCAATTGCAACCGAGCACCAGACTCCGTTGATCCCGAGAAGCAGTGGAAGTAGCAGAACCACTGCCATCTGGAAAACCAGTGTTCTGAGAAACGAGATCAGCGCAGAGAGCAGACCGTTGTTCAATGCGGTAAAAAATGCAGAACCATAAATATTGAACCCGTTGATCAGGAACGCAAAGCTGTACAGACGGAAGCCACTGCGTGTCAGTTCAAAAAGCGCCTGGTCATAACCGACAAACAATGTGGCGAGTGGTGTTGCGATGAGCTGCGCGATGATAAATAAGGAAACAGCCCAGGTTCCAATCAGCCGGATACTCTTGTGGAAAAGATTCTTTAGTTCATCCTGATTGTTGGCACCGTAGTGATAGCTGACGATCGGGGCACTTCCAATCGCATAACCAAAGAAGATCGAAACAAAGATAAAATTGACATACATGATCGTTCCGTAAGCTGCAACGCCGTCTTCACCGGCAAATTTCATGAGCTGCATATTATAAAGAGCATTTACAACAGAGCTGGAAAGATTGGTCATAAGCTCGGACGAGCCATTGGTACAGGTCTTTAATAAGATTCTGCCATGAAAATGTGTTTTTCCAAGCTTTAATAAGCTGGAATTTTTCCGTCCAAAGTAGAATAACGGGAAAAGCCCTCCGATAAACTCTCCGCATACAGTTGCAAAGCCTGCACCTGGAAGTCCGAGGTGGAATACAGCTACAAATAAAAAGTCGAGAACCATATTGGTCACACCGGCGATCACGATCACGCGAAGTCCCAGATGTGGCTTTTCGGCAGTTACAAAAAAGCTCTGAAATACATTCTGCAGCATAAAAGCAGGCAGCGAAATGCAAAGAATGCGTCCATATAAAATGCAGTTGTCAAGAAGAGTACCGCTTGCACCGAATAAAATGGCAACCGGTTTTACAAGGAACATACTCAGGATTGCGATAATGATTCCTCCGATAGCAGTGATATAGACGAGCATGGAAAAATACTCATTGGCATTTTCGATCTTTCCTTCACCAAGCGTCTTTGCAACAATGGCACTACCGCCGGTTCCGATCATGAAGCCGAGAGCGCTGATGCCCATCAGGAAAGGCATGATCAGATTAACCGCTGCAAAAGCGCTTTTTCCAACAAAGTTGGAGACAAAAAGTCCGTCAACCACACTGTAAATGGATGTGAAGATCATCATTATAATAGAAGGAAACACAAATTGTAGAAGTTTTTTATAAGTAAAGTGTTCGGATAATTGAATTTTCATAGTTATAGATCCTCCTCAAGGTTAGAAAGCCTAGAACGTAAGGTCTGATTATATTTGGCATTCAGGCGCAGAAGCTGTTCACATTCTTCGGGACTGAAAGAAGCTAAAGTATCATTTTCAATCTGGATGAGAGGAAGCAGTTTTTCCTGAATAAGCTTCTTGCCGGAAGCTGTAAGATGGATATGCATACTTCGTCCTTTTCCGGGTGAGAGGGTAAGATAACCGTCGGTCTGCAGTTTTCGTATAGATGAATTAACCGTCTGCTTTGGCATGCAGGAAGCTTTGCAGATATCACGCTGCAGGCAGTTATCGCCCATTTCAAAAATTGTATAGAAAATCTCAAAAGCGCTGTCTGACAGATGCAGTCTGCGGGCAGCTTCGTGGTAAATTTCATTTGCTTCTTTATATATGTGATTGTATTCTTTTAAATATTTGCTGATAAGTACAGTAGAATCCGTGCTCATGGTTCACCTCATTTAAATAATTATGTAGATTTCGAAATCAGATGATAGTAAGTCTGAAATCGTACTCGATATATTGTAGTCTGAATTCGGACTTATGTCAAGTGGATAATAAAAAGAAATAAGCTGTGCATAATGCATAAAATCTATAAATTTTTAAGGAAGGATTAAGGCTGTGTATGTATAATATCAAAAAAGAAAAAAAGGTATGTAATCATGTGATTTGTATACATTTACAATACAAGTATAGAGAAAATGAAAGTTGTATTGTCAGTTCATGAAAATTTTACACATAACGCACAAAAATCTAGTTTTCACTGAAAAAAAACGATCACTATAAGGACATAATGCACAAAATGAATAAAAACATTACATTTTTGGTGGATAAAATACACGTTTAAAATACAACTTTGAACAAAAACTTTCTTGTATTTTCTTGAAAAGCACAGACTCAAATAATATAATCAAATCATCAAGAAAACGGAGATGGAGGAGAAGATATGAAAAAAGTTTTCAAAAAAGTAACAGCAGCTACAATGGCAGCTACAATGGTAGTCGGACTTGCAGCATGTGGTGGTAGTGGAAGTGGATCTTCTGACAAGAGTGCTTCAAAATCAGGCAAGATCAAAATTGGTGTTTCTATTTGGTCTTCAA
This sequence comes from Coprococcus comes ATCC 27758, assembly GCF_025149785.1. GTDB lineage: Bacteria > Bacillota > Clostridia > Lachnospirales > Lachnospiraceae > Allocoprococcus > Allocoprococcus comes. Next base: position 2,902,716 of record NZ_CP102277.1, on the reverse strand, counting down.
CAGACGTACTTGGATCACAGTGTAAGAAGATCCTTGATGAAGCAGCAAAAGCTCTTGATGTCGAAGTACAGTATGTTGACCAGGGACATGTTTCTGAAAAAGTTACAGCATCTGTAGAACAGCTTGCAGCAGCAGGATGCCAGGGAATCATCATCTGTAACTCATCTGATACAGAAATGACATCTGCTATCAAGACATGTAATGACAACAAAGTTTATCTTGCACAGTTCTTCCGTGTGATCAGTGAAGAGAACAGCGCAGATATTTATCAGGTAGCTAAAGATTCTGATTACTACATCGGAGCTGTACATGAAGATGAACCGGCAAACGGTGAAGAACTTGTAAACATCCTTCTTGAAAAAGGAGATCGTAACATCGGTCTTATTGGCTGGGAGCAGGGAGATGCTACATGGCTTGGAAGATGGGAAGGTTACAAAGCAGGCGTTGAAAAATGGAATAAAGAAAACCCGAACGATAAGGCAACTCTTTCTGAACCACAGTATGCAGGTACAACTTCAGAAGGTGGATCAAAAGCAGCAGAAGCTTTAATGGCAGCAGATCCAGATCTTGATGCACTGATCCCAGCTGGTGGTGGTGGAGATCCACTTCAGGGAGCAATCGCAGCAGTTGAACGTGCAGGCAAGACAAGTGATATTGATATCGTTTCTACAGACTTCCTCCCAGACCTTGGAGAAAGACTTGAAAATGGATCTATGGCTGGTGAATCTGGCGGACATTACTGTGACCCGCTGATTTCCTTCATGATGGTTTACAATGCAATCAAAGGAAACTACAAAGACTTCGGTGGCAAATTCGAAGATGTTCCATTCCCATATCTGTATGTATCATCACCAGATGACTACAAAGCATATGAGAAATATTTCGTAGACCAGCTTCCATACACAGATGAAGAACTGGTTGATATGTCTAAACTCAGCATGGAAGACTTAAAGGCAACAGCTGCTAAGTTATCTATTGAAGATGCAGCATCACGTGCAGGTAACTAGGATAGACAAATAGTAACGACTATTAACTCAGAAAGGGTGACGTCGCAAAGGCGATGCCACCTTTTCTAAATCAGAAATGACAATTATGAAGAGGTAGATAATATGGGCACTAGTAAAAAACTTTCAGGGAAAGTGATGGGATATCTGATCTTAATCGGTCTGGTCGTACTTTCCTGGCTGATCTTTAAAATCTTGACACCACATAACTTCGGTTCCTTTTCCAATATGCTCAATTACTTTCAGGCGAGCCTGATTGCTACCGTAGGTGCAGTTGGTTTTTATTTTGTAATGGTAATGGGAATGTTCGATTTCTCAATTGGTGCAAACATCATGCTTTCCGCAATTGTTGGATGTGTATTTGCAACCAGATTCAACATGGGCTATTTGGGACTTATTATTGGATGCGTTCTTACAGGCGCAATCGTTGGAATACTGAACGGTATCTTCTATGTAAAGCTTCGTATTCCATCAATGATCGTAACAACCGGTCTGGCTCTTATTTATGAGTCAATCGCAAACTATATTGCAGGCGGTGTTGAGCAGACGCTTCCGGCAAATATTCGTGCATTTGGTCAGATGCCATGGGATATTATTCTTGCATTAGTGGCTTGTGTAGTAGCTTACATATTCTTAAACTATACTAAAATCGGAACTTATACCTATGCAATCGGAAGTGATGAATTCGTTGCAAAGAATATGGGTATTAACGTAAATAAATATAAAGTACTTGCATTTATCTTAAGTGGTGCGTTCCTTGGGGTTATGGCAATCCTGACAATCAGCTATGGTTCATCTATGGTAGCTGTTACCGGAATGGCATCTATGAGCCGAAACTTCGTTCCGACCATGGGATGTTTCTTCGGCCTTGCATTTAAGAAATACGGAATGCCGCTTCCGGCAATCATCATCGGTGAGTTCGTAATCAACATCATTTTCTTCGGTTTCATTGCTCTCGGAGCACCGACTGCAATTCAGGATGTTATCACAGGACTTGCACTGCTTATTATCATTACTGTGACAACAAAGGCTACTAAGGGCGAAATCGTCAAGTAATGAAGGGAGGAAGACAGCAATGAGTGAAGTAAGATTACAGGTAAAAAATCTTTGTAAAAACTTCGGTATTACAAAAGCAGTTCAGAATGTATCCTTCAATGTAAATAAAGGAGAGGTTCATGCACTGATCGGAGAAAATGGTTCTGGTAAATCAACTCTGACCAACATGCTGACCGGTATCTACAGCATTGGAAGCGGACAGTTCATTCTGGACGGAAAAGAAATCCATCCGAAGAATCAGGTAGAAGCAAATAATGAAGGTGTATCTATCATCGTACAGGAACTTGGAACTCTGTCAGGGCTTACAGTTGCAGAGAATATTTTCCTTGGACATGAGGATCAGTTCGTACATTTTGGAATTAAAAATACAAATGCTATGAACAAGAAAGCAACAGAGCTTTTAAAGAAATATGGTTTTGACAGAATCAAAGCAGCTGATATGATCGATCATTACAATTTTGAAGACCGTAAGCTGGTTGAGATTGTAAAGGCTACATACTTTGATCCGAAGATTGTTGTTATTGATGAGACAACAACTGCTCTTTCACAGGAAGGACGTGAAGAGCTTTACAAACATATGGAAAGAATCAAAAAGAGTGGAAATACAGTTATTTTCATTTCTCATGACCTTCCGGAAATTCTTGACAAGTCTGATACAATCACAATTCTTCGAGATGGTGTTTACATCGATACCGTTAAGAGTAAAGATGTAACAGAAGATGATCTGAAGAAGCTGATGGTAGGACGTGAAGTAACAGGTGATTATTATCGTGCAGATTATGGTGAAAAAGTATCTGACGAAGTTGTATTATCAGTAAAGAATGTTACTGTTCCTGGATTGATCGAAGATGTAACATTTGATCTTCATAAAGGTGAAATCCTTGGATTCGGTGGACTTTCAGAATCTGGTATGCATGAAATCGGAAAAGCTATTTTCGGTGCATCTTATGACCGTACAGGTAGCGTAACACTGGCAGATGGAACACAGATTAATGATATTCCGACTGCGATCAAACACAGCATTGCGTACACATCAAAAGACCGTGATAATGAATCTGTTGTTCTGAATCAGAGTATCGGAGACAATATCTGCCTCCCATCACTGGATGAACTGGCAGGAAAGTCACATCTTTTAAGTGATAAGAAGCGTAAAGAATTTGCAGACAAATATGCAAAACAGATGTCTGTAAAGATGGTAGATGTAAACCAGTTTGTATCAAATCTTTCAGGTGGTAACAAACAGAAAGTCGTTCTTGCAAGATGGATCGGAAAAGATTCTGACATTGTTGTACTGGACAGCCCGACACGTGGTATTGATATCAAAGTTAAACAGGATATTTACCAGTTAATGAATCAGATGAGAAAGAATGGAAAATCCATTATCATGATTTCGGAAGAGCTGATGGAGCTGATCGGTATGTGCGACCGTATCGTAATTATGAAAGATGGAAAAATCAGTGGTCAGCTGGATAGAGATAAGAACCTTGATGAAAACGGTCTTATTTCTATGATGGTATAAGGAGGCAGCTATGGGAAGTCAAGTAAGTGCAAAAACAAATGATAAAGAGCAGCAGCTGAAAAAGGCATCTAAAATGGCCTTAATTCGTTCGCTCCTGCCAATCGTAGGATTGGTTGTTATTTTCCTGTTATTCAATGTCCTGACAGATTTCCGTATGATGGGAAATATGTCACTGGTACTTTCACAGGTATATGTAACTATGATTGCAGCTATGGGTGTTTTCTTCATTATGACAATGGGAGGTCTGGATTTCTCTCAGGGATCTATCCTCGGTATTTCATCCATCGTTGTATGTATTCTTTCACAGAAAAGCATTCCACTCGCAATTATCGGTGGCATTGCATCTGGTGCGGCAATTGGAGCTCTGAATGGTTACTTCTATGTATTCCGTAAGATTAAATCCTTCATTGTTACAATTTGTACCATGTTCTTATTCCGTGGATTTATCAAATACTTTACAACAAATGCACCTGTTGCGGGTTCTGCAAAACTGATCAACTATGACAGTACAGGACTTAAGATTGCATGTACGGTAGTTATTTTGATTATTGGATTCATTGCATTCCGTTATACAAAGTTCGGAACTTATCTGAAAGCAATCGGAGCCGGTGAAAAAGCAGCAATGTTCTCTGGTATCCGTACAGATAAGATGAAATTCCTCATCTATGTACTTGCAGGTGCAATTACAGGATTTGCAGCATTTATCAATGTAATCAAAGTCGGATCGGTTACATCTTCAGGTGGTAACCAGCTGGAAACACAGATTCTGATCGCGCTGGTATTAGGTGGTATGCCGATTTCCGGTGGCGCAAAGGTTCGTTTTGAAAATATTGTTGTTGGATCTTTACTGTACATCGTACTGAACAGTGGACTGACAATGATGGGATTCACAACACAGATGATGCAGCTCATTCAGGGTGTTGTATTCCTGATCTTCGTGGCAGTATTCGCAGACAGAGAATCTATCCAGGTAATCAAATAATAATTTACATAGTGGGGAACTGACAGTTCTCGTTTACGAGAAGAATTTTCCGGATGTATACAGATCGAAAGTCAGGATTTGCAGTCCAAATAAGATTGCGGATCCTGATTTTTGGTCTATGTGGCAGAAATGGAGAGTTTATGCATAAGACAGAACAGGAAGGACTTAAATACCAAAAATTATATAATTGGGCACACACACTGATCACCAGTGGTGTGATTAAAAATATGGATAAATTTCCGTCAGAGGCAAGCCTTCAGAAGAAGTTTGGATATTCCAGGCAGACGGTAAGGACTGCATTGCGGCAACTGGAGGAAGAAGGTCTGATTACCCGTGTGAGGGGAAGCGGAACCTATGTTTCTTATGACAGCAGTGGAGTAAATGGAGAAAGACCACAAATAGGTCTTCTTTTGAGCTATTATTCTGATTATCTGTTTCCGCGGGTATACGACGGGATTGAAGCTTCGCTGACAGAAAAAGGATATGGAATTGAGGTTGCGGTAACGAAGAACCGCCTGAATGATGAGGCGATTTATCTGGAAGGTCTGCTCAAAGGAAACGTCAGTGGTCTGATCATTGAAGGATCGAGATCGGCATTTCCAAATCCAAACATTCGTCTTTATAAAGAAATCAAAAGAAGAAATATTCCGACACTGTTTATCCACAATCATTATGAAAATATGCCATTTGACAGTGTAGAAATGTCGGATTCCAGATCAGCTTACGAGTTGACCAGGATTCTGATCGAGAACGGGCACCGAAGGATTGGCGGAATCTTCAAGTATGATGACAGGCAGGGGATTGAGCGGTACAAAGGATTTGTTCAGTGCCTGTCAGATTACGGCGTGAAATTTGATGATGACTGTATTCGTTGGTATTCGACGAAGGATATGGAGGAGAAACTGAGCAAAAAGGGACTGCTTAGGATGTACAGACGGACGAAGGATTGTACGGCGATGATGGTCTACAATGATGAGGTGGCGGATTATTACATGGAGTTCCTGGAAGAGAGAGGACTGCATGTGCCGGAGGACATTTCACTGGTATCTTTTGATGATGCAGAGCTTCAGGATTCGAGTACCAGTATCCAGCTGGTGACAGCGGTGCATCCAAAGTATCAGCTTGGACGTATCACAGCAAAACATCTTCTGCGGATGATGGAGGATCCGGAATGGCAGCAGAAAAATTATTCGTACCGGTTTCCTGTAAAGATTAGAGATGGAAATTCAGTGCGGAAAATATAGAAAGAGTGAAAAGCAGGTGACGAAATCCGGATTTACAGTAGTAAAGTTTTAAAATTATCAATTGTTGACGTGAGAAAAAATTTATTATACACTTATCTGGTTAAAAATGTACGGATTTGAGAGATTTGTGCAAGAAAAGGTAAGGAGAGTACAGATGAAGAATTTTTATCAATGGTACCGGAAACATATCACCGGTGCGATATTTACAGGATTGATACTTGGAATCCTGACAGGACTTTTCCTGGCAGGAAGATTTGAAATTATTCTCACAACAACAAGTGTGCTGGGAAGCATTTATATGAATGCGCTGAATATGATGATCTTCCCGATGGTGTTCTGTTCGATCGTCATGGGAATTACAGGCATCGGAAGTGCAAAAACAACAGGAAAGATCACCGGTGCGGCCATGCTGTTCTTTCTTGCAACAACTGTAATTGCAAGCTTTGTAGGACTGGTGATTCCGAGACTGATCCACCTTGGAAAAGGTGTCAGCTTTGAGATGGCGACATCCGATATTCAGGCAACAAAGATGAACAGTATTCTGGATACGGTAAAAGAACTGATCCCGTCCAACCCGGTTGCTGCATTTGCAGAGGGGAATATGCTTCAGGTTCTGATGTTTGCACTGATTGTCGGATTTACTCTGATTGCGATCGGAGAAAAGGGAGAGCCATTATTAAAGGTGATTGATTCCTGTAACGAGGTGTGTCTGAAGGTAATCAGTACTGTTATGTATTTTACACCGATCGGTGTATTTTGTACCATTGTTCCGGTTGTAGAAGCAAATGGAACGAGTACGATCGTATCACTGGCAACACAGCTGATCATTCTGTATGTTGCATTTTATGGATTTGCATTTATTGTGTACGGCGGTGCAGTAAAATTTCTTGGAAAGACAAGTCCGTTCAAGTTTTTCCGCGCGATCATGCCGGCAGCACTGAATGCATTCGGAACCTGTTCAAGCTCGGCAACCATTCCGATCAGTAAGAGTTGTGTGGAGAATGAACTTGGTGTTTCCAACCAGATTTCCAGTATTGCAATTCCGCTTGGAGCAACGGTCAATATGGATGCCGTTTCAATCGTTATGTCATTCATGATCATGTTCTTTGCAAATGCATGTGGTGTCAATGTCAGTGTATCGATGATGATAATTATCCTTCTGGCAAATGTGCTTCTGTCAGTCGGTACACCGGGAATCCCGGGAGGTGCGATCGCATCCTTTGCGGCACTTGCTACGATGGCAGGACTTCCGGCAGGTGTTATGGGCGTTTATATCAGTATCAATACGCTTTGCGATATGGGAGCAACCTGTGTAAATGTTATTGGTGATATGGCAGGCTGTGTGGTATTGCAGGAGAAGATTGATCTGGAGTAGGACGAAAGAAAATAGACGAAAACATAGGCAGCTGGTCTGAAAAGATTAGCTGCCTTTTTACATATTATTCATCTAATAATTTGAATTTCATATACACCGGATCATGATCCGAGTAGCTATATCCGGTATTTACATTTTCATATTCTGTGTATTCAATATTATCGGAAGTAATAAATCCGTCCAGCGTTACCGTGTGGGTCACACCAGGTACATATTCCATATCTGCATTCCGTGCACTGTCCCAGAGAGCATCCTTTTCACTGTCAGAAAGATTGTCTAGGCAGAATGAAAAGTGTTCCGGAAGCTCTTCGCGTGGGAATGGATAAGCCCAGGACTCACAATTTTCTGCATTTTTTTCGGATGCCTTAAGGTCATGGTTGAAATCACCACCGCAAAGTACATAATTACCGGCTTCGTATTCCTTTTCCATATCTGCACTCAGCATACGGATCTGTGCTTCGCGAATCGCATCACTGTTGCCGTAAGCAGACATGTGCAGCAGGAAGATAACCAGTTCCTTCCCGTTATCTACAGGAACTTTGGAAATGCTGTAACAGCGGTCAAGGTCAAAGAACTTGCTGAAGCTTGTCGATATCGGAAAGCTTCTTCTCAGAGAATCCGTAACCGGATATTTGGAGAAAAGAGCAAGTCCGGAACGGCTGCGACCATGCGGCTGTGTGAATGGATAAAAAAGGAATGCGGAATCGTAATTCTGTGCAAATACCGTATTGTAACTTGGAATCGTATCCTTTAAAATTGAATATTCATCTACATGGTAGCTTCGTGTAGAGTTCAGATCAACTTCCTGGATCAGTGCGAAATCCGGATCTTTGGAAGCAACCAGTTCTCCGGCACCCTGAATATCAGATTCGACACTCTCCTTACTTTTTGCCCAGGAAGATTTTCCGCCGTCCATAAAGAAGCTGAAGTCCGGCGTGTAGGCTCCGAAACCAACATTGTAGGTCAGAGCGGAATATTCTTTCTCGGTTGTCAGTGTGTCAGCTGCGGCTGTTCCATCGGAAGTTTTCTCGATCTTCAAAGCCTGATTATCCGGAATGCGGTGATAGCTTGCAAAGAGATAGATCAGATATGCAATCAGCGCAACCAGAATGATAAGCAGGAAGATTCCGAGAACTTTTAATATCTTTTTTATGTTCTTTTTCATAATATCCCCTTTTTGTTTGTTAAATTTCAGATAAATCTATGTAAAATATAAGTTTACTATAGCATGTCTAAAAGATTATTTCTATAGAATTGAGAAAAGAAAACAGGTATAGTAAACTATAAAATAAAGCGAAATATCTCATTGAAGTTCTTCTTGTATCTCGTTATAATAGGAAATGGAGAAATGAAATCACAATAATATTGGGGAAATAATATGTGATTAGATCCGAGTATTTATTTAATGTTTGGGAGGTTTACCATGAACGAAAAGAATTACAGCAAAGTACCAGTATTTGAGAACGGACTTGCACAGCCGGTATTTCCACTTACAGATGGAAAGACAGGAGAAAAGTATGATCCGGCAACATCCAGTATCGTAAGATATTGTGTTTATGTGGAAACGGATTACGATGTGGACGGAGATGGAAAAAGAGATCTTGTGAAAGCTGTTGTCCAGGTACCAAGAAGTGCAGTAGAGGGGAATTATAAGGCTGCAACTTTATATGAGGCACGTCCATATGCGGCGGGAGTCCAGGAAGATGGATATCCGCATATGAAAGAAGTGGCAGAAAAAGAATATCATCCGGTTAATTTTGCAGATCTTGACAAAAAAGTAGATGCGCATGTTCCGCAGGGATGTATCAGTGCAATGGATCTTTCTTTAAAAGCAGATCCGGCAGACTGGTATTATCCGGATAAAGGAAATAATAACAGTATGGTTTTTGAAAATATCGACACCTTTGATTATTATCTTGTACGTGGATTTGCAGTTGTTTTAAGTGCGGGATTTGGTTCAAAAGGATCTGACGGATTCAATTATGTTGGTTCAGACTATGAAAGAGACGCTTTCAAAGCAATTGTAGAATGGCTGCATGGAGACCGTATCGGATATGCAGACCGCGAAGGAACGGTTGAGACAAAGGCAGACTGGTCCAACGGAAAGGTTGCCATGACAGGAAGATCTTACGCCGGAACCATGCCGTTTGCAGTGGCAACAACAGGAGTAGAAGGACTGGAGACAATCGTACCGATCGCAGGAATCGCGGACTGGTACAGCCAGCAGAACATGCAGGGCGCACAGCGGTACTGGCCGAAAGAAATGCTGAACAGCTTCCTTGCCTATTTTTGTTCCAGCCGTTACAATGATGAGACATTAACCGAGAAGCAGCGGGAGGATATGGCAGCATTCCATCATGAGATGAGCCTTCAGCAGATCAAGGGTGGATTTGACTATAATCCGGAATTCTGGGGTATGGGAAATTATCGTCTTCATGCAGATCGGATCAAATGCAGTGCACTCATCGTACAGGGACTGAATGACGAGAACGTGTCTACCAAGCAGTATGAGATGATGTACAAATCTTTCCAGAAGGCAGGAAAGAATGTAAAAGCAATCCTTCATCAGGGTGCACATATCACACCAACGATGCCGAAGCGATATGGAATCCTTGTGGATGGTAAATTCTATGATGATATTATCAATGAATGGATTTCTCATTATTTATACGGAGTTGAAAATGGTGCAGAGAACAGACCGGCAATCCTGGTGCAGATGAACTATGACCAGAGAAAATGGGAGACAGCAGATTCCTGGGAGACAGCATATAAGATGAATCTTACATGCGAAGAACAGGGAACAACTGTAATCGATACAGACTGGGAAACAGCGGGTGTCAGTGCAGAGAACTTCGATGATGTGATGGGTGTGAGATCAAGCAATATGGCACAGCGTTATGTGACGGATCCATTTAAAGAGGCAGTGACATTACAGGGAACAACCTGCGTAAGATTAAGAGCAGCGTTAAAAGATGGAGATGCAGAAGCAGATTTCAATCCGGTAAACAGTAATGATGCAGATACTCTGACGATGAAGCTTGGAATGCATGAAATGTCAGGACGTATGGATGATGTGAAGCTTACTCTTCTTCTTTGTGACGTGTGCGATGAAGAATTTGACAGCATTCAGTCTGTAGATCCGCAGAGAAATACAATTCCGGTCAATGTGGTAAAAGAAGGCGGAATTATCAGCGGAGGAGAGGTTCCGGCATGGAATGAAGCGGAGTTTGCTACTGTACATAAGAAATACCGTGTGATCACACGGGCATTTGCAGATCTGTGCAATCCGGAAGCAGGATATGAACCGGAGACAGCACAGAACAGTATCGAACTGAAAAAGGGTGAATACCATGATTACCATATTTATCTGAATGCGACAAGATATACGGTAGAGCCTGGACATAGTCTGGCACTGGTCATCACGACAGAAGATCCGATCAACTGTCTGATCCACAAGACCTATTCTGTGGAAATCGAGAATGCATCAGTGACAGCGGAAGTTCCGATGACTGAAGCGGTAGAAAATCGCGTGATGACGAGAAAATAAATTACATAAAAGGATAGTTATATAAGTATTTCATGAAGGATCACCAATTCCCGGAAACAGGTTTTGGTGGTCTTTTTTTCACAGTAATGCAGATGTAGCCTATGCTTCACAAAAATTTTTTTAAATATATCGGGATAATTCTTTTTATTTTTTTGTAACTATTGTAAAATAATTAGAAATGGAAATAACAGGAAACTGCGTAGTAGAAGTCTGGAGGAAAAGACATGAATGCGGAAGAACGAATGACAAAAGGACAATTAGAAGAAGAAATCCAATATTTTCGGAAGATCTTTCAGGAGATCCGTCTTTTCCCAATTGGAAATATATCAGATATTGATGAAGAATGGAGAAAAATCAACGAGGGGCAGAGCTGCTATCATTATTGGAAACGGGAAACACCCTGTGATAACTGTGTAGTGATGCGTGCAGCGACCACGAAAGAAGAAAAAGGAAAGCTGGAGATTGTAAATGGCAGAATTTATCAAGTGATCGCACGTTATATAGAAGTGGATGAGAAGCCATATGTGATCGAGCTGATCCGTTGCCTGGATGGTGACTAAAGAAGAATTTGAGACTATGAAAGAGCATACGCTGATTGGTGCTTCTATGCTGGATAAACTGGAGCATTATAAGGATGAGAAGATGATCAAGGTCGCGTACCAGATCTGCAGATGGCATCATGAACGTTATGATGGTAAAGGGTATCCGGATGGTCTGACCGGAGAACAGATTCTAATTGCGGCATAGGTTGTATCTGTGGCAGATGTTTATGATGCACTGGTTGGCAAGCGTGTATATAAAGATGCGTATTCACATGAGCAGGCGATGAAGATGATCCTAAACGGAGAGTGCGGAGCGTTCAATCCGCTTTTAATGGAAGTTCTTGTGGAAATTCGGGATAAAATAAAAGAAGAAATACGTTACGAGGCATAAAAAAGAAGAAACGTCCGCCATGAAAAAGCAGTTGTATTTCCCTAACGAATTGTGTATAATAAATGAAATATTCATTTTATATACCAAAAATAAGAAAATGAAAGATGAAGAGGAAAATCTTTCAATCCTGGAGGGGAATAAGGGATGTTATCTACAATTGAGTCGGTCAATAATGTAGTCAATAATTTTATCTGGGGTGTGCCGGCAATGATCTGTATCATCGGAGTAGGACTTCTGCTCAGTGTCAGAACCGGATTTATCCAGATCAGAAAATTTCCATACGCTATGAAGGTGACGATTGGGCGCATGCTTCGGAAAAAAGATGCCACAGATGGTGCAATGACACCATTTCAGGCGGTCTGTACCGCGCTTGCGGCGACGGTTGGAACCGGGAATATTGCAGGAGTTGCAGGAGCAATCGCAATCGGCGGACCGGGAGCAGTCTTCTGGATGTGGATCTCCGCACTTCTTGGAATGTGTACTAAATTTTCAGAAGTAACACTTGCCGTACATTTCCGTGAAAAGAATGCAGAAGGGGATCTGGTCGGTGGGCCAATGTATTATATTAAGAATGGTCTGAATAAAAACTGGCACTGGCTTGCATATTTGTTTGCTGCATTCGGTGTGCTGACAGTATTTGGAACTGGAAATGCGACACAGGTCAATACGATTACGACAGCAATTGATTCCGCATTATTCAATTACGGGGTGATTGGAGTGGATGCAGCAAAGACGGTCAATCTTGTGATCGGAATTGTGCTTGCGGTGTTGATTGCACTGATCCTTCTCGGTGGAATCAAGAGAATCGGACAGGTAACGGAAAAGCTTGTACCGTTCATGGCGGTTATCTATGTTCTGTTAGCTGCCGGAGTGGTTCTGTTGAATTTAAAAAATATACCACATGTATTTGTTTCAATTTTTGAAGGTGCATTTACACCGGCATCTGTTACCGGAGGGGCAGTCGGAAGCTTCTTTATCAGTATGAAAAAAGGTGTGTCCAGAGGAATTTTCTCTAATGAGGCAGGTCTTGGTACCGGATCGATTGCACATGCATGTGCAGATACAAAAAAACCGGTGAAACAGGGATTCTTCGGAATCTTTGAGGTATTTATAGATACGATCGTAATCTGTACACTGACCGCACTGGTAATCCTGTGCAGCGGAGTTCCGATTGGTTACGGGGAGGCAGCAGGTGCGGAGCTTACGATTCTTGGATTTACTTCTACATATGGGAGCTGGGTATCGATCTTTACCGCGGTTGCAATGTGCTGCTTTGCATTTTCAACGATTATCGGATGGGGACTTTATGGAACCAGATGTATTGAATTTTTATTTGGAACGAAGATCAACAAACCGTTTATGGTGCTGTATTCACTGGTTGCGATCGTCGGAGCAACGATGGATCTTGGACTGATGTGGAATATTGCAGAGACATTTAACGGACTGATGGCAATCCCGAACTTAATTGCAGTATTCCTGTTATCAGGAGTTGTGGTAAAACTTGTAAAAGAATATTTTGCAGGGGAAGGGAAAGGCGTATAGAAAAATGAAAAACCTGGCAGAAAGTGAATTTTGCTTTCTGCCAGGTTTTTTTAATTTCCAAAATTAACACCATACACTTGAAAGTGGGCTTCAATTCGGTGTTTGGCTTCCCATAAAATCTGAACAACTTCTTTTTCTTTTTCCCCAGAAATACGGAAAGTTGGCATGGATACACTTAAAGCTGCGATTGGCGTATTATTGTAATCCAGTGGTAAATGGTGATCCGCAAAAAGCAGCACAGATGGATCGGTACATAGAATGGAAGAGCAGAAGAATATGTATTTGGATATTCCATATTTAATGATCTTTCTTCAAGAGATCTGCAGACCAGACATGGACAGTGGCTGATTGCAGAATTGTCCAAAGGAATTACTCTGGAGGCTGGTGACATTATTGCAACCGGTACACCAGTTGTTACAGTTTTTGATGAAAAAGAAAAACCGGATTATGAAGGGAATAAAAAGGTAATTGATTTCCTGATTGAAGGAGGCGTTGATGGAATTCTTGTGTTGGGATCGTCCGGTGAATTTACAGGACTTACGAAACAGGAGAAACATGATTTCTTCAAATTCTATGCAGATTATACTGCAGGGCGCACAAAGCTTTATGCTGGAACCGGAAGCCTTAATTTTGAAGATACTGTGGCGTTGTCAAATGAAGTGAATGAAATGGGCTATGAAGGAGCAATGGTTATCGGACCATGTTATTATGCACTGGATCAGGAAAAGATTTTTGTATATTATGATACGCTTGCAAAGTCAATAAAAGGAAATCTTTATATCTATAATTTCCCGGCAAGAAGTGGACATTCCATCGCTCCGGAAACCTTGAAAAAACTGGTAGAAAATAATACTAATATTAAAGGTTTAAAGGACTCCGTGTCAGAACCAAATCATACAAATGAACTGATGCCACTCTATGACATGGATTCAAATTTCTCGCTCTTGTTCAAAAAACTAATGCAACATAGAGGAGTAGAAGTTTTGGATCGTGCAATTTTCCCATACAATCAGATGGATGAAGAAGTGTATAAAAAAGCAGAAAGCTTGATGGATAAGGTGATTGAGGAGTATCAGAACCTGAAATAAGAAGAAACAAACAAAGCAGACATTCTGAAATGGAGAATCATCCGTTCCGGTATCAGCCGGGGACTGGGAGAGATTCTCCATTTTTATTTAATCATGATTTATTCATTTACTTCAAAACGCCAGTGCTGTCTGACACCTGGATATTTCTGGTGATCGACTTCGCTCATAAACATATCATATGGTCTTGCACAGATTTTGAATGGTGCATACATGGCCTGGTATACAACCAGCTTTTCGCCTGTTTCGGTATGTTCAGCAAAAGCCAGTACCTTGTAGAGGTATTTGGTGCTCTCTTCTGATACCCATTCTCTTTTGAAATGGCGCACAATATCTCCGACATGGATTTCACGGAGAGGTTCTGTGTCATTTTTTCTGGTGTCGGCAGAAAGCGTAAGAGCAGACTGTGCTTCTGGGATAATCGTACTGGTTTGTGTTGAGGCAGACGATTCCGGGTGGGAAATTACAGACGAAGAATCTATTTTATTTTCCGGATCTGCATCCAGATAAATATACTCATCTTTATCAAGAGAAACCGGTGCGCCGGTCTTGCCGATGATATGAACACCACCATACCAGGTGCCCTCGATTTTAAAAGTATCTCCGATCTGATATTCGGAAGAATATTCATCGTTCTTTTTTATGATTTTGATTTTATTCATAGATAATACACTCCTGTTTGTATTTGAAAACTAATCTAATTATATGTGTATTTTCCAATTTTTCCAACCTAAAAATGGGAAAAATCGTGTATACTGGAAAGTACTAGTTGCTGGTCACAGATACTGTGAACAGTAACTAGTACTACGGAAAGGGGAAAGATAAAATGGTAAAACCAATTATGAGAGATCTCTTTTTTCTGCGCCAGAAGGCAGAGAAAGCAACGAAAGGAGATTTTCCAGTTGCAATTGATTTACTGGATACATTAAAAGCGCACGAAGATGGCTGTGTGGGAATGGCAGCAAATATGATCGGGGTAAATAAAGCGATCATTGCAGTCAATATGGGATTTATGAATGTTGCGATGTTCAATCCGAAGATTGTAAAGAGAAACGGAAAGTATGAGACAGAAGAAGGATGCCTGTCTCTGGATGGTGTAAGAAAATGTGTGCGCTATCAGGAAATCAAAGTAGAATATGAAGATATCAATTTTAAACGGCAGAGACAGAAATACAGCGGATGGACGGCGCAGATTATTCAGCATGAGTGCGATCATCTGAATGGGATTATTATTTGATGGTATCCCAAATAAAAGGTCCGGCATTATGGTTTCACGTTTTGTGGAAAGAAAGTCCTGATTGGAACAGATAAATCGGAATAATGTTGTTATTACAACAGAAATGAAAATCCAGAAACCGTATACTTATCCATACAAAAAAAGAAGGTCATTAACAGTTAAAGATAAATTATAAAATCATATAAGTAGATATTGAGTTTTATAAGATATTAGACTAGAATATTATTGAAAGGAGTTGATACTTTGAGTAAATATTATTCTATACACGAATTTTCAAAAATTATAGGCGTATCTGCTCAGACATTACGAAATTGGGATGCAAATGGAAAACTTCATCCGCATCATACTACAGTAAGTGGCTATAGATATTATTCTGATGAGCAACTCAACCAGGTAATAAATGGAAAGCCTAAAAATCGCATTACAATTGGATATTGTCGCGTTTCCAGCCATAAACAAAAAGATGATTTGGAACGACAGATTGATAATGTTAAGACATATCTTTTGGCAAAAGGACAGCCGTTTGAGATAATAAGCGATATCGGTTCTGGGATTAATTATAAGAAAAAAGGACTTCAGGAATTGATTAGACGAATCTCTCAAAATCAAGTTGAAAAGGTTGTTGTTTTATATAAAGACAGGCTATTGCGATTTGGTTTTGAGTTGATAGAATATATCGCTTCACTTTATAATTGTGAGATTGAGATTATTGATAATACTGAAAAATCTGAACAGCAGGAACTTGTTGAAGATCTGGTTCAAATAATCACAGTATTCAGCTGCAAATTACAAGGAAAACGAGCGAACAAAGCTAAGAAACTTATCCGGGAATTGATACAGGAGGAAACAGATGGTAAAAGCCATAAAAGTAATGCTGATACCAAACAACGTACAGAAAACTAAGATGTTTCAGTACGCAGGTGCTTCAAGATTTGCTTATAACTGGGCTTTGGCCAGGGAAAAAGAAAATTATGAAAAAGGTGGCAAATTCATTTCAGATTCAGAACTCAGAAAAGAATTTACAAAGCTCAGACATTCTGATGAATACGCATGGCTGCTGAATATTTCAAATAATGTAACCAAACAGGCAATCAAAGATGCCTGTACTGCGTATAAGAACTTTTTCAAGGGTTTGCAAAAATTCCCAAGATTCAAGTCTAAAAAGAGATCAATGCCGAAGTTCTATCAGGACAATGTTAAGATACAATTCAGTAATACCCACGTTAAGTTTGAAGGCTTTTCTTCCAGCAGGAAAGCAAATAAGCAGAAAATGAATTGGGTAAGACTTGCAGAACATGGACGTATTCCAACAGATGTTAAATATATGAATCCGAGAATATCCTTTGACGGATTGAACTGGTGGATCAGTGTATGTGTGGAATTTCCTGATTGCAAGGAAACACTTAATGATGATGGAGTTGGTATAGACTTAGGAATCAAAGATTTGGCTGTCTGCTCTGATGCTGTTAAATATAAGAACATTAATAAGAGTCAGAAAGTAAAGAAACTAGAAAAACAGAAACGCAGATTACAGCGTAGTATCTCTCGTTCTTACGAGAAGAATAAGAAAGGGGAAAGTTACTGCAAAACCAATAATGTAATCAAAAAGGAAAAACTTTTATTAAAACGAAATCACAGATTAACAAACATCCGTAAAAACTATTTGAATCAGACCATATCTGAGATCGTAAATCGAAAACCAAGATTTATCTGTATTGAAGATCTGAATGTCAGCGGAATGATGAAAAATAGACATTTATCCAAAGCAGTTCAGGAACAAGGATTTTTTTGGTTTAGAAAACAGCTTGAATACAAATGCAGTGATAAAGGGATTCAGCTTATTGTGGCTGATCGGTTTTATCCATCATCAAAGCTTTGCAGCTGTTGTGGAAATATCAAAAAAGATTTGAAATTATCTGACAGGGAATATAGATGTGAGTGTGGGAATATAATTGACAGAGATTTCCAGGCATCAATAAATCTTAAGGGTTATGGAGAACGATTTGCAAGCTGACACTGAAACGTTAATGCAAATATGTACGGATACGTTAGTCCGGAATTTACGCCTATGGAGAGTACAAGAACTTGTGAGTAGATAGATATTTATATCATCAAAAGCATACTCGTTGAAGTAGGAATGAAACATAGAAGTTTGTAACTTTTTATAAGTTTTCAGTAACGGTATGAGGAATGAAAATATGAGTAATACAGCGACGATTTCGCAGGGACAGGAGATTTTAGCACTCCAGGATGAACTGACCGGTGCGCTGATCGGTCTTGCCAGATCCTGTGGTAACAATCCAAAGACAGAAAACACAGATGAGATTATCATCGAAGGTCTTGTGCATACGATTACGAACAGCAACACCGGGGCAGCAGCTTTAAAAGCGATGATCGAAAAAGTAAGAGAAGAAAAAAATACCGTCGCACCGGATTGCGCAGTCTGTGCAGCACCGTGTGGCAATATCTCCGAATATGATGTGAGCAATATCTGGAAACACGAAACAGATGTGCGCGGCGTGGAGACTGCAATCCTTTTCGGAATCCGGGAGATGGCAGCCATTATTTACCCGGCGGTCGTTATGGGGAAAATGGATGCAGAAGTGAACGAATTTTTCTACAAGGCACTCTGCATGATCAGTTATGGAATGAGTAAAGAGGATCTGTTACCGGTTGTGCAGGAACTGGGTGAGATGAACCAGAAGTGCAGAGAGCTTCTGGGACAGGTGTAGCAAGAGAAAAGTCTAAAAAATGAGATTTCTTGACAGAGAACAGGGGATTTGGTATTGTTTAAAAGATGGAAAAATCTGACAGACGAGAAATAAACCGATAGAAAAGAAATGAAATAATAGGAAGCGGGTTGCGTCTGGCAATCCGCTTCTTTTAAAATTGGAAGTTGGACAGTGGCGTAGCGAGTGTAACGTAGCTATGCTTTTAGATTTTAACGAAAAGGAAAAGAGGGCAAAAATGGAACTGAGTATACTTCTGATGGAACAGATTGCAAAATTGTTTATTATGATCTTTATGGGATATGCGGTAGTCAAAATGGGATTGTTGAAAGATGAAGACAGTAAAGTACTGTCAACATTGGTGCTCTATTTGATTGTACCATGTGTGATTCTGAATGCATTTCAGGTAGACTATACGCCGGAAAAAGTAAGTGGACTGGAGCTGGCTTGCATTGCATCGTTATTGCTTCTTTTTATATTACTTCCAATCGTCAACCTGATTGGAAAGGTTCTTCATCTGAATGAAGTGGAAACGATGTCCATTTACTATTCCAATTCTGGAAATCTGATCGTACCACTTGTTGCATTTATGCTTGGAGATAAATGGGTATTTTATGCGTGTGTATTTATGGGACTTCAGACTATCTTTTTCTGGACACACTGTAAAAAAGTACTTAGTCATGAAAAAGGATTTAATCTGAAGAAAATATTCTTTAATATCAATATCATTACGATTATCATTGCGATTACTTTGTTTTTTGCAAAAATACGTCTGCCGGAAATCATTACAGGAACACTTAGTTCAGTCGGAGCAATGATTGGACCGGCAAGTATGTTTGTAATTGGGATGCTGATCGGTGGAATGGATTTAAAGAAAGTATTGACGAATAAGAAAGCATATTTCATTTCGTTTATGCGACTGATCGTGATTCCGCTTATTGCGTTGCTTATCCTGAAGGTAAGTGGTCTTGTGGGATGGAATAAAGAAGGAGAAGAAATCCTTTTGATCGTATTTATGGCGGTAATTTCGCCGGTTGCTTCAACTGTTACACAGATGTGCCAGGTATATGACAATGATTCCAGATATGCCAGTACGATCAGTGTGCTGACTACACTTGGAGCGATTGTGACGATGCCTTTGATGGTACTGGTGTTCCAGATGGTGATGTAAAGGAATTAAGCATAAATATATAGTAGTAGAGATGAGAAAGAATGTTCCTGGGGATGGGGATGTTCTTTTTTTATACCTAAAAATAGTTGGTTTTAGGAAAGAATTATATGGATATAAATAAAAACTAAGGAAAATGTTACATAGATAATTTAAAAGGAAAAGTGATAAAAAAGAATGAAATTGTTAAAAACATACAAAAAATACAGTGTTAAATTGCTAAATATGACAAAAATAAATAATTGTATTTACATTTTAAAAACCAGGTTGTATATTATAGGAAAAGGAACTGGTCATGACGACATGACATCATAACAAAGGAGGAAGAAAAATGAAAAAAAGAGTAGTACAGGCATTGGGATGTATACTTGCAATGACGATGGTAGTAGGAAGTCTGACAGCATGCGGAGGAAAATCTGAGAAAAAAGCAGAAAAAAAAGCAGGAAGCGATGTAAAGGTCGCAATTATATGTTCAGCTGCTGGACAGAATGATAATGGATATAATCAATCCGCAGTAGAAGGCGCAAAAAAAGCTGCTGACGAATTTGGTATTGAATATAAGGTTGTTGAGCCGACAACAGGTGTACCACAGGCACTGGAATCATTAGCTGATGATGGATACAATGTAATTTTCAATCTGGAATATGACTTTGAAGCTTTGATCCAGGGAACCGGTGGAGCGCAACCAATTGCAGAAATGTATCCAGATACAACATTTGTATGTGTAAATGATAATCCGAATCAGGATGAAGACGGAAATACAATTCATGATAATGTAATCAGTGTTCTGTTTGACGTACATCAGGCATCTTTCGTAGCAGGTGCACTTACTACATTGGTAAATGAAAATGCAGAAACTTTATTTGGTACAGATGGTTATAATTTCACACCTGCAGATAATGGCGGACGATCCGTAGGATTTATCGGAGGAACTAATTCAAATGGTATCACGGTATTCTCTTATGGATATATCGAAGGTATCAACTATGAAGCTGAAAAGCTGGGTGTAAATTATGATTACTATGCAAAATATGATGCAGGATTTGCTGATTCTGCAACAGGAAGTACAGTAGCAGGAACATATTATAATCAGGGAGCAAATATTGTATTCTCAGTAGCTGGTTCTGTAGGTGATGGTGTTGCATCAAAGGCAAAAGAAGAAGGAAAGCTTGCAATTCAGGTAGATGCTAACAAAGATGATCAGCAGCCAGGATATGTTCTGACAAGTGTTATTAAAAATACAGAAGTACCTGTATATGACATTGTAAAAGAAGCAGTAAATGGAAAGATTGATAAGATGGATCGTGCACAGACATATTCATTAGCATCAGGCGCAGCTTCTATTACAGATCTTTCAGAAATCAGCAAACATATACAGGATAGCGGAAAAGACAAATGGGAAGAAATCAAAACTGAAATCAAAGATGTAGAAGACAAGATTTCAGATGGAACAATTGTAGTAACGGATGCGCAGAGTGGAGAAGAATTCGATGCTTCTAAATGCCCGAATGTTACAGTAAAATAGTTGTTTTGACAGAAAGGAAGCAGCAATATGAACAGCATGATACAGACGGTTGATCTGACCAAAAAGTTTAACGATTTTGTCGCAAATGATCATATTAATCTGGATGTAAAAGAACAGGAGATTAAATGTATTGTAGGTGAAAACGGTGCAGGAAAATCTACAATGATGAATATGCTCTACGGATTGCTGCAGCCAACAAGCGGAAAAATCCTGATCCGGGGGAAAGAAGTTACACTGAACAGCCCGGTTGATGCGATTGCAAACGGGATAGGGATGGTGCACCAGCATTTTAAGCTGGTGCCGTCTCTTACCGTATATGAAAATATACTGTTGGGTGCGGAAATTACACAGAAAAAAGGCGGAATGAAAACTCCGTTTATCGATCAGAAAGAGGAAATTAAAAGAGTTGAGAAACTGATTCAGGAAAATCATCTGGAATTAAATGCAACAGATAAGATTGAAGATATATCTGTCGGTGGACGTCAGAGAGTAGAAATTCTGAAGATGTTATACAGAAATGTAGACATATTGATTCTGGATGAGCCGACAGCCGTACTTACACCACAGGAAGTTGATGAATTGATTGCAACGCTCAAAAATCTAAAAGAGCAAGGAAAAACAATCATTGTTATTACACACAAATTAAGGGAAGTAATGGAACTGGCAGACAGTATTACTGTAATAAAACAGGGAAAAGTTGTTGGAAATGTATTAAAGAAGGACACAAGTGAACGAGAACTGGCACAGATGATGGTCGGAAGAGATGTTGTTCTTACTGTAAATAATGCACGAAAACAACAAGTTGAATCAGAGATTATGTACAAAGCAGAAAATCTTACGACGGTGAATGACTATGGAAAAGAAGTTGTATCAGATATGTCATTTGAAGTGCATAAAGGTGAGATCCTTGGAATAGCCGGTGTTGAAGGAAACGGACAGTCAGAGCTTGTAAAGCTTATGACTGGTTTGATGGAATCGACGAGAGGAACAGTATTTTTTGACGGTAAAGATATTACAAACTGGTGGCCGGAAAAATTAAGAAAAGCAGGAATTGGAATTATTCCTGAGGACAGATATGCACAGGGATTGTGTCGGGAAATGACGGTTTCCGATAACTGTATAGCAGGATATCACGGAGAAAAAGATGTTTGTAAACGCGGACTTTTTAATAAGAAAATAATCAATGCCAAAAGAGATAAATATATTAAAGAATTTGATATCCGTCTTGGTGATGTGAATGGCAATATAGGCAATTTGTCAGGAGGAAATGCACAGAAAGTTATCATTGCAAGAGAGCTTTCTGCAAATCCCAAACTTCTGATTGCCTGCCAGCCAACGCGAGGCGTTGATATCGGATCTATTGAATTCATACATAAACAGATTCTGAAATTCAGGGATGCAGGAAATACTGTTATCCTGATTTCAAGTGAGCTTTCAGAAATTATGAGTTTATCTGATCGGGTAATTGTTATGTATAAAGGTAAGATTTCAGGTGAAGTATCACCGAAAGAAGTGTCTATGGCTGCCATGGGACTTTTGATGGCTGGAATTGGAAAGGAGGAACAGGATCATGAAAAAGAAAGATAGTATTATAAAAGGAATCGTCAATTCTGTACTTCCGGTAATTCTTGCATTTGCATTTGGAGCAATTATTATTGCGGCGATCGGGGAAAGTCCGCTGGAAACATACGGGGTACTGATCAGAAAATCACTTTTAACAGAGAAAGGATTTATGAATACATTGCATTATGCATCACCTCTCATTCTGACAGGGCTTGCAATTGCAATTACATTCAAAGCAAATCTGTATAACATGGGTGTGGAAGGCCAGATGCTTTTAGGAGGATTCTTTGCAGGAATCACTGGAGCATATCTTAATATTTCCAATCCATTTATAAGCAAACTGATCTGCTTTTTAGTTGCAATTGTCTGTGGAATGTTATTTGCGCTGATTCCGGCAATTTTAAAAGCGAAATGTAATGTAAATGAGATGGTTGTGACTTTGATGTTAAACTATGCAGTTTCAAAGACTCTGGAATTTTTAACAACTGGTGTATTCAAAGATAAGAGTGCAGGTTATGTGGCTACACCTACGATTAAAGAGAATGTGATGTTCAAAAGATTTGGAGCATCAAGAATGACCATGTTTTTTGTGATTGCAATGATTATTCTGGTAATTATGTATTTTGTTATGAAGAAATCAAAACTGGGATATGAAATTACAGCTATTGGAAAAAATCCGGAATTTGCAGAAGCAACAGGTATGAATGTCGGAAAGAAAATCATTATTATGATGTTGATAAGTGGTGCACTTTCCGGTGTGGCTGGAGCAGGATGGATGTTAAGTGATCAGTTTAAATATACACTGACATTTTCTGCAAACCCTGGTCTTGGATGGGATGGTATGCTGATTGCTCTGCTCGGTGGACATTCGCCAATTGGAATTTTGATCGCGGCAATCTTTTATGCTGCATTAAAAACCGGTAGTGACAGCATCAATATGTATACTGCAGTTCCGAAAGAAATCGTTGCAATTATTCAGGGAATGATCATTCTGTTCCTGGCAGTTAAGTTTATTGGTGATAAAACAAGCGTATTTAGTCGTTTTAAAAAGGCGAAAAAGGAGGATGCATAATGGAATTATTAAATAGTATTTTGTATGACACAGTATACCATAGTGCTCCTATTATTCTATGCGTGATCGGTGGAATATTTGCATATAAAGCAAATGTATTGAATATCGCACTGGAAGGAATGATGCTGAATGGAGCATTTATTTCAGTGTTAGTCGAGTATCTGACAGGAAGTGTGGCTCTGGCAGTGATTGCCGCAATCGTAACGACTTTATTGTGGGGACTTGTATTTTCATTTTTAGGAATTACTTGTAATGGTAATGTTATTGTTATCGGTCTTGGAATTAACTTGATTGTTCCAGCGATTGCAAAATTTGTACTGAAAGTTATGGAGCTTGCTAATATCAGTCTTCAAGATGTAGGAGTTGCAGATTTTAAGATCAATATACCGGGCATCAAGAGTATTCCGCTGATTGGTGGAATCGTAAGTGGTCATCCGGTTATTACATATCTGGCATTTATTGGAATTGCGGCAGCAGCTATTCTGATGTACAAAACAAAATTTGGAATCTATGTCAGAGTTGTTGGTGAAAATGAAGATTCAGCGATCAGTCTTGGACTGAAAACACAGAAATACAAATATATTGCTGTTCTGATTGGAGCATTTTGCTGTGCATTAGCCGGAATCAATTTATCAATGGAGAGAATGGCAATGTTTACAAGTGATATGACAGCAGGACGAGGCTTTATTGCAATTGCAGCAATTTATTGTGGACAGGGGAAACCGGTACAGTCTTCACTCTATGCAATCTTATTCGGTGTTGCAAGATCACTTGCAGTCAATTTAAGTGTATATGCAGGACCGGCAGCAGGAATGTTCGATACAATTCCATATATCATTATGGTAGCGGTGCTTGCAGTTGTTTCATTTATGAAATTTAAGGATGTTAAGGTAAGAGGATACAAGTTCGACTAAGGGGGAGGAAAATGGCAAAGACAGCATTGATTATTGTGGACATGGTTCGCGATTTTACGGATCCGGAAGGTCTGGTATTTTATCCTGAGAATCAAAAGATTCTTCCACGGATTAAAAAGGTTCTGGATGAAAGCCGGAAACATGAACTGCTGATTGTTTTTTTACAGCACTGTAACAGAAAAGATAAAGTAGATAAAAAAGCACAGTCCATGAGACCAAATTGTATAGAAGGGACTTTTGGAATTGAAATTGATCCAATGTTGGAAGTTGATGAAAAGAAAGATTATGTCATCCGAAAGAGAAGGTACAGTGGATTCTTCGGCACAGACCTGGATCTGGTATTGCGGGAAAATGAAGTGGAAAATGTAGTCGTTGTTGGAACGAAAACAAACTGCTGCATTCGGGCAACGGTGACAGATGCATTTTATCTGAATTACAACCCATATGTTATCCGGGAATGTGTGGCAACGAATTCAGAAACAGTTAATGAAGTTCATCTGACAGATATTGATAAGTATCTGGGAAAAGTCATCGATATGAATACATTCAGCAAGATGCTGGAAGAGGGACAGTTGTAGGAGGCACGGATAATGAAAGTAGATGTTCTGACAAGCGGCTATGTAAGTATGGATCACATTATAAAAATAGCAACACCTGCCAAAGTGGGATTTACATCACTGGTTACAAATAAATCCAATTCAAAAATTTTTTACGGAGGCTGTTCTGTAAATATTGCCTATGCACTTTGCCGGCTTGGAATGAAGGCAATGCCAGTTTTAAGAGTAGGCGGAGATTATGAAAGTAATGGTTTTAAAAAGTTTCTGGAAGAAGGAAATGTACCACAGGATGGGATTACACAAATAGCAGAGGAAGCAACCAGTGTATGTTATTTGTTACAGGATAATAATAACGATCATATTACCATATTTTATCCTGGAGCAATGGATGGAAGATATGCACAGAAAATGAAAGACAGCTTGTTTGAAACGGCAAAGCTGGGAGTGATAACCGTTGCATCAAGACCAGACAATGAAGAGTTTTTTGCAAAATGTAAAAAGCATCATGTACCGGTAGTTTTTGGAATGAAAGATGATTTTGATGCATTTCCAGAACCATTTTTGAAACAGTTGTTAACAGAAAGCAAAATCATTTTCACAAATGAAGTAGAATGTGAAATTATTGAAAAGCTTTTCGGACTAAATACGATTACAGAGCTGTTTAAAATTGGAAAAGCAGATATTATTGTGACAACTCTGGGAAAAGACGGAAGCATTTGTTATGTGCGGGAAGACGGAAAAATACGGAAAGAAGAGATTGGAATTTGTCAAGTGGAACAGGTAGTAGATGCAACTGGATCGGGAGATGCTTACATGGCAGGATTTGTTTATGGATATTTACATGGATATTCTCCGGCAGACTGCTGTAGGCTTGGAAGTGTATTATCTTACTTTGTTTTACAGGCAGAAGGGTGCTGTACAAATGCGCCAACAGAACAGGAATTATTACAGAAATTTGAAACATTACGCTGAAAGGGGAAATGCAGATGAGTACATTATATATGGGAGCAAGCGAAGAAACGGTTGCGAAATATGTACTTTTTTCGGGAGATCCATGGAGAGTAGAAGTTGTAAAAAAGTATTTGGATAACCCCAAAAAAGTTGCATTCATGAGAGAGTTCAATACATATACAGGAACCTATAAAGGAGTAGAGATTACAGTAACGTCGACGGGAATCGGGGCACCGTCCGCAGCGATTGCGATGGAAGAGATGTATGAGTCTGGAATGCAGGTCGCTGTAAGAATGGGGACAGTAATGTCTATGCAGGATGATATGCTGGGACATTTTATGATTCCGATTGCCGCAATGAGGCGAGAAGGAACCAGTCAGAGTTATGTAGATTTGAGTTATCCTGCAGTCGCAGATGTTGAGCTTGTTAATGTGATGAATGAAACAGTTCAGCAGATGGGAAAACGTTATCTGAATGGATTGAACTGTACGATGGATGGTTTCTACAGTTGCATGCATGATTCCAAGTTTTCTCTGGAATGTGGACGGGATATGTCAAAGACATTTGAAGAGGTTAAGAAACTTGGAGTAACAGGAATTGACATGGAATCCTCCTGTATTTTGACGCTGGGACGTTTGATGGGAGTTAAGACCTGTATTTTAACAGTTGTTACAGTGCTTGAAAATTTGAAGGAAACTTTAAAAGGACAGGATCGGGTGGATGCAGAGGATCTGCTTTGCAGAACAGCATTGGAAGGAATTTATAATTATCATATAAAAAGAGAGGATGGTAAAAATGAGTAAAGAAATACTTACCTTAAATTCACAGACAGTAATCGGAATGGTGCATTGTCTTCCTCTTCCGACGACAGCAGGATTTGATGGAGATTATCAGCGAATTATTGATCGTGCAGTTCAGGATGCAGTTACGCTTGAAAAAGCAGGGGTAGATGCTGTTATTGTAGAAAATATGGGGGATACACCTTTTTCCGCTTTTTTAAATAAAGCACAGGTAGCGGCACTTACAGCTGCAGCATATGCTGTGAAACAGGCAGTTCAGATTCCAGTAGGACTTGACGCAGCGTTTAATGACTGTGAAGCAGATATTGCGATTGCTGCAATGGTAGGAGCATCCTTTATCAGAGTTCCAGTATTTGTGGATACAGTATTGTTTACAGATGGAATTATTCAGCCATGTGCAAAGAAATGTATGGAATATCGCAAGATGATGGGACAGGAAAATGTTAAAATTCTTGCCGATGTGCAGGTAAAACATGCGCATATGTTAAGAGAACATATTACGATTGAGCAGTCAGCAAAAGATGCTGCATCAAACGGAGCAGACGGAATTATTGTTACAGGTACACAGGTTGGAGAAGAGACACCACTGGATCTGATTAAGAGAGTGAAAAATGTTGTAAATCTTCCGGTGTTTGCAGGAAGTGGTGTAAATGCAGAAAATATTCATGATCAGCTTCAGACAGCAGATGGTGCGATTATCGGTTCCAGCTTGAAAGAGGGAGGAATTTTAACAAATCCAATCTCTTATGAACTGGTTAAGAAAGTATTAGATGGATTGAAATAGAGAAAGGCAGGAAGATAAAAATGATGCGACCAATGAAACTTGCAGGATCAGAATTGATGTTTGGAGAAGGAAGTCTTGCATATATTAAGACAATTAAAGCAAAAAAAGTCAGTATTGTTATTGGCGGACATAGCATGGAAAAGAGTGGAATGCTGGCAAAGGTAGAAGGATATTTTAAAGAAACCGGTGCTGAAACAATGGTTATCAGAGGCGTAGAACCAGATCCGTCTTTTGAAACTGTACTCAGAGGAAGAAATGAAATGCTGGAATTTGAACCAGATCTGATTGTCGGACTTGGCGGTGGATCAGCAATGGATGCTGCAAAAGCAATGTGGATCTTTTATGAACATCCGGAACTGACTCAGATGGAAGATATTCTTCCACCGAATGAATTTCCGAAATTACGAGGTAAAGCAAGAATGTGTTGTATTCCTTCAACAAGTGGAACAGCGAGTGAAGTTTCACGTTCTATCGTAATTTCAGATAATGAAAAAGGATTAAAGCATGGTGTTGGAAATATGGAAATGATGCCGGATATCGCAATCTGTGATCCGGAAGTAACAATGTCTATGCCGGCTAAGATTACCGCAGAGACAGGAATGGATGCGCTTACCCATGCACTGGAAGCACTTGCTTCAAACCGTGCAAATTATCTGTCAGATATTCTTGCAAGCCAGGCAGCCCAGGATATTATGGAAACTTTACCGACTGCATATGAGAATGGCAATGATATAAAAGCAAGAGAGACTATGGTACAGGCATCTATGGTAGCTGGAATTGCATTTACCAATGTATCGCTTGGAATTGTACATTCTATGGCGCATACAATCGGTGGTATTTTCCATGTATCACATGGTCTGGCAGACGCCATTATTTTGCCGTACATCATCAGATATAATGAGCAGAATGAAACTGCGAAAGAAGTTTATGCAAAATTTGCAAAGAGAATCGGAGCAGAAAATCTTCATGAAGCAGTAGAAGCGTTAAATGAAAAGTTAAATATTCCAAAATGCTTTAAAGAGATCATTCCGGATGAAGAAAAATATATGGAAAAACTGGATGAGATGGCTCCGCTTGCAAAAGCTGATGGATGCACAAAAACAAATCCGGTTATTCCGGAAATTGACGAATTTAAAGAATTATTTATCAAGGTGTACAGAGGAGAATAAAAATGGAGATTATTTGTTATTTATCAAATGGATATCCTACAATTGAAGCAAGTTATAATATGGCAGTAGAATATGCAGATGCAGGATGCAGAATGATGGAAGTGGATTTTCCATCCAGAAATCCATACCTGGAGAGTGATTATATTGCAGGAAGAATGAAAAAAGCACTGGAGGCTTGCGATGATTATGAAAAATATATGGATTCAATTGTTGCCATTCAGAAGAGACTTCCAGATGTGAAGATTCTGGTTCTGGCATATGAAAATACAGTTGAAGAGATTGGTGTAGACAGATTTATTGAGTTCTGCCTGACAAATAATTTAAAAGATATTTTGCTTGTTGGCTTAAAAGATGATATTATTAAAAATAAGATAATTGCAGCGGGGCTTCAGGTATCTTGTTATGTACAGTTCCATTTACCGAAAGAAGAAGTGGAAATGGCAAAACAATCAAATGGATTTGTATATTTACAGGCGAAGCCGTATGATACACAGCAAAAAAATGAGGAATATCCTACATTAAAAGATTGTGTAGAGTATTTAAGAAGCTGTGGAATTGAAAGACCTATTTATTGTGGGGTAGGCGTTCATGCACCAGAAGATGTAAGACTAGTAAGAGAGGCAGGCGGGGATGCAGCGTTCGTTGGCAGTACAATTCTAAAACTTCATGAAAATATTCCTGCAATGAAAGAAAAGATCAGGGAATTTAAAGCTATGTGTTAACACTTGGAATATTCTGTGATCAAAAAAGGTGAGATGGGGTGAAGGAGATGTTCGACGAAAAGTTACCTAAATATTATCTTGTGAAGAAGGCAATCGTAGAGAATATTGATAATGAAGTTTACGATTCAAAGGAGCCGATTCCGAGCGAAAGAGAATTGATGGAGACTTATCAGGTCAGCAGAATTACGATCCGGAAAGCGATTGATGAATTGGTCACAGAAGGATATTTGTACAAAGTCCAGGGAAAAGGAACCTATGTAAAGACGGATGAAGGAAGTAACAATCTTTTTTCAATTACGAGTTGTACGGAAGATGTATTAAAGCTGGGACTGACACCAAGTAAAAAAGTTGTTGTTTCAGAGCTGGTTGATGCGAATGTAAAGAGAGCAAAAGCACTTGAGATTACAACCAGTGATAATGTTTATATGATAGGAAGAATCTTATATGCAGATAAAGAGCCGCTAAACTATACGCTGACTTTTCTGCCGGAAAAGATTTTTCCGGGTTTATCAAAGTATGATTTGAAAAAGGAATCCCTTTATCAGATCATAACAGAAGTTTATGGTGTTAAGATAACAAAGGCAAGAAGAACGATTGAGGCGATCGGGGCACAGGATGAAATTGCCGAGTATTTGGACATCGAGGAAGGAACACCGATTATTCTGTTTCGTTGTATTACATATGGCATTGTGAATGGAAGAGAAATTCCGATCGAGAATTTCAAATGCTATTATCGAACAGATAAATTTAAATTCTATATTGATCAGGTGAGATAAGAAAAGCAAAGGGGAACGGTATTTTTTATGAGATATCGTTCTCCTTTTATGCAAAAGAGAAGATTTATACGTCGTTGTAAATATGTAGTCTGGTTTGAAATTTTATATTTATAAGAAAAATGTTACAAATACTATTTGAAAAACAAAGAAAAATGTGGCAAACAGGTATAGATAAAGGTGGAAAAATGTTACAAATATATGGAAAGCATATAAAATCGCGGAGATTTCTATATGAAATGAAAATGTTGGCGACTTTTCAAATTTCCACTTGACATTCCCCCACTTTCAGCATAACATTTTGTAGAATGTTTATTGTTATGAAAAGTGGACTTACAGAAAAGGGGAAAATCACAGATGAAAAATTGGAATCAGGTTAAGCTGGTGCCGGAATTTAATGAACAGGGTGTAGCCTGTTATAAACTGGCCGGCGGGAACTATGTAAATGAATATTATGTTGTATCGGAAGCAGAGACAAGAAAGCTTCTGAATACACCGGAGATCGTCGGATATGAGGTATATGACTGCTTGATTCCTTCTACATCTCAGATGCTCTATTATTTTAAAGAACAAAAGAAAGTGACAACTGCAAATATTCTTTCTATCTTGAGAGGAGCGTTGAACTATCCGTTGGAGGAAAGCTGCTACAGAGAGCACATCCGTGTACACGATATCAGTTTCTTATCCAGTGAACGTGTATTTGCGGATGAAGAGATTGCAGGGCTTGAAATCAAATATAGTAAGCTTACCATGGTTCCGGACAGCACACTGATGATCGGAGATATCATTGCAAGTGGGGAGACTCTGATTCACTGCCTGCGCTATGTGACAGATTTTTACAGGAAGAACGGAGCAAAGCTTCGTAATATTATCATTTTCACAATTGGTGGGACAAAGGGAATTGAGATTCTTGAGAATCTTACCAGAGAGATCCGTGAGTTCTGGCCGGAATTTGAAGGGTTCATTACCGTGTATTATGAAGGAATTTTCAGTACTTATCAGGATAAAGGTGTGTCAGGAATCAACCTTCCGGATGTGGACTTCTACTGGAAGGACGGAATCATCGCGCCGGAGTTCAGAAGAGAGACACTTTCCATGTGCAGTCCGCTTTTTGAAAAATGTATCATCTACGATGGCGGGGCAAGACGCTATGAGATTCATGAGCATGTAGAGGAAGTTCTGGAATTCTGGGAAGGAATCAAAGAGAGAGCAGATAAGATCGATTTTAAAGAACTGCTTGATGAAAAGATTGGATACCCGACACCGATCAGTTATGAGGACTGGATCGAGAAGAACCACTATGAGAAGATCCGTCCGGCAGACACCAAGTGGCTGTACCGTCAGGAACAGGGATATATCGAGAGTATGAAAAATATTACATTAAAAGAACTGGCAGATCAGAGAATTACCGAATTTACCGATTCTTTGAAGAAATATATGCTATAAAAAGAATGAACTTGTTGATCACAGAGAATGGAATGAGGTAAAAAATGAGCAAAAAAACGAAAGATACAACTGTTGATATTGACTATGCGGACCAGGCAGTTCCGAAAGAGGGCAGAAAAGGTTTCCTGACCATGTTTATGATCATGCTGGGATTTACATTTTTCTCGGCAAGTATGTGGGTTGGGCAGCAGATGGCAGCAGGACTTGATTTCTGGGGATTTATCAAGTCCCTTCTCCTTGGAGGAGCGATCCTTGGTGTGTATACAGGACTTCTGGGATATGTAGGTGCAAAGACCGGACTTAGCATGGATCTTCTGGCAAAAAGAGCGTTTGGAGAAAAAGGATCTTATCTTTCTTCTGCAATGATCAGCTTCACTCAGATCGGATGGTTCGGTGTGGGTGTTGCGATGTTTGCAATCCCGGTATCAGGAGAACTTCTCGGTGGAAGTAAGGCTGCGATGTGGGCTCTGGTATTGGTTGCAGGAGGCTGTATGACCGCTTCTGCATATTTCGGAATTGATTCCCTTACGGTGGTAAGCTATATTGCAGTTCCGCTCGTTGCGATTCTTGGAACGGTAGCAATGGTGATGGCAGTTCGTCAGGGAAATGGAACGATCGTTGACCAGTTTGCAGTATCCAGTGGATCTGTGACCGTGATCGGTGGAGCGGGTATGGTAGTCGGTTCCTTTGTATCAGGCGGAACGGCAACTCCGAACTTTGCAAGATTTGCAAAGGATGCCAAATCAGGTACAATTGCAACGGTTGTAGCATTCTTTATCGGGAATTCGCTGATGTTCTTTTTTGGGGCGATTGCCTATATTTTCGTTGGCGGAAATGATATCTTTGAGGTTATGATCCGTCTGAATCTGTTCTATATGGCGATTCTGGTTCTGGGACTCAATATCTGGACCACCAACGACAATGCGCTGTATTCAGCAGGTCTTGGACTGGCAAATATTTTCCGGCAGAAGAAGAAACCGATGGTTCTGATTTCAGGTATTATCGGAACACTTCTTTCTGTATGGCTGTATTACAATTTCTGTAACTGGCTGAACGTACTGAACTGTACCCTTCCGCCGGTAGGGATTATCCTGGTGCTCTCGTACTTTATAAATAAGAAGGAGTACGACAGTGATAAAGTAGAAATCAAAACTGTGAACTGGTTTGCCGTGATCGGTGTGATTGCAGGTGCAGTGGTAGCAAATCTTGTGTCATGGGGAATTGCTTCGATCAATGGTATGGCAGTTGCAGCGGTCTGCTATGTGGCTGGACAGGTGGTTTGCAAAAATCGTGAAGAAGCGGCAGAAAATGCATAAATGAATAGCGTAAATGAACGGGCAGATTCGGGGAACAGAGTCTGCCCGTTGTTATATTATGGAGCAGGATTACGCATAAGGTTATCAGTCTAAACAATATTATTAAAAAAACTGACCATAAGTCAATAAACAAATTGACTTATGGTCAGTTTTGTTGTATATTGGTTTTGTAAAATAAATGACCGGCAGTCATTAAGAGAGAAAGAATAAAAAGAAAAGAGGAATAAAGTATGGTAAAGGTTGGCAAAAAGATTGTTAAATTCAGAGTACCGATACTGATACTCAGTATTATCCTTTTGATTCCGGCTGTGTGGGGGTATGTGAACACCAGGATCAACTATGATGTACTGACTTATCTTCCGGAAGACATTGAGACAATGCAGGGACAAGAGATCATGACGAATGATTTTGGGATTGGGGCATTTTCGATGCTGATGGTAGACGGCATGGAAGATAAAGAGATTGTGAAGCTGAAAGAAAAGGTAGAGAAGGTAGACGGAGTAGAGAATGTACTCTGGTATGATTCACTGGCTGATATTTCGGTTCCACAGAGTGTGCTTCCGTCAAAGCTGTATGATGAGTACAACACAGAAGACGGAACAATGATGGCGGTATTTTTCAAAGATGGAACTTCATCCGATGAAACCATGAAGGCAATTACCGAGATCCGTAAGATCACCGGAGAGCAGTGCTTCTTAAGTGGAATGTCTGCGATTGTAGAGGACACCAAAGAGCTTGCCGAAAAGGAGACACCACTTTATGTACTGATCGCAGTCGCACTTTCTGCACTGGTTCTGGCAATTACGATGGAATCAATTTTTGTTCCGGTATTGTTCCTTTTGAGTATCGGAATCGCAATCGTATATAATCTTGGAACGAATGTATTTTTTGGAGAGATTTCTTATATCACGAAGGCACTGGCAGCGGTACTTCAGCTCGGTGTCACTATGGACTATTCTATTTTCCTGATGCACAGTTATCAGGAGCAGCAGGTGCGCTATAACGGAGATAAAGAGCGGGCGATGGCACACGCGATTTCCCAGACCTTTTCATCCGTAATCGGAAGTTCAGTTACGACGGTTGCCGGATTTATCGCACTCTGCTTTATGAGCTTTACGCTTGGAAAAGATATCGGTATCGTTATGGCAAAAGGAGTTATCTTCGGAGTTCTGGTCTGTGTAACCGTTCTTCCGTCCATGATTCTGTGCTGTGACAAGCTGATCGAGAAGACGAAACACAAACCGCTGCTTCCGGATATTAGAAGGATTTCAGATAAGGTGACAAAGCGTTACGTGATTTATGTAGTAGCATTTGTGATCCTTCTGTTTCCGGCGATTTACGGAAACAATCACACAGGTGTTTACTACAATCTGGACGAATCGCTGCCAAAGGATCTTCCGAGTGTCATTGCGAACACGAAATTAAAAGAAGATTACAATATGAACACCACACATATGATCCTGGTGGACAGCTCGGTTGCAGGTTCTGATGTCAAGAAGATGTCACAGGAGATTGAAAAAGTAGATGGTGTTAAATGGGTACTTGGACTGGATAACCTGGTCGGCTCAGGTGTTCCGGCAGATATGCTCCCGGAATCTGTCACCGGTATGCTGAAAAATGACAAGTACCAGCTGCTGATGGTAAATTCTACTTACAAAGTAGCAACGGATAAAGTAAACAAACAGATTGAGCAGATTGATAAGATCATGGATAAATATGATAAGGGTGCAATGCTGGTAGGAGAAGGACCATTGACAAAAGATTTGATCAACATTACAGATACAGACTTTAAACGCGTAAGCGCAGTGTCTATTGGAATTGTATTTGTGATTATTCTGCTTCTGTTCAAATCAGTTACTATTCCGGTGATCCTGGTCGGTGTGATCGAATTTGCGATCTTTGTGAATATGGGTATTCCGTTTTACACTGGAACAAAGCTGCCGTTTGTGGCATCAATCGTAATCGGTACGATCCAGCTTGGCGCGACTGTGGATTATGCGATTCTGATGACCACCAGATATCAGAGAGAGAGAAGCCGCGGCGCAGGCAAATTTGACGCGATCACAACAGCGCATAAGTTTTCTGCGCAGTCGATCATCGTCAGTGCACTCAGCTTCTTTGCTGCAACGATCGGTGTCGGACTTTATTCCAATATCGATATGATCAGTTCACTGTGTATCCTGATGGCGAGAGGTGCACTGATCAGTATGGTGGTTGTTGTGCTGATCCTTCCGTCCTTATTCATGGTATTTGACAAGATTATTGTAAAGACGAGCAAAGGTTTCCGACCTACAGGCTTGAAATCATAACCACATCATAGTATAATTTCCTTGGATTATTATATGATACAAGGAACGGAGAAAAAGATTCGTGCGTATCAAAAGGGCTGATACAATCCTGCTATCATAAAAGGAATAAGGAGGAATCCACTATGATTAATTGGAACAATTTGGATACACTTACATCATTTAAAGAACTTTCGGAAGTAGAACGTGTCAATCTTGCAGAAGTGATGTCCGGTGAGAACGGAGCAGAACGTGTTAAGGATTACAGCGTTCCGATGACAGAGGATCTTACTTACAATTACGCTGCAAAAGCAGTAGATGATAAAGTACTTGCAGCACTTGCAAAGCTTGCAAAAGAAGCGCAGCTGACAGAAAAGTACGCAGCACTCTACAATGGAGAAGTGATCAACACAGGAGAAAAGAGACTGGTTCTTCATCAGCTCACCCGTGGACAGCTTGGAGATAAAGTAGAAGCTGACGGAGTAGACAAGCGAGAATTCTATGTTAAGCAGCAGCAGAGGATCGCAGATTTTGCCAATAAAGTACATGCCGGCGAGATCACAAATGCAGCAGGTGAGAAATTCACAACAGTCGTACAGATCGGTATCGGTGGAAGTGACCTTGGTCCTCGCGCAATGTATCTTGCACTTGAAAACTGGGCTAAGAAGAACGGCACATTCAAGATGGAAGCCAAATTCATCAGCAATGTTGACCCGGATGATGCAGCAGCAGTACTGAATTCAATTGATGTAGCACATTCTATTTTTGTTCTGGTATCAAAGTCAGGAACAACTCTTGAGACTCTTACCAATGAGTCATTTGTAAAAGATGCCCTGAAAAATGCAGGTCTGGATGCTTCCAAGCATATGATCGCTGTTACAAGCGAGACATCACCACTTGCAAAGAGCGATGATTATCTTGCAGCATTCTTCATGGATGATTATATCGGAGGACGTTACTCATCTACTTCAGCAGTCGGCGGTGCCGTACTTTCGTTGGCATTCGGACCGGAAGTATTTGCACAGTTCCTTGCAGGAGCAGCAAAGGTAGATGAAGTTTCCAAGAATGAAGATTTATTGAAGAACCCGGCAATGCTGGATGCGATGATCGGTGTATACGAGCGTAATGTACTTGGATATCCGGCAACAGCCGTTCTCCCATATTCACAGGCACTGAGCCGTTTCCCGGCACATCTGCAGCAGCTGGATATGGAATCCAATGGTAAATCAGTTAACCGCTTTGGCGAGCCGGTAGATTACCCGACAGGTCCGGTGATCTTCGGAGAACCAGGAACAAACGGACAGCATTCCTTCTATCAGCTTCTCCACCAGGGAACCAACATCATACCGCTCCAGTTCATCGGCTTCAAGAACAGCCAGATCGGAACCGATGTTGTGATCCAGGACAGCACAAGCCAGCAGAAGCTCTGCGCAAACGTAGCTGCACAGATCGTAGCATTTGCATGCGGTAAATCAGACGAGAACCGCAACAAGAATTTTGAAGGTGGACGTCCGTCAAGTATTATCATCGGTAAAGAACTGACACCAGAGACACTCGGTGCACTTCTTGCACATTTTGAGAATAAGGTTATGTTCCAGGGATTTGTATGGAATGTGAACAGCTTCGACCAGGAAGGTGTTCAGCTTGGGAAAGTACTTGCCAAACGTGTACTTGCCCATGAGACAGACGGAGCACTGAAAGTATACAGTGATCTTTTAGATATCTAATCAGAATTAATGAAAGAGACCAGAGTCGGTGCGAATTTTAGGATTCGGACCGGCTTTTTGGATACGAAAATATGCAAGAGAAGCTACCAGGATATTCTGTCAGGATTTCCGGCTGAATGATTGTTTTTTAGGAAAAAGACATAGAACCAGGAAAAGAGAAAGACTATGAAATTAGAAAATTACGAGGTGCATCTCCCGAATTATTCCATCGGAGATGCAATTTACGATAAAATCGGACCGGTCTGTGAATCTTATGGAAAAACGGTACTTGTGATTGGTGGAAAAAGGGCACTTGATGCGGCTTTTGATAAGATCAAAGTGGCGGTCGACCAGACGAATCTGGAGATTATTGGAAAAGAACTTTATGGGAAAGACTGTACCTATCAGACGGTAGAAAAGCTTCGCCGGATGTCGGTTTATCAGAAAGCAGATATGGTATTTGGAGTAGGAGGGGGCAAAGCACTGGATACGGTAAAATGTCTGTGTATCACAGATGATAAGCCGGTGTTCAGCTTCCCGACAATTGCATCCAACTGTTCGGCATGTACATCGGTGTCGATCATGTATAACGAGGATGGTACATTTCTGAAACCGAATTTCTTCGTGCGTCCGGTCATGCATGCATTTATCGATACAGAAATCATAGCAAAAGCACCGAGTCAGTATATGTGGGCAGGAATTGGTGATACCTATGCAAAATACTATGAAGCAACAATCTCATCAAGGGATGAAAGACTGGAACATTTTACCTCACTTGGTGTAGCAGTCAGTCTGATGTGCAGGAATCCGCTTCTGGAATATGGACCGAAGGCATTTGCAGACCATAAAAAGGGACTGTGTACATACGATGTAGAGCAGGTGGTTCTGGCGATCGTTGTGACAACCGGAATTGCATCCATTTTCCTTACAAAAGATTTCACACCGGATTATAACAGTGGACTTGCACATGCAATTTTTTATGCTCTGACGAAGTATCCGGTGATCGAGCAGCGGCATCTGCACGGGGAAGTAGTTGGATTTGGTGTGCTTCTGGCACTTCTTGTAGATGGACAGGAAGAAGAATTTGAGAAAATATATAAGCTGAATCGCGAGATAGGTCTTCCGGTGTCCTTGAAAGAAATTGAGATTACAGAGGATGAATGGAAAGAAAGTATGGGACATATTCCGAAAATATCGGATGTAGCACATTACCCATATAAGGTAACCCGGGAAATGCTGGAAGATGCAATGCAGAAACTGAAAGAAAGAGTCAGAAAGGATCAGAGCCATGAAGAATAAGAAATCCGCAACTTCCTCTATGATTCTTGGGGTAGCGTTTGTCTGGTTTACAACACATTTCGGAGGTGGATTTGCCTCGGGTGCGCAGATCTACAGTTAATTTGTGTGATGTGCGTGGCTCCTGCAGTTGCATTTGCGACAGGCGGAGCGACCTTAAGTACCCTGACCGGACTTCCGTATCTGCTGTGTACGTTGATTATCGGCATATTTATCTTCGTTGTGGCAGTATTTGGAACAGACCTGGTGCGTAGGGTGGCTTCTGTCCTGTTTGTCTGCATTATCGCAGGTCTTCTGATCGTGTATATTCCGAATATCATCGCAGGTGCAGTGCGGTGTTGGAAAAGGATTTATGATGCCGCTGATTTCTGTTTTGATCATTCTAGGAGCGGTATCTACGGCAGTTAATATGGTGGCTGCAATGGTCAAGAGAATCTGTAGTGGTCTTGATAAGATGAAAAAAGAGATAGGAACGGATGAGAAAAGAAAAATCGGTACAAAGGAAATTGTGGCAGCATTTATCTGCTGTGTTGTAGATTTTGGAATCGCACAGTTCGGGCTTCTGACACTGATCCAGAAGGCGTATAGTGTGCTGGCGTATCTGGCGATTCCGGTAATCCTTATTCCATATCTGATCCACATGGCAGTGACCAGATTTGATACGAAGTAATGAGAGAATAAAGGGAAAAGAGGACAAAAGATGCCGATCGGTGTTATAGTAAATGTAAGTATGGTGATGCCGGTTAGTTATCTTTGGAGTACTTATATTTTACCATTAGTGAGGTGATGGAATGGCAAAGATTACAGTGTGGTCAAAGCAGCATGAAAATGTCTGGAAAGTTCTTCAGGAGACCGGACGATATACGGTAAAGCGAGAGTATATCATAAAGGATCTCAAAGAACATTCGGAGCTGGTTCTGGATACTTATGAATGGTTGGTCAAGAACGGACCGGACTACGGGAACAAACCGGCGGATGTGGAATTTCCGGTATGGGTATCCTTCAGGCAGGATGCAACGATGCTTCCGGAAAAAGGAAGAGTGATCTTGGAACTGGAGATCGAAGAATCTCTGATTACCAGAGTGAATTTCACAAAATGGGGAATGATCCTCAACTATTCCTATATTCCGGCAGACAAGGCGGATGAAAAGCGGCACAAAGAGCTTCTGGAAGCCTATGGAGTCAGCGACACGCAGGCGTATATGTCGCAGTTCTATCCGGAGATCAAACGGGAAATCCGGGAGAGCTGGAAGAGGCTTTTTGATGATGACATCCAGATCGGAAGTGATGGATGTTATGGAAACATCTGGGAGGTGCGAAGAGAATGGGTGAAAAATGTAATACAATAACCTTATATGCATCACAGGCAGACCCGGTAATCGAAGCAATTGAGCGGAATGGCGTGTGCTATTCCAAAGAGGCGTATGTGCGGAAAAAATATCAGGAAAGTGCAAAGATTTTCACAACAGCCTATTCCTGGTTTGTGCGTGAGATGGAGAAATATGTGAAGAAACCGGATGGTGCGGAGTATCCGTACTGGGCATTCCGTGAAGCCTATAATGTGGATCAGTCGATGGGCGGCAACTTCCTGACACTGGAAGTACCATTGGATGAAGTTCTGCTTTTTGATATGTATGACTGGAATAAGATTCTCTGTCTCAAATATATTGGGGAAGATGAAAAAGATGAGAAGCAGTTCCAGGAGCAGCTGGAGATGTATGGGATCAGAGAGATGGATGCGGTGTTGAGTAATTTTTATCCGTTACAGAAGCAGCAGATCCTGAAAAGCTGGCAACGTCTGACACGGTATCATGAAGAATTGGTACATGGAAATACAGAGCTTGTAAGGGATGTACAAGCAGGACTTTGGAGAATAAAAAAGGAGTGGATCAGATAGATGAAAGTATTGGTATACAGAAAATGCAGCACCTGTCAGAAGGCGCTGAAATGGCTGGAGGCGCATGGGATTGCATTTGAGGAACGGGCAATCGTGGAGGAAAATCCAACCTATGAAGAGCTGAAGGAATGGCATGCGATGAGTGGGGTCCCGCTGAAAAAGTTTTTTAATACAAGTGGGATGCTTTATAAGCAGATGCAGCTGAAAGACAAGCTTCCGACGATGACGGAAGATGAGCAGATAAAGCTGCTGGCGACAGATGGTATGTTGGTGAAAAGACCGTTTGTAGTTGGGGACAGATTTGTACTGACCGGGTTTAAAGAAAAAGAATGGGAAGAAAAATTGTTGAAGTAGTGGGGAAGATGAGTGCTGTAAAAGGTGCTCATCTTTTTATTCAGATTTTTTTGATTTTATCAGACCAAGGAGCAGGACGGCCGGAAAAATAATAGCTGCGAAAATCCCGGTTTTCAGACTACCGCCGGCGTAGGAAGATACCAGACCTGCAAGCGTCGGACCACCGGAACATCCCAGATCTCCGGCAAGTGCAAGGAGGGCAAACATTGTTGTGCCGCCACGTGGAATAGAGACGGATGCGGTGCTGAAAAGTCCCGGCCACATAATTCCAACGGAGAATCCGCAAAGCGCACATCCAAAAAGGTTCAGCGCAGGAAATGGAAGGATGGAAATACATAAATAGGAAAGGATGCAAAGAATGCAGCTTCCTCTCATGAACAGATCCAGCCGGATCCTGTCTCCGTATTTTCCGTAAAGCAGCCGGGAAGCCCCCATACAGGCTGCAAAGGTAAGAGGACCGGCAAGATCGCCGAGTGTTTTGGAAATGTGCAGGCTTGTCTCGGCAAAAGTGGATGCCCATTGGCTGACTGCCTGTTCGCTGGCACCGGCACAGGTCATCATAAGCATTAACATCCAGAAGATTTTAGATGTGCACAATTCTCTGAGAGAAAGTCCCTGTTCACCTTCTTCGTGAAGGGAGTAGATTGGTGCACTTCTGAAGAGGAAAGTGTTAAATATTGGGATGACAGCCCACATAAGTGCGAGGATTTTCCAGTGCGATATTCCGAAAAACCAGAAAAATGCGGTTGATAACAGAACAACGCCCACATGCCCCCAACAGTAAAAGGAATGCAGGAGACTCATTGCTTTTTCTTTGTTATCAGTAGGGCAGGCTTCAATGATCGGGCTTACCAGTACTTCGAGAAGTCCACCGCCGATCGCATAAATGATAACTGCGATTACAAGTCCGGTATAAGGGGAGGAAAAAACTTCCGGAAGAACGGTGAGTAATATCAGTCCTGCCGCAGAAAGGATATGCGCAATTAAAATTGAAATGCGGTATCCGATCCTGTCGATGAAGAATGCGGATAGAAGATCGACAAACAGCTGAATGATAAAGTTGAGTGTGATCAAAAAGGTAATTCGTTCTAGTGAAATATGGTAATTATTTTGGAAAGTGACAAAAAGAAGAGGAACAAAATTATTTACGATAGCCTGAACGATGTAACCAATAAAACAAGCGTAGATGGTCTGCATACAATTTGTGTTTTTTTTCATTTCTTAAAAGCTCCTTTCAAAATAGCACTATATCATATTGGAGGGGTGGATGTCTTGACGAATATCGCAAAAATATAGTACAATATCTTCAAAACACAAAAGGTATAATGAAAATGCAAATAACAGAGATAATAACAGATGAAACACTGAGGGAAATACGTGAACACGGAACGCCGGAGTTTCCTTTTGAATATTATCTGGATGATATCGATGAAATTGGTCAGGGTTATGTTGAATGGCACTGGCATAATGAGATTGAATGGGCATGGGTTGAATCTGGAAAAGTAATCTGCAGGATTGGAAATGAAAAGATTATCCTTGAAGCGGGGGAGGGGATTTTTATAAACAGCAGAGTGATCCACCGCTTTGAAACACCGGGTGGTGCGCTTATGCCAAATATCCTGCACGCTCCAGAGCTGCTTGCTGCGCGGGAAAGTGCAATTTATCAAAAATATGTTAGTCCTGTAATTACATATGGTAAAGAATATGTGATTTTGGAAAAAGAAAAAAATAGTGGTATATTAAGTCTGCTGGATGAGATATACAAAGATGCCGGAAAGGAAATGCTTAGAAAAGAACTGATTATACAGAACAAGATCAGCAGATTATGGGATGAATTGTTTGAAGAAGTTCCGGATATTGTACAGAGAGAGTCCCGGAATAAGAATCTCCTTTTACAGTCGCGGCTCAGAGAGATGATGCAGTTTATAGAAAACCATTATAAAGAACGAATTTCTTTGGAAAGGCTGGCAGCGGAAGCGAACATTAGTAAAAGTGAAGCCCTTCGATGCTTTAAGCGTGGAATAGGGACGACTCCGGTGAAATATTTGATCGATTACAGGCTGGAGAGGGCAAAAGAATTATTGTGTAAGACGAATGATACGGTTATTCGGGTTGCCGCAGATGTGGGAATAGATAATACAAGTTATTTTGTAAGAATATTTAAGAAAATGTATGGGATGACACCAGGAGCATTCCGGGAAGAAGAAGGACTGAAAAAGGCTGGAGAAAAATAACATATTAGAAGAAATTCTCCGAATTTAGTTGACTTTTTGATACATCATGATATCATTACTTCGTATGGCTGAAGTGTTCGGGAGGGCGGAACAACTGGCTTTGTAAGAAGAACAAAAGAGAGAGGTTTTGGGAAAAGGAAAATGAATGTGAAATACGATTACGAGAGAATTGTACAGGGGATCCTGGACATTGGGGAAGCTATGATTAGATGTGGAGCGGAGAACTTCCGTCTGCAGGATAGTCTGTACCGTATTTGCAGAAGTTATGGATTTGTAAAGTATGATATTTTTGTTATACCAAGCAATATCCAGATTACGGCAGAGACACCGGAAGGGCAGATTATTACACAGATCCGACTGGTAGAAATAGGGGAATGTGACTTTGACAAGCTGGATTATCTGAATAATCTGTGCCGTAAAGTCTGTAAAGAAAAGCCGGATGCAAAAGAAATGAGAAGACAGTTTGAAGAGGTGATGGGAAGACCGGAACAGAAGTGGTACACCCATTATGCGGCCGGTATTTTAGGTGGTACCGGATTCGCGGTATTCTTTGGATGTGATATAAGGGATGCGATCATTGCGGTGATCGTATCAATTGTGATCGTTGCAGCAGGGAACTGGCTGGCTGAACGTGAGAAGAACCTGCTGGCATATAACCTGATCTTATCGTTTATTGCAGAGATGATCATTCTGTTATCTGTTAAATTTGGATTTGCGGATCATGAGGAGCGGATCATGATCGGAATTGTCATGCTCCTGATCAGTGGACTGAGTACGACGAACGGAATCCGTGATCTGCTTCAGAAAGACTTTATCTCCGGATCAATCAATATCATGAATTCCATGCTTGGTGCTTCCGGAATCGCATTTGGTACGGCGATACCGATGATTCTTTTTGGCGGTGTAGAGGCGGAAGGATTTATCCTTACCCCGAATCTGATCGTACAGCTGATTTCCTGTACCGCAGCCTGCGTGGGATTTGCACTGTGGTTTAAGATCCGGGGCATGCAGGTGGTTTACTGTGGAATCGGAGCATTTTTTACATGGCTGATTTATGCACTTGTTTATGAGGCGCGTCCAAGTAACTTCCTTGCAACTACAATTGCGGCGACATTCGTTGCATTCTATGCATTTATTATGTCGCGGATAAATAAAGCACCATCAACAATTTTCCTGACAGCGTCTGTATTCCCTCTGATTCCTGGACCGAATCTGTACTATGTAATGTACGCATGCGTAAGCGGGAATATGCATATGCTCCTGGAACAGACGATCACACTTTTTGCGACCTGCGTTGCAATTGCATTTGGATTTAACTTTGTAGATATTGCATCAAGAACTATCATGCGTGGTATGAAGGTAGAATATCACATTGGAAAAAGTGACAGATAAATAAAAAGTTTCAGCCGCGGATTTCATTCTGCGGCTGAAATTTTAGCCTGTGTGCCGGGAATATGCCTGGATGAGAGCAGATTCCGGATGCACCTGGACAGTCCGAAGGCTTTCGTAAAAAATTATTTAATTTCTTGACTTTATACTTTCGGTATGGTACACTAACCTAGCGAATGGAAGTATAGGTCTTTTTTTTATGCCTATTTTTAACAAAGAAAGTTTCAGGCGTGAAGCTTTCACGACAGCCTCGCAAGCTGTCATGCAACTAAAAATTAGAACATAAAAAGCGAGGTGGAAGTTGTGCGTACAAGAATTACACTGGAATGTACAGAATGCAAGCATCGTAACTACAACATGACAAAGGATAAGAAGTCTCATCCGGAACGCATGGAAACAAAGAAATACTGTAGATTCTGCAAATCACACACATTACACAAAGAGACGAAATAGTCGTTGAAGGGAAGTGAATGTTATGGGCGAATCTAAAGACAAAGCGAAGACAAAAGAGAAGAAAACTCCTTTCTTCAAAGGTCTGAAAGCTGAGTTTAATAAGATTATCTGGCCAGACAAAACCACACTTACCAAACAGACAGCTGCGGTCGTAGTTGTTTCCGTTATCTTAGGAGCGATTATCACGATCTGTGATATCCTGGTAAAATTCGGGGTAGATTTATTAGTTAGATAAGATACTGATAAATGGTAATGCAGGAAAGGTGAGT
The DNA here is from genome assembly GCF_025149785.1 of Coprococcus comes ATCC 27758. Taxonomy (GTDB): domain Bacteria; phylum Bacillota; class Clostridia; order Lachnospirales; family Lachnospiraceae; genus Allocoprococcus; species Allocoprococcus comes. The sequence goes on along the minus strand of NZ_CP102277.1, from coordinate 2,857,820 downwards.
TTATGGCAGAAGCAAAATGGTATGTTGTGCATACCTATTCAGGGTATGAAAACAAGGTAAAAGCCAACATTGACAAAACGATCGAGAACCGTCATCTGGAAGATGAGATCCTTGAGGTCCGTGTTCCGATGCAGGAAGTTGTCGAATTGAAGAACGGCGTACAGAAAGCGTCTCAGAAAAAGATGTTTCCGGGATATGTTCTGATCCACATGATCATGAACGATGATACCTGGTATGTGGTACGAAACACAAGAGGTGTTACAGGATTTGTAGGTCCTGGATCCAAACCGGTTCCGCTTACAGATGAAGAGATGGCACCACTTGGTATCCAGAAAGAAGACATCGTGGTAGATTTTGAAGAAGGAGATACTGTGACAGTAACAGGCGGAGCCTGGGAAGGAACAGTCGGCATGATTCAGACTATCAATATGGCTAAGCAGAGCCTGACGATCAATGTTGATTTATTCGGCCGCGAAACGCCGGTAGAAATCAGTTTCGCAGAAGTCAAAAAAATGTAACTTTATGCGTAGTGCATAATGAACACGTGGGAGGGAAATCCCCGCAAATACCACAAGGAGGTACTTTAAAATGGCAAAAAAAGTTTCAGGTTATATCAAATTACAGATTCCAGCTGGAAAGGCTACTCCGGCTCCACCGGTTGGTCCTGCTCTTGGACAGCACGGTGTAAATATCGTTGAATTTACAAAACAGTTCAACGCAAAGACAGCTGATCAGGGAGATCTGATCATTCCTGTAGTAATTACAGTTTACAGTGACAGAAGTTTCAGCTTCGTTACAAAGACTCCTCCGGCAGCAGTTCTTATTAAGAAAGCCTGCAACCTTAAATCTGGTTCAGGTGTTCCGAACAAGACAAAAGTTGCTAAGATTACAAAAGCTCAGGTAAAGGAAATCGCAGAACTTAAGATGCCAGACCTGAACGCTGCATCCGTAGAAACAGCTATGAGCATGATCGAAGGAACATGCCGCAGCATGGGTGTAACTGTAGTAGAGGACTAATTCAGACTGCATAAGCAGAATGTAAGGAAACTGAAAAAATACGTGGGAGGGAATTCCCGTAATCACCACTAGGAGGTATTTAGAATGAAAAGAGGAAAGAAATACGTAGAAGCTGCAAAGTTAATCGACAGAGCAACTCTCTATGATAGAGATGAAGCGATCGCACTTGTTAAGAAGAGCGCGACAGCTAAATTTGATGAAACAATCGAAGCTCATATCAGAACAGGATGTGACGGACGTCATGCAGATCAGCAGATCCGTGGCGCTGTAGTTCTTCCACACGGAACTGGTAAAAAGGTTCGTATCCTTGTATTTGCTAAGGACGCTAAAGCTGAAGAAGCTAAAGCTGCCGGAGCAGATTACGTAGGTGGAGATGAACTCATTCCGAAGATCCAGAATGAAAACTGGTTCGAATTCGATGTAGTTGTAGCTACACCGGATATGATGGGTGTTGTTGGACGTCTCGGACGTGTACTTGGACCAAAAGGTTTAATGCCAAACCCGAAGGCTGGTACAGTAACAATGGACGTTACAAAAGCTATCAACGAAATCAAAGCTGGTAAGATTGAGTACAGATTGGACAAGACAAATATCATCCATGTACCGGTAGGAAAAGCTTCTTTCACTGAAGAACAGCTTGCTGACAACTTCCAGACGCTTATCGATGCGATTAACAAAGCTAAACCGGCAGCAGTAAAGGGTCAGTATCTTAAGAGTGTGACACTTACTTCTACAATGGGACCTGGTGTAAAAATCAACCCAATGAAGCTTGCTTAATCAGTATTGAATAAATGTAAATAATAGAGACACCGTATGCGGAGTGATCCGTTACGGTGTCTTTTTGTGCAACATGAAATCTAACAAACAGTATTCTGTATACATTGTGCATTTTTTGACGAACAATGCATGAAAACATTGAAAATCGGGGAAAATAATGATAACCTATGCCTGTGAAAAAAATATCAAGCAATTAAAAGGAGGCACTTTGTCATGGTTAATATTCAAAAGGCAGCAATTATCGGATGTGGGTTTGTAGGAGCGTCCTCTGCGTTCAGCTTACTTCAGAAAGGGATCTTTTCCGAACTGGTACTGATCGATGCGAATAAAGAAAAGGCAGAAGGGGAGGCAATGGACATAAGCCACGGTAGACCATATGCGCACCCGATGAAAATATATGCGGGATCTTATGATGATATCAGTGATTGTTCACTAATCATCATTACAGCTGGAGCAAATCAAAAACCGGGAGAGACAAGACTGGATCTGGTACACAAAAATGTAGCAATTTTCAAATCGATTATTCCGGAAATCACAAAACGCGGATTTGAAGGAATCCTGCTTGTTGTAGCAAATCCAGTGGATATTCTGACTTATGCGGCACTTAAGATTTCCGGATATCCGAAGGAAAGAGTATTCGGAAGCGGAACCGTTCTGGATACTGCGAGATTCCGTTATCTGTTAAGCGAACATCTTCAGGTTGCGAGCCGGAGCGTACATGCCAATATCATCGGAGAGCATGGAGACAGTGAGCTTGCCGTATGGAGCGGGGCAAATGTGGCGGGAATACCAATCAATGATTTCTGTGAACTTCGCGGACATTATCAGCATCAGGAATCTATGGAAAGAATTTATAAAACTGTGCGGGACAGTGCTTACGATATTATCCAGAAAAAGGGTGCAACCTATTATGGTGTTGCAATGGCGGTTGCGAGAATTGCCGAAAGCATTGTTATGAATGAAAATGCGGTTCTTCCTGTCACGAGTCTGATGGAGGGAGAATACGGACTGGAAGGACTCTGTATCAGTGTTCCGACCATAGTTTCGCAGAAAGGTGCAGAAAAAGTTCTTGAGATTCCACTGAGCGATGAAGAAAAAGAAAAATTGCTTTCTTCTGCAAAAGAACTGAAGGAAGTTCTGGATGGCCTGGATTTATAATAGAAGAAACTGGATAAAATTGAAAAAATAAAAATTAAAAAAGAAAAATTACACTTGACTTTCCGGTAAACATATGCTATATTTACGAAGTAACTGCCGAAGACAGTAGGTGCCGTAAGGCATAAGGGTCAAAACGCCTACCGAGGAAGACAAGATTCATTAGATTTGAATTTGTAAACCTCTGTGCTTTGGCGCGGAGGTTTTTTAGCGCATGATTGCGTGATATGAAAGTCCCCGCTGGGACCGAGACTTTCTGGCAGTTGAAAATACTACAAGGAGGTGCACCATTCGTGGCAAAAGTTGAATTAAAACAACCTATCGTACAGGCAATCGTTGAAGATCTCACAGATGCTCAGTCAGCAGTTATCGTTAACTACTGTGGACTTACAGTAGCTCAGGACACTGAACTTCGTAAACAGCTGAGAGAAGCAGGTGTTATCTACAAAGTTTGCAAGAACACAATGATGAAGAGAGCTTTTGAAGGAACAGATTTCGCACAGCTTGACGAATATCTGGAAGGACCGAACGCTATTGCAATTTCTAAAGAAGATGCAACAGCACCGGCAAGAATCATCTGCAATTTCGCTAAGAAAGCAGAAGCTCTTGAAGTAAAAGCAGGTGTAGTTGAAGGCTCAGTATATGACGCAGCTGGTATTCAGGAACTTTCTAAGATTCCGTCAAGAGAAGTACTGCTGTCCAAATTACTTGGAAGCTTACAGTCACCTATTACAAACCTTGCTCGTGTTCTTAATCAGATCGCAGAACAGGGCGATGCTCCGGCAGAAGCTGAAGCAGAAGCACCGGCAGCAGAGTAAGCTGTACCGGAATCCCATCCGAGTGTGGGAACAGTAAGAGGCGAAAGAGCCAATCATTAAAATCAAATGGAGGAAAATAAAATGGCAAAATTAACAACAGCAGAATTTATTGAAGCTATCAAAGAATTATCTGTACTTGAATTAAATGACTTAGTTAAAGCATGTGAAGAAGAATTTGGTGTATCCGCAGCAGCAGGTGTTGTAGTAGCAGCAGCTGCAGAAGGTGGAGCAGCAGCAGAAGAAAAAGATGAGTTCGACGTAGAACTTGTTTCTGCTGGAGCATCTAAAGTTAAAGTTATCAAAGTTGTTCGTGAAATCACAGGACTTGGACTTAAAGAAGCTAAAGAATTAGTTGACGGAGCACCGAAGGTAGTTAAAGAAGGCGTTTCTAAAGCTGAAGCTGAAGAAATCAAAACAAAACTTGAAGCTGAAGGAGCAGAAGTTAACCTTAAGTAATTTTGGTTATCACACTGTGAATGACAAGAGCGTATCGCGCAGGATTTCCTGCAGTGATACGCTCTTTTGATTTTTTGTACTTTTCTGCGGTATGCATACAATGATGATGAGGATTGCGAGAGTGCAAAGCACGTAGCAATCTGGTATCAAAGGGACCGAAAGTAAATTTTGCCACTTACATTATAAAATACAATAAAAATACAATTCTTTGAAAAGTTAGACTTGACAATCGGGAAAAACCTGTGGTAAAGTAAAAAATGCGCTATTGTGGAAACGTATGCCATAAGTGCGCCCTGAATAAGGCGGAAATAACCCGAAAATTTATCATATAAGGAGTGAAACGTCAAATGGAGAAAAACAGAATTCGTCCCATCACAAACGGAAAAAGTATGCGCATGAGCTATTCCCGGCAAAAAGAAGTACTCCAAATGCCTAATTTGATCGAAGTTCAGACCGACTCTTACAAATGGTTCCTGGATGAAGGATTAAAAGAAGTATTTGATGATATTTCTCCGATTACCGATTACAGCGGACATCTGAGCCTGGAATTTGTCGACTTTACATTGTGCACAGATGAAACCAAGTACACAATCGAGGAATGTAAAGAACGCGATGCTACTTATGCTGCACCGCTTAAAGTGAAGGTAAGACTTCACAACAAAGAGACAGATGAGATCAATGAACATGAGATCTTTATGGGTGATTTACCGATTATGACAAGAACCGGTACCTTTGTAATCAATGGTGCGGAACGTGTTATTGTCAGCCAGCTGGTGCGTTCACCTGGTATTTATTATGGAATTGCGCATGATAAACTTGGTAAAGAATTATACTCTTGCACCGTTATCCCGAACAGGGGTGCATGGCTTGAATATGAGACGGACTCCAATGACGTTTTCTATGTCCGTGTGGACAGAACCCGTAAGGTGCCGATCACAGTCCTGATCCGTGCACTTGGTATTGGAACGAATGCTGAGATTATCGATCTTTTTGGTGAAGAGCCAAAGATTCTCGCAAGTTTCACAAAGGATACTTCAGAGAACTATCAGGAAGGTCTTCTCGAATTATATAAGAAGATCCGTCCGGGTGAACCGCTTGCTGTAGACAGTGCAGAAAGTCTGATCACCAGCATGTTCTTTGACCCGAGACGTTATGACCTTGCAAAGGTTGGACGTTATAAATTTAATAAGAAGCTTATGCTCAAGAACCGTATCACAGGACATACGCTGGCCGAAGACGTAGTAAGTCCGATGACAGGTGAAGTAATTGCAGAAGCAGGAGCTGTCGTTGACAGAGAACTTGCAGATGCCATCCAGAATGCAGCTGTTCCATATGTGTGGATCGCAAGAGAAGAAAGTGACCGTAATATCAAAGTACTTTCTAATATGATGGTAGATCTCAAAGCTGTATGTGGAATCGATCCGGAAGAAGTTGGCGTAACTGAACTGGTATACTATCCGGTACTTGCTGAACTCCTGGAAGAGACAGCCGGAGATATCGATGAGCTGAAAGAAGCAATTCATAAGAATATTCATGAACTGATTCCGAAGCATATTACAAAAGAAGACATTATGGCGTCTATCAATTACAATATGCATCTTGAATATGGAATCGGTAAAGATGATGATATTGACCACTTGGGTAACAGACGTATCCGTGCGGTTGGAGAACTTCTCCAGAATCAGTACAGAATCGGTCTTTCAAGACTGGAAAGAGTTGTTCGTGAAAGAATGACAACACAGGATCTGGAGGGCATTTCTCCGCAGTCACTGATCAATATCAAGCCTGTAACTGCTGCTGTTAAAGAGTTCTTCGGATCATCACAGCTGTCACAGTTCATGGATCAGAATAACCCGCTTGGTGAGCTGACTCACAAGAGACGTCTTTCCGCACTTGGTCCAGGTGGACTTTCCCGTGACCGTGCCGGATTCGAGGTTCGTGACGTTCACTACTCACATTACGGAAGAATGTGTCCGATCGAGACACCTGAAGGACCGAACATCGGTCTGATCAACTCTCTCGCATGTTATGCAAGAATCAATGAGTACGGATTTATAGAAGCACCGTACCGTAAGATTGACAAAACAGATCCGCAGAATCCGGTTGTAACCGAAGAGGTAGTATATATGACTGCGGATGAAGAAGATAATTATCATGTAGCACAGGCGAATGAGCCTCTGGATGAGGAAGGACATTTCATTCATAAGAATGTATCTGGTCGTTACCGTGATGAGACTCAGGAATACGAGAAAAGAATGTTTGATTACATGGACGTATCTCCGAAGATGGTATTCTCTGTTGCTACAGCACTGATTCCGTTCCTGCAGAACGATGATGCGAACCGTGCGCTGATGGGGTCCAACATGCAGCGTCAGGCCGTACCGCTTCTTACTACAGAAGCTCCGGTAGTCGGAACAGGTATGGAAGTAAAATCTGCTGTCGACTCAGGTGTATGTGTCGTTGCAGAAGAAGGAGGTATTGTTGAGAGATCAACATCTACCGAAATCACAATTAAACAGGATGACAAGACAAAAAAGACTTATAAGCTGACCAAATTCCTGCGAAGCAACCAGAGCAACTGCTATAACCAGAGACCGATCGTTGTTAAAGGTGAAAGAGTTGAAAAGGGACAGGTAATCGCAGACGGACCTTCTACCTCCAATGGTGAGATGGCTCTTGGTAAGAACCCGTTGATCGGATTTATGACCTGGGAAGGTTACAACTACGAGGATGCTGTACTTCTTAGTGAACGTCTTGTACAGAATGATGTTTATACATCTGTTCATATCGAAGAATATGAAGCAGAAGCCCGTGATACAAAGCTCGGACCAGAAGAAATCACACGCGATATTCCTGGCGTAGGAGATGATGCACTGAAAGATCTGGATGAGAGAGGTATTATCCGTATCGGTGCTGAGGTTCGTGCAGGAGATATTCTTGTCGGCAAAGTTACTCCGAAGGGAGAGACAGAACTGACAGCAGAGGAAAGACTTCTTCGTGCAATTTTTGGAGAAAAAGCTCGTGAAGTAAGAGATACTTCTCTGAAAGTACCTCATGGTGAATACGGTATCGTTGTAGATGCGAAAGTATTTACAAGAGAAAATGGGGATGAACTTTCACCGGGAGTTAACCAGGCAGTCCGTATCTACATCGCACAGAAGAGAAAGATCTCTGTAGGTGATAAGATGGCCGGACGTCATGGTAACAAGGGTGTTGTTTCCCGTGTACTTCCTGTAGAAGATATGCCGTTCCTTCCGAACGGACGTCCGCTTGACATCGTGCTGAACCCACTGGGTGTACCATCACGTATGAACATCGGACAGGTACTGGAGATCCACCTTTCTCTGGCTGCCAAAGCACTTGGATTCAACATCGCAACACCAGTATTTGATGGTGCAAACGAGGTTGATATTATGGATACCCTGGATCTGGCGAACGATTATGTTAACCTGTCCTGGGAAGAATTTGAAGCAAGACATAAAGAAGAACTTCTTCCGGAAGTTATGGATTATCTGTATGAGAACAGAGACCACAGAGCACTGTGGAAAGGCGTTCCGCTTTCAAGAGACGGTAAAGTAAGACTGAGAGACGGTCGTACCGGGGAATATTTCGACAGCCCGGTAACAATCGGACACATGCATTATCTGAAACTGCATCATCTGGTTGATGATAAGATCCATGCACGTTCAACTGGTCCTTACTCACTGGTAACACAGCAGCCACTTGGTGGTAAAGCACAGTTCGGTGGACAGCGTTTCGGAGAAATGGAGGTTTGGGCACTGGAAGCTTACGGTGCATCTTATACTCTGCAGGAAATCCTGACAGTTAAATCCGATGATGTGGTTGGTCGTGTGAAGACATACGAAGCAATCATCAAAGGTGAAAATATTCCTGAACCGGGAATTCCGGAATCCTTCAAGGTACTTCTTAAAGAACTTCAGTCACTCGGTCTGGATGTACGTGTCCTGGATGAGAACAATGAAGAAGTTCAGATCATGGAAAGTGTAGATTATGGTGATACAAACCTGAATCACATTATTGAAGGAGACAGACGCTACAATAACGACGAAGATTACGGCAAACACGGATACAGCAAGCAGGAATTCTCAGAAGGAGAACTGGTTGATGTAGAAGATGAGCCGGAGGAAGATGACAGCTTCGACGATTTTGATGGCGATATGAACGATGATTTTGATGACGACATGGATTTAGAATAGGAGGATGCCGAGAATGACAGAAACAAAAAAAGAACCAACGTATCAACCGATTTCATTTGATGCGATTAAAATAGGTCTGGCATCTCCGGAAAAGATTCTGGAATGGTCAAGAGGTGAAGTTACAAAGCCGGAGACAATCAACTACAGAACACTGAAGCCGGAAAGAGACGGTCTGTTCTGTGAGAAAATCTTCGGACCTAGCAAAGACTGGGAATGCCACTGTGGTAAATACAAAAAGATCCGTTATAAAGGTGTTGTATGCGACCGCTGTGGTGTAGAAGTAACAAAAGCAACTGTGCGACGTGAACGTATGGGTCACATCGCACTTGCAGCACCGGTTTCTCATATCTGGTATTTCAAAGGTATTCCGAGCCGTATGGGACTGATCCTGGATCTTTCACCGAGAACTCTGGAAAAAGTACTGTATTTCGCTTCTTATATCGTACTTGATAAGGGAGAGACAGATCTCTCTTACAAGCAGGTTCTTTCAGAAGCTGAATACCAGGAAGCAAGAGAAAACTGGGGCAATGGCTTCCGCGTAGGAATGGGAGCAGAAGCGATCAAAGAACTTCTTGAAGCGATCGATCTTGAAAAAGATTATGCTGAACTGCAGGCAGGACTTGAGGGTGCTACCGGACAGAAGAGAGCAAGAATCGTTAAGAGACTTGAAGTAGTAGAAGCTTTCCGCGAATCAGGAAACAAACCGGAATGGATGATCATGACTGCAATCCCGGTAATTCCGCCGGATCTGCGTCCGATGGTACAGTTGGATGGTGGACGTTTTGCAACATCTGACCTGAATGATCTGTACAGAAGAATTATCAACAGAAATAACCGTCTGAGAAGACTCCTTGAACTGGGAGCTCCGGACATTATCGTTAGAAACGAAAAGAGAATGCTGCAGGAAGCTGTAGATGCTCTGATCGACAATGGACGTCGTGGACGTCCGGTAACAGGTCCTGGAAACAGAGCACTGAAATCCCTTTCTGATATGCTGAAAGGTAAATCAGGACGTTTCCGTCAGAACCTGCTCGGAAAACGTGTTGACTACTCAGGACGTTCCGTTATCGTTGTAGGACCGGAATTGAAGATCTATCAGTGCGGTCTTCCGAAAGAAATGGCAATCGAGCTGTTCAAGCCGTTTGTTATGAAAGAACTTGTTGAGAGCGGAGCTGCTCACAATATTAAGAATGCTAAGAAAATGGTAGAGCGTCTTCAGCCGGAAGTATGGGATGTGCTTGAAGATGTAATCAAAGAGCATCCGGTTATGCTGAACCGTGCTCCTACACTTCACCGTCTTGGTATCCAGGCATTTGAACCGATTCTGGTAGAAGGTAAAGCAATTAAGCTTCATCCACTGGTATGTACCGCATTCAATGCCGATTTCGATGGTGACCAGATGGCGGTTCATCTTCCGCTTTCTGTAGAAGCTCAGGCTGAGTGCCGTTTCCTTCTGCTTTCACCAAACAACCTTCTGAAACCGTCTGATGGTGGTCCGGTAGCTGTTCCTTCACAGGATATGGTTCTTGGTATCTACTATCTGACGCAGGAAAGACCGGGAGCCAAGGGAGAAGGAAAAGTATTCAAGAGTGTGAATGAAGCAATTCTTGCTTATGAAAACGGAGTTGTAACTCTTCACTCAAGAATCAAAGTACGTGTGACAAAGACGATGCCGGATGGAACAAAGAAGACCGGTACAGTAGAGTCTACACTTGGACGTTTCATTTTCAACGAAATCATTCCGCAGGATCTTGGTTTTGTTGATCGTGAAAAAGAAGGAAATGAACTGGTCCTTGAAGTGGATTTCCATGTAGGAAAGAAACAGCTGAAACAGATTCTTGAAAAAGTTATTAACACACATGGTGCGTCAGCTACAGCTGAAGTACTTGACCATGTAAAATCAATGGGATACAAGCTCTCTACAAGAGCAGCTATGACTGTATCTATTTCAGATATGACTGTACCGCCACAGAAACCGGAACTGATCGCAAGAGCACAGTCAACAGTTGATAAGATCACACGTAACTTCAAGCGTGGTCTTATTACAGAAGAAGAGCGTTATAAAGAGGTTGTAGAAACCTGGAAAGAAACAGATGATGAGCTTACAGAAGCCCTTCTTACAGGACTTGATAAATACAACAATATCTTCATGATGGCAGATTCCGGAGCCCGTGGATCTGACAAACAGATCAAACAGCTTGCAGGTATGCGTGGACTTATGGCGGATACAACCGGTCATACGATCGAACTGCCAATCAAGTCAAACTTCCGTGAAGGTCTGGACGTACTGGAATACTTCATGTCTGCGCATGGAGCTCGAAAAGGTATGTCAGATACTGCCCTTCGTACAGCCGATTCAGGATACCTGACAAGACGTCTTGTTGACGTATCACAGGATCTGATCATCCGTGAGGTTGACTGTGTAAGCAAAGATGCCGAAATTCCGGGAATGTATCTGCATGCATTTATGGATGGAAATGAAGAAATCGAAAGTCTTCAGGAACGTATTACAGGAAGATATTCATGCTATACAATCTGTGACAAAGATGGCAATGTTCTTGTAAAGGCAAACCACATGATCACACCAAAACGTGCAGAAAAGATTATGAAATATGGTGTGGATGAAAATGGAAATTCACCGCTTAAGAAAGTGAAAGTCCGTACAATCCTGACCTGTAAATCACACATTGGTATCTGTGCGAAATGTTATGGTGCCAATATGGCAACAGGTGAACCGGTACAGGTTGGTGAAGCTGTCGGTATTATCGCAGCTCAGTCAATCGGTGAACCTGGTACACAGCTGACCATGCGTACTTTCCATAGTGGTGGTGTAGCCGGTGGAGATATCACACAGGGTCTTCCTCGTGTCGAAGAACTTTTTGAAGCAAGAAAGCCGAAAGGTCTTGCTATCATCACAGAAATCGCAGGTGTTGCAAACCTGAACGATACAAAGAAGAAGCGTGAAATCATCGTTACCAATCAGCAGACAGGTGAGACAAAGACTTATCTGATTCCTTATGGATCACGTATTAAAGTACAGGATGGAGCTGTTCTGGAAGCCGGTGACGAGCTTACAGAAGGTAGCGTGAACCCACATGACCTTCTTAAGATCAAAGGTCTTCGTGCTGCACAGGACTACATGCTTCAGGAAGTACAGAGAGTATACCGTTTGCAGGGTGTAGAAATCAATGATAAGCATATCGAAGTTATCGTTCGTCAGATGCTGAAGAAGATCCGCATCGAAGAAAGAGGGGATACTGAATTCCTTCCGGGAACAATGGTGGATGTCCTTGAGTTCAACGATGTAAATGAACAGATGGTAACAGAAGGTAAAGAACCTGCAACAGGAGAACAGATCATGCTTGGTATTACCAAGGCATCCCTGGCAACAGATTCCTTCCTGTCAGCTGCATCTTTCCAGGAGACAACCAAGGTTCTGACTGAGGCTGCTATCAAAGGTAAGGTTGACCACCTGATCGGTCTGAAAGAGAACGTCATTATCGGTAAACTGATTCCGGCAGGAACAGGTATGAGAAAATACCGTGACGTTAAACTTGATACAGGTCTTGGTATGGATATGGACGACGAAATCAGTTTTGATGATTTTGATATGGATGATGATACTGAGTCTGAAGTATCGGCAGAGACAGCAGAAACTGTTGAAACCGAAGAAAATGCTGACGAAACAGTTACAGTTGAAGAATAGGCTTTATATGCTAAGAGAGGCAGATACGTTGAATGGCGTGTCTGCTTTTCTTGCTTTAAAGACACGAAAAACAAAAATATTTGAAAAATAATTCCGATTCTTTAACACTTTACAAAAATAAAGGGTTGCAAAATATGAAAAAATACAGTAGCATATAAATAATCAATCGAAAATCAGGGGGTGTGATATGCTGGATTTAGCTCATATTGGTGAACGGATCAGAGAATGCAGAAAAAAGAAAATGATGACAATCCGGGTTTTGGGAGAATATACAGGACTTTCAGCGGGCTATCTGAGTATGCTGGAACAGAATAAGACATCTCCGAATGTGGACAGTCTTGCGCGAATTTGTGAAGCACTGGATATTGATATACAGTATGCACTGGAAGGGGAAATGCCGGGAAAGACGGTTATACACAGAGAAGAAATGAGTAAGCATCTTTATCCGGAAGAAAATATGACGGTTGAGGTTGCAGACTTTGGTCAGGGAGAATCGATTTTTGAATATATTACGATTGAACCGGGAGAATCTGCGAAAAAAGAAGAATATCGTCATGTCTTTTCGGAAATGTGTATGGTGATAAAAGGAACTCTGAATGTAGAGGTGGAAGGAAAAATTTGCAGTTTACATCCGGGAGACAGTGTATATATAAAGAGCAGAGAGCGTCATAGTATTTCCAATCCCGGAAAAGAACCTTGTGTCAGTATATGGGTATATCACCGGGATGTACCAAGACGGTTTGAAAGGAATGAAAATAAAATTGTGAAATAAATAGCATTCCTCTTGACAATCTTAGAGTATGGTTCTATAATAAGGAAAATTACACATATGAATAAATATTCATCTAAGTGAATTTACAAAATTGAACTGTTAAAACGGAGTTTCTTCGAAATTCACGCAACTCTGAAGACAGTGTTATTTACGAAAGTGTATAAAGACTGATTTTATACATACAATACGGACAATCTAATAATTAAACATAGACGTCATAGCGTGAAACTATGACCTTTGAAAGAAGACAAGGACGTCATGATGCAAATCATGGCGTTCTTTTGTTTACACTACTAGACTGTGGTCTAGTAAAGTATTACATTGTCGCAGAGGGACGGACATATCTGGTAAATATACCGTATCAGAAGAACAAAAGTACATGAGAGGAGAACAAAAATGGACAGATTAACTCAATTGCGAGAGTACATGGAAAAAGAAAGACTGGATGCGTTTTATATTGCAAAGCCGGCGAATGTACGTTGTATCAGCGGATTTACGGGGGAAGACTCATTCCTTTTTATCACAAAGGCGAATCAGTATTTTATCACTGATGCAAGATACACAGAGCAGGCATCTTATGAATGTCCGGATTACGAACTTGTAAACTGGCGAATCAATTTTGGCTACAGCATGGGGAAAGCTGTTGCATATTGCGCAGACAAAGATGGAGTTAAAACAATTGGATTTGAACAGGATCATCTGACATTTGAAAAATGGAACTCTATGCAGGCTGAACTCAGTGCTGAGATGGTTCCGACGCTGAACGTAATCGAAGGCTTCCGCGCGATCAAGACGCCGGAAGAGATCAAGAACCTTACCGTTGCCTGCGATATCGCATCCAGAGCATTTGAAAAAATTATAAAAGACATCCGTCCGGGTGTGACAGAAAAAGAAATCGCATCCAGACTTGCACATTACATGGTAATGGAAGGTGCAGATACCAAACCGTACGGTGGAATCGTTATTTCAGGAGCAAAGAGCTCTCTGCTTCACGGGATTCCGGACAGTAAGCCAATCGAATACGGAGATTTCGTATTGATGGATTATGGATGCCAGTACAAAGGCTATCTTTCAGATATGACAAGAACAGTAGTTGTCGGCAAGGCAGACGCCAAACAGAGAGAAGTGTATGATCTCTGCCGTCGTATGACAGAAGATACAGAAGCATCTGTAAGAGCCGGTGTGACAGGAACTTCCTGCTATGAAGCTTCACTTGAAGCAATCAAAGATACAGAATACCTTCCGTATAATTATACAGGAATCGGTCATGGAGTTGGGCTGTTCGTCCATGAACTTCCGAATATCGGACTGAACTGTGAGAATATCTTACAGGAGAACAGCATAATGACAGTAGAACCAGGACTTTATATTCCGGGTTGGGGTGGTGTCAGACTTGAGGATCAGGGCATCATCACAAAAGACGGATATGAAAACCTGATCAGTGCTACACATGAGCTAATAGAATTATAAATGAAAAAGGAGGACAACATTTATGAAAAAGAAATTATTAGCAGCTTTACTTGCTACAGCAATGACAGTAACAATGTTTGCTGGCTGTGGTACACCGGGATCCAAAGATTCCAAGAAAGATGACAGCAGTGCTTCATCAGGAAAGAAGAGAATTACTTACACACTTCGTGAAGACCTTCCTTCTATGGATCCACAGAACAGTAACTCTATCTCATGTGCAACAGCAGAAATCTGCACCTATGCGATGCTGACACGTAACGTGGAAGGCGAAATCAAACCAGATGCAGCTGAAAGCTGGGATATTTCAGATGACGGACTTACTTACACATTCCACCTTCGTGATGGACTGAAATGGTCTGACGGAGAAGATGTAAAAGCAGGCGATTATGTTTATGGTATCCAGAGACTTATGGATCCAGAAATGGCAAGCGATTACGCATTCATCGGATATATCCTCAAAAACGGTGCAGAAGTAAATAGCGGTTCTGTGCCTGTCGATGAACTTGGCGTATCTGCACCAGATGACAAGACAGTTGTTATCGAACTTGCACATCCGGCTACATACTTCCTTAGTATGGCTGCTATGGCAACATTCGGTCCTGCAAGAAAAGATTATGTAGAAAAATACGGAAAAGAATATGCAGCTGATCCGGAAAAATCTGTTTATAACGGACCGTTCAAGATGACAGAGTGGAAACACGGCGATGAAATGATCCTTTCTAAGAATGAAAATTACTGGGATGCAGACAGCATCAAGCTTGATGAAATCTGCGTAAAGACAGTTGCAGATGCTAAGACAGCGGTTGCTATGTGGGAACAGGGCGAAGTTGATATCACAGTTGTACCTACTGAAATGACAGATCAGTATACAGAAAATACTGAATTCTACTATACAGGTGCAGATGATTACATCATGCTCAACATGTCAGAAGACAGACCGCTTGCTAACAAGAACCTGAGATTTGCTTTGAACTATGCAATCAACAGAACAGAATACAACAAGCTGGTTAACAATGACGTATATGACGTTGCACAGAGACTTGTACTTCCAAACGTGCAGGCGGCAGATGACCAGACATACGGAGAAGCTTATCCATATACACCATTCCCGGCAGAAAATGATAATGATAAAGCAAAAGAATATCTGGATGCAGCAATGAAAGAAATGGGCGTTTCTAATCCGGCAGACATCAAGATTACTCTTCTTACAACTGATACAGATGGTGCTAAGAAGCAGGCTGAAGTTCTTCAGGAACAGTATCAGAAGAACCTTGGTATTACAGTAGAAATCAACCAGGTAACTTACAAACAGAGACTTCAGATGGAAACTGAAAAAGACTACGATATGGTAGTAACAGGATGGGTTCCGGACTACTCTGACGCATACTCTTATCTGGAACTGTGGATCAGCGATGGTCAGTATAACCACTCTGGATATGCGAACGCTGAATACGACAAGCTTCTTAAAGATTCTCAGACAGAGACAGATGCTAAGACAAGACAGGATATGCTGTTCCAGGCAGAACAGATCTTCCTTGGAGAAGATTCCGCTCTTGTACCGCTTCAGTTACGTAGAGACCAGTATCTGATCAATCCGAAGATTTCTAACTTCAATGTATACTTTGTCGGATATGACTTCGATCTGGTATATGCAGACATCAGCGAATAATACAGTTGGATGGTAACATACCTTGCGGTCGGCGCGGACTTACTGGTCCGCACCGGCTGCTTATTTGAGGGTTTTGATTATTTCGAGGGGTAGATTTGGTATGTATCAGCCAATAGGAAGTATGTGAAATAATCAAAGCTATCAAATAAAGAAAAATGAAGGGAGACAAAAGAATGGCAAAATATATAGCTAAACGAGTTGCATTAGCCATCGTAACACTTTTGGTACTTACAAGTGTTGTATTCGTCCTGGTTCGTCTGATGCCGGGAGATCCGTTCTCAAGTGACAAGATGACACCGGAGATCAAAGCGAATCTGGAAGCTTACTATGGTTTGGATAAACCGCTTGCAGAGCAGTATATAACTTATATGAAGAATGTGCTTCATGGTGATCTGGGGTATTCTATGAAGTATGAGAGTCAGACAGTTAACCGTATTATTGCTGACTCATTCCCATACTCAGCAGACCTGGGAATCCGTTCACTGTGCTTTGCACTGTTCTTCGGACTGATCCTTGGAATTGTAGCAGCACTGAATCGAGGAAAGAAACTGGACTTCGTCTGTATTTTGATTGCGATCATTGGTACATCGATTCCTGACTTCATCATGGGATCTGTACTTCAGTATTTCTTTGGAATCAAATGGCAGATTCTTCCGGTTGCGCAGTACACAAGCTTTAAGCACACAATTTTACCGTCAATCGCGGTTGGATTCTATACACTGGCATCCATTTCCCGTCTGATGCGTTCCAGTATGCTGGAAGTTGTATCTTCAGATTATACAAAGACAGCACGTGCGAAAGGTTTATCGGATTTCCGAATTACAGTTAAACATCAGATCCGTAATGCGATCACACCGATCATTACCATTATGGGACCGACAGTTGCATCTGTATTAACAGGAACATTCGTAATCGAAGCCCTTTTCGCAATCCCTGGAATGGGAAAACATTATGTAGACAGTATTAACATGGCAGATTATACACTGGTTCTTGGTATGACGATCTTCTACGGAGCATTCCTGATCGTGTCAATCCTGATTGTAGATATCTTATACGGTATTGTAGATCCGAGAATCCGTCTGAGTGGTAAAAAAAGGTAGGTGACGAGAAATGGCAGAAATTACAAAAGAACAGTTTAAAGTTGTAGGAAAAAATACAAAGACAATGGAGTCTATTTCCCGTCCGAATATTGGTTACTGGCAGGATGCATGGAGACGAATCCGCAAGAATAAGATTGCATTCTTCTCATTGTGCCTGATTGGACTTTATGTACTTATGGCGATCTTTGTTCCAATGTTCAGCAAATATGACATTGCAACACAGAGTGTGGCAGAGATGAACCAGAGCTTTTCAAAAGCACATTGGTTTGGAACAGACTCTCTTGGACGTGATCTCTGGGTTCGTGCATGGTCTGGTGCGAGAGTATCTCTGACAATTGGTTTTGCAGCCAGCATCATCAATGCAATCGTTGGATCTATCATGGGTGGTATCTCAGGATTCTACGGTGGCAAGATCGATATGGTTATCCAGCGTGTCGTTGACGTATTATACGGAATCCCAAGTCTGATCGTTACCATTCTTCTTATGGTAGTTGTTGGTAACGGTGTACACTGTTTGATTCTTGCTATGTGTTGCGTCGGATGGATCGGTGGATGTCGTTTCGTTCGTGGTGAAGTATTAAAACTGAGAGAATCTGATTTCGTATCTGCAGCCAAGATCCTTGGTGTGCCGGATATCGTAATCATTGTAAAACATATTTTACCGAATATCATGGGACTTATCATTACAAACCTGACAATGGCTATTCCGGGAGCTATTTTCCAGGAGGCATTCCTGAGCTATATCGGTCTGGGTATCAAACCACCGAACTGCAGCTGGGGTGTACTTGCAAAAGACGGAATCGCACAGCTGAGAATTCATCCGTACCAGGTATTTGTACCGGCATTCCTGATTTGTACAACAATGCTTGCGCTGAATCTTCTTGGTGATGGACTTCGTGATGCATTTGACCCGAAACTTAGAGGAACCGAGTAGGAAGGAGTATAGAAGATGGAAAATTTATTGGAAGTAAAAAATCTGCAATTCTCTTTCCGTACATACGGTGGAGTTGTAAAAGCTGTTCGTGATGTCAGCTTTGAAGTCCGTCCGGGAGAAATTCTTGGTATAGTTGGAGAATCCGGATGTGGAAAGAGTGTTACCTCTCAGTGCCTGATGAGACTGAATCCGGAACCGCCTGGATTCTTTGAAGGCGGAGAGATTCTTTATAAAGGAAAAGATGTTCTGAAAATGAACAAAAAAGAACTTCGTCAGTTCCGTGGAAAAGAGATCAGTTATATTTTTCAGGATCCTATGACCTCATTGAACCCGACAATGCGTATCGGAAAACAGATTGAAGAAGTATTCGTCGGAAGAAAAGGTATGAGTGCAGCTGAGAAAAAAGCAAAAGCACTTGAAATCCTTAAAATGGTAGGTATCTCTGATGGAGAACGCCGTTACAAACAGTATCCACATGAACTTTCAGGTGGTATGAAACAGCGTGTTATGATTGCGATCGCTCTGGTAGGAAGCCCGAGCATCGTTATTGCCGATGAGCCGACTACTTCTTTGGATGTTACAATTGAAGCACAGATTCTTGATGTACTGAAAAATCTTCAGAAAACACTTGGGACATCTATTATCCTGATCACACATGACCTTGGTGTTATCGCAAAGCTTTGCGACCGTGTACTGGTTATGTATGGAGGAAAGATCGTAGAACGTGGATCTGTAGATGAGATTTTCTATGATACAGCACATCCTTACACAAAAGGACTTATGCATTCAATTGCCAAACTGGATACAGCAAGAGGCCACAAATTGCAGCCAATCGAAGGAACACCTCCGGATCTGTTTGCACCTCCGAAAGGATGTCCGTTCGCGGCAAGATGTGAATACTGCATGGAAATCTGTAAAGATATGCCGCCACAGACTTATGAGCTTTCAAAAGAACATGAAACCTGTTGCTGGCTGCAGCATGAATATGCACCGGATACAGACATGAGAAGAAAAGTAACTGAGAAAGGAGAGGTGTAAAATGGAAAATACAGAAAAAAAACAGCCTCTCGTACAGGTGAAAAACTTATGTAAATATTTTGAAATCAGCCGTAAAGAAACCTTAAAAGCGGTTGATGATCTTACATTTGATATTTATAAAGGTGAGACAGTCAGCCTGGTAGGTGAGTCCGGCTGTGGTAAATCTACAACAGGACGTACCATGATCAAGTTATACAATCCGACTTCGGGAAATGTATATTATGATGGAAAAGATATTTTCAAATACAATCATGCAGAGCAGAAAGAATTCTGTAAGAAGGTACAGATGATTTTCCAGAACCCGTATTCATCACTGAATCCACGTATGACTGTTAAGGATATCGTTGGAGAAGGTCTGAAACAGCATGGAATGTCAACAAAGGATGCAGATGCAAAAGTAGAGCAGCTGCTTGCTACAGTTGGCCTTAATAAAGATCATATGTCACGTTTCCCACACGAATTCTCAGGTGGACAGAGACAGCGTATCGGTATCGCACGTGCTCTTTCTGTTGATCCGGAATTCATCATCTGTGATGAGCCGATTTCAGCTCTTGATGTGTCTATCCAGGCACAGGTTATCAATATGCTGAAAGAACTGCAGGAAGAAAGAGGACTGACTTACCTGTTTATCGCGCATGACCTTAGTGTCGTAAAATATATTTCTGACCGTGTAGTTGTTATGTACCTCGGAACAATGGTCGAGACTGCTGAGACAGATGAACTTTATGCTCATCCGATGCATCCATATACACAGGCACTGCTTTCTGCAATCCCGGAAGCAGATCCGAATAAAGCAAAAGCGAACCAGCGTATTCCGATCAAGGGTGAGATCCCAAGCCCGATCAATCCGAAGAACTGCTGTCGTTTCGCTGAGAGATGTCAGCATGCGACAGAACGCTGCTTTAAGGAAATGCCGCAGATGAAAGAGATTGCTCCTGGACATAAGGTGGCATGCCATCTTGTAGAAGATAAATAAAAAGTAGTAATATAATAAAGAAGGCGAAGGACTTAAGAAGAGTTCTTCGTTTTCTTTTTGTTTTATGAGAAATTCCGATGGAACTTTCTGTGAAAAAACACTATATGCCTTGGCGGATTAAAAAATTTCCAGAAAAATTGTGCAGAATCACAAAATACGGATTGACACGAAAACATTGACAATATAAGGTAAAAACGATATTATATAGAGATGTAATTGTAATTAAAGCGTCATATCGTGTAATAGTTATGTAACAAATGAAAGTGAGTGTATATGGAACAGAGAAAATCAGCAAGGAGAAGATCGTCTGATGGAACTTCTAATAGAAATATGCGAAGTATCAATAACAGCAGAGAAGTAAGCAGACGGGCTAAGGGGAAGAACCGGTATGCTTATGAAGAAGACCGAAGATCTGCCCGATATTATGATGATGAGGAAGATTACTACAGAGAACGACCGAAAAAGAAATCATCTTCGAATGATAAGAAGAAAAGAAGACCGGAAGAAGACTATCAGAATATAAGAAAGATGTCTGACCCGGAGAATAATAAGAATCGTAAAAATAAACGGCGCAGAGGAAGAAAGAAAAATCGGGTAAGCAGAACGATTGGAATTATACTTGCAATTATCCAGTTTATCCTGTCTGTAGTACTTGCAGTGAATGTGATGCTGTTCAATGTACTTACTTCTACTTATTTCCTGGTACTGATCGGAGTGCTGCTGATCCTGCTTGGAATTACCTTGCTGACACAGATAGCGGCAAAAGGAAAAGGAATTGGCGGAAAGATATTCTGTATACTGATCTGCATCATTCTGGGAGTGGGTTCTTTCTATATAGGAAAAGTAAATAATGCATTCCAGAAGATTACCGGAAGCAATAAGAAAACAAGTTCCATGGTAGTTGCGGTAAAGGCGGATGATAATGCAGATACTTTATCAGCAGCAGCCGGATATACATTTGGTGTTCAGTATGCGACTGGTGGAGACCAGACGAAGTCGGCAGTCAAACAGATTGAAAAGGAACTGGGACAGAACATTACTCTTCAGGAATACAGTAATCTGGGAGAAGAAGCACAGGCATTATATGACGGAGAAGTAGATGCGATTATCTACAACTCAGCTTACAGTAATATTATCAAGGAACAGTATTCAACCTTTACAAAGGATACAAAGGTTATTTATAAGCACAATATTGTTGTTGAAATTGAAAGCGATACATCTGATGAAAGCGTTACAAAGCCATTTGCGGTTTATTTGAGTGGTATTGATACAAATGGTGATATCACAGAACAGGGACGAAGCGATGTCAATATCGTAGCGGTTGTCAATCCGACGAGCCATCAGGTATTACTGATTACGACCCCTAGAGATTATTATGTACCAATCCCGGGAGTATCCGGAGGACAGGACGACAAACTGACACATGCAGGAATCTATGGTGTGGATGTGTCTATGCAGACGCTGGAAGAACTTTATGATACAGATATCGAATTTTTCGGAAGAGTTAATTTTACATCTATGACCAGTGTGGTTGATGCACTTGGCGGACTGGATGTTGAATCAGATCTCGAATTTGATACAGGATGGGAGTCGGGTGCAGAGATTCATGTAAATGAAGGAATGAATCATTTTGATGGTATTAGTGCACTTGCTTTTTGCCGTGAACGTCAGGCACTGCCAGACGGGGACAACGGAAGAGGAGTCCATCAGCAGGCAGTTATCACTGCAATCATTAAAAAGATGATGTCACCGGCAATGCTCCGTGGGGCAAGCGATATTATTGAAAGCGTCAGCGATGGTGTGGATACGAACTTTACTTCCAGCCAGATCCAGTCGCTGATCAAGACTCAGCTCAGAACCAATGCAAAATGGAATATTTATTCCGTGGCAGCGGATGGAACCGGGGGAACAGATATCTGCTATTCTTCAGGAGATGAAGAGCTTTATGTAACGTATCCGGATGAAAATTCAGTGGCTGAGATCATTGGATTGATCAAAAAAGTAAAAGACGGAGAAATAATCGAAGGATCCGTAAGTACAGAATAAAAATGAAGAAAAAGTCAAGGTATGATTTGGAAAATATTTTTCAGAATACCTTGACTTTTTTTTTGCGATATACTACAATAAACAAGCGTGCGAAAAACGATGCACTGTTTTTCTGCGCATTTTAAACAGAACTTGTTTAAAATCGTAACCAATTATTACTTCATAGGAGGTGAAAGAGATGCCAACATTTAACCAGTTAGTAAGAAAAGGTCGTCAGACAGCTGTAAAGAAATCTACTGCACCGGCTCTCCAGAAAGGATACAATTCTTTGAAGAAAAGAGCTACAGACACATCTGCACCACAGAAGAGAGGTGTGTGTACAGCAGTTAAGACAGCTACACCGAAGAAACCGAACTCAGCTCTTAGAAAGATCGCCAGAGTACGTCTTTCAAACGGAATCGAAGTAACAAGCTACATCCCAGGAGAAGGTCACAACCTTCAGGAACATAGCGTTGTTCTTATCCGTGGAGGAAGAGTAAAGGACCTTCCGGGTACAAGATACCATATCGTTCGTGGAACACTTGATACAGCAGGTGTTGCAAAGAGACGTCAGGCTCGTTCTAAATACGGAGCAAAGAGACCAAAAGACGCAAAGAAATAAGCACTTGATTTTAGTGTAAAACGAAACTAAATCGTATCACAAACAGAACTATGAGAATAGTTGGTTGCGGGTTTAATTCAGATATCGCCTGCCACGTGGCAGGCATCGGAGATTGTCCCGCCAACGATACACATAGAAAGACACATGTGAGTACCGATGAATTATTCACGCAAAGCAAAGCTTTGCCAATATGTATAAGGAGGGAAGAACCGTGGCACGTAAAGGACATACTCAGAAAAGAGACGTATTAGCGGATCCGTTATACAACAACAAGGTAGTTACAAAGCTTATCAACAACATCATGCTTGACGGTAAGAAAGGTGTAGCTCAGAAAATTGTATACGGAGCATTTGACAAAGTCGCAGAGAAAGCTGAAAAACCAGCTATCGAAGTATTTGAAGAAGCAATGAACAACATCATGCCTGTACTTGAAGTAAAGGCAAGACGTATCGGTGGAGCTACTTATCAGGTACCGATCGAGGTAAGAGCAGACAGAAGACAGGCTCTTGCACTTCGCTGGCTTACACTGTACTCTCGTAACAGAGGCGAGAAGACAATGGAAGAAAGACTTGCAAATGAAATTCTTGATGCGGCTAACAACACTGGCGCATCTGTAAAGAAGAAAGAAGACATGCACAAGATGGCAGAAGCAAACAAAGCATTTGCTCACTATCGTTTCTAATTATAGGAGGAAAAAATCTTGGCTGGAAGAGAATATCCATTAGAGAGAACCAGAAATATCGGTATTATGGCGCATATTGATGCTGGTAAGACCACTCTTACAGAGCGTATCTTATACTATACCGGTGTTAACTATAAGATTGGTGATACTCATGAAGGAACTGCTACCATGGACTGGATGGAACAGGAGCAGGAAAGAGGTATCACGATCACTTCAGCAGCTACAACATGTCATTGGACACTTGAAGATCATACAAAACCGAAAAAAGGTGCTCTTGAGCATCGTATCAATATCATTGATACTCCGGGACACGTTGACTTCACTGTAGAGGTTGAACGTTCACTTCGTGTACTGGATGGTGCTGTAGGTGTATTCTGTGCTAAGGGTGGTGTTGAGCCTCAGTCAGAAAACGTATGGCGTCAGGCAGACACATACAACGTACCAAGAATGGCCTTCATTAACAAGATGGACATCTTAGGTGCAAACTTCTACAACGCTGTAGAACAGATTAAGACAAGATTGGGTAAGAACGCTATCGTTCTTCAGTTACCAATCGGTAAAGAAGATGATTTCAAGGGAATCATCGACCTTATGGAAATGGAAGCTTACATCTACAATGATGACAAGGGTGATGACATCACAGTATGTGAAATCCCGGATGACATGAAAGAAGATGCTGAGCTTTACCATACAGAACTGGTTGAAAAGATCTGTGAATTGGATGACGAACTTATGATGATGTATCTTGAGGACGAAATCCCGACAGTAGATCAGCTCAAAGCAGTTCTTAGAAAAGCTACTTGTGAATGTACAGCAGTACCGGTTTGCTGTGGATCTGCTTACAGAAACAAGGGTGTTCAGAAGCTTCTGGATGCAATCGTTGAATATATGCCGGCTCCGACAGACATCCCGCCAATCCAGGGTGTTGACGAAGATGGTAATGAAGTAGTAAGACATTCTTCAGATGAAGAACCTTTCTCAGCACTTGCATTCAAGATCATGACAGACCCGTTCGTAGGTAAGCTTGCATATTTCCGTGTATATTCAGGAACTATGAATTCAGGTTCTTATGTATTGAACGCTACGAAGAATAAAAAAGAACGTGTTGGACGTATCCTTCAGATGCATGCTAACAAGAGAATGGAATTGGATAAAGTATATTCAGGAGACATCGCAGCAGCGATCGGATTCAAGTTCACAACTACAGGTGATACAATCTGTGATGAACAGCATCCGGTAATCCTTGAATCTATGGAATTCCCAGAACCAGTTATCGAGCTCGCTATCGAGCCTAAGACAAAAGCTTCTCAGGGTAAACTTGGTGAATCTCTTGCAAAACTTGCAGAAGAAGACCCAACATTCCGTGCTCATACTGATCAGGAAACAGGTCAGACAATCATCGCCGGAATGGGAGAACTTCATCTTGAAATCATCGTAGACAGACTTCTTCGTGAATTCAAGGTAGAAGCTAACGTAGGTGCTCCGCAGGTTGCATACAAAGAGTCCTTCACAAAAGCAGTTGATGTTGACAGCAAGTATGCTAAACAGTCAGGTGGACGTGGACAGTACGGACACTGTAAAGTTAAATTTGAACCAATGGATGTCAATGGTGAAGAAACATACAAATTCGATTCTACTGTTGTCGGTGGTGCAATTCCGAAGGAATACATTCCGGCTGTAGGCGAAGGTATTGAAGAAGCCATGAAAGCTGGTATTCTTGGTGGATTCCCTGTAGTAGGTATTCATGCAACCGTATATGATGGTTCTTACCATGAAGTCGATTCTTCAGAAATGGCATTCCACATTGCAGGTTCTCTTGCATTCAAAGATGCTATGAAGAAATCTGACCCGGTACTCCTTGAGCCTATCATGAAAGTTGAAGTTACTATGCCGGAAGAGTACATGGGAGATGTTATCGGTGATATCAACTCTCGTCGTGGACGTATTGAAGGTATGGATGACCTCGGCGGTGGAAAGATCGTTAGAGGATATGTTCCGCTTTCAGAAATGTTCGGATACTCTACAGACCTTCGTTCCAGAACTCAGGGACGTGGAAACTACTCAATGTTCTTCGAAAAATATGAGCCAGTTCCGAAGTCTGTTCAGGAAAAGATTTTATCTAACAAAAACGCATAAAAAATACGAAAAAGGCTTGAAAAACTGTACTTTATGAAATATAATCAGTATTAGCCGAGTTAAAACATCGTAAACTAAAATGCCCTATTGGGTGGTATATTTAAGGAGGATATTCAAAATGGCAAAGGCTAAATTTGAAAGAACAAAACCGCATTGTAATATCGGTACCATTGGACACGTTGACCATGGTAAAACAACTCTTACAGCTGCTATCACAAAGACACTTGCAGCAAGAGTACCAGGAAACACAGCAGAGAACTTTGAAGATATCGATAAAGCTCCAGAAGAGAGAGAACGTGGTATCACAATTTCTACAGCTCACGTTGAGTACCAGACAGAGAAACGTCACTACGCTCACGTAGACTGCCCAGGACATGCTGACTACGTTAAGAACATGATCACAGGTGCTGCTCAGATGGATGGTGCTATCCTTGTTGTAGCTGCTACTGATGGTGTTATGGCTCAGACAAGAGAGCATATCCTGCTTTCTCGTCAGGTAGGTGTTCCTTACATCGTTGTATTCATGAACAAATGTGATATGGTAGACGACGACGAACTTCTTGAACTTGTTGAAATGGAAATCCGTGAACTTCTTGATGAATATGAATTCCCAGGAGATGACACTCCGATCATCCAGGGATCAGCTCTTAAAGCTCTTGAAGATCCGAACGGACCATGGGGAGACAAGATCATGGAACTTATGGATGCAGTTGATTCATACATTCCGGATCCAGAACGTGATACAGACAAACCATTCCTTATGCCTGTAGAAGACGTATTCTCTATCACAGGACGTGGTACAGTTGCTACTGGTAGAGTAGAACGTGGTGTACTTCACGTATCTGATGAAGTAGAAATCGTTGGTATTAAAGAAGAAACACGTAAAGTAGTTGTAACAGGTGTTGAAATGTTCCGTAAACTTCTTGATGAAGCTCAGGCTGGTGACAACATCGGTGCTCTTCTTCGTGGTGTTCAGAGAGACGAAATCGAAAGAGGACAGGTTCTTTGTAAACCAGGTTCAGTAACTTGCCACCACAAGTTTACTGCACAGGTATACGTTCTTACAAAAGATGAAGGTGGACGTCATACTCCATTCTTCAACAACTACAGACCACAGTTCTACTTCCGTACAACAGACGTAACAGGTGTTTGCGAACTTCCAGAAGGAACAGAAATGTGCATGCCTGGTGATAACGTAGAAATGACAATCGAACTGATCCATCCAGTAGCTATGGAACAGGGACTTCGTTTCGCTATCCGTGAAGGTGGACGTACTGTAGGATCAGGACGTGTTGCTACAATCATCGAGTAATCACTGATTAATATATATTGAGTACCGCAAGGTACATTGTGTCCAAACGTAAGATACCCCGGAACCGTAAGGTTTCCGGGGTTTTTCTGTTGAACAGAAGATTAAAATAAGGCTGTAAAGAATAGCGAATAAATTAAAAACAGGCAGGTATGGGAAGAAAATGAAAACCTTCGCATATCTGCCTGTGATACTGTTATGATACTATTTCTGTTCGTTATTGGAAAATTTCTGTGTTAAAAGTTCATCTCGTTTACGGATTCGTGTCTCAAAATCCAGTTCTTCAATTTCTTTATGGGTGACGGGTTTGGAAGTGTAGTATTCCAACGTCTGTTTCTTCCACATATCAAACATATCTTTACCTGTGAAATAAGATTCCAGGCTTTCTCTGTTCTCCTGCAGATCGGCAAGAAAATTACACATATCTGCATTTAAAGAGTGTTCCGGATCATTTCCATAAAAGCGAAGTCCGGCATACCATTTCTGTGTTTCTGTTTCTATATCACCGGGAAATTTATTATTTATATCCAGTTCATACCGGAGTTCATTGGATTCATTCATCTGCAATAAAACCCAAATAATATCGCTGAGAGTAGAAATCTGTACTTTATTTTCAGATAATCCAAATAACCAGTCCAGTGAGACATGAAATTTCTGAGCAATAGTCAATAACACATCATTGGAGGGAGTAACCACACCATTTTCATAACTGGATAAAGTTGACTGACGTATACCGATAGCTGCGGAAAAGTTTTTCTGATTCATCTTCAGATCAGTTCGCAGCTCTTTTATTTTTTCTGAAATAGATGATTCCTGCATATTATCCACCTCCTTAAAAGCTATGATTAGTATATCACAAATGATAAAAATCAACAATATAGAAAAATATCATTCATACAGATAAAAATTATTGACAATGATTATTTAAAATGATATAGTATCAGTGAAAATGATAATTATAGATAAGGAGGAAATGATATGCAGAGACAGAACTATATGATTACAGCGGAAGAAGTTGCAGAGAGCATGGGGATTTCACTTGGATATGCTTACAAACTGCTTCGCAAACTGAACAAAGAGCTTGCAGATCAGGGATATGTAACCGTTTCGGGCAAGATACCGAGGGCATTCTGGGAAAAGAAATTTTATGGATATTCCCAGATTGCAATGTAAAGGGGGTGAGAAAGTATGGCAGCATACAAAGATGAAGAAAGAGGAACCTGGTATGTTTCATTTTATTATGAGGACTGGACAGGAGCCAAAAAGCGAAAAGTAAAAAGAGGATTCCGCACTAAGAAAGAAGCATTAAATTTTGAAGCGGAGTATAAAAGAACAGCGAAAGCAGACATGGATATGACAATGGGAGAGTTTGTAGAAGTCTACTTCCGAGACAAGTCTCAGTCATTGAAGGACAGGAGTATCAAGAACAAAAGAGATACGATGAATGCTCAACTGTTACCGTATTTTAAGGACAGACCGATGAACAGTATCACACCAGCAGAGATTATCCAGTGGCAGAATACGATTATTGAAAAAGGATATTCAGATGATTATCTGAAAACAATACAGAATCAGATGACGGCATTGTTCAATCATGCGAAGAATATCTACAATCTGGCAGATAATCCCTGTGACAAAGTAAAACGTATGGGAAAGACTTCAAAAAAGAAAATGAAGTTTTGGACAATTGAAGAATATCGGCAGTTTATGACCGGAATAGAACCGGGAAGCAAATATTATGTGCTGTTTGAATTATTATTCTGGACAGGAGCGAGAGAAGGCGAAGCACTCAGCATTACACCTGCTGACATTGATTTTGAAAGGAATCTACTTCATATCAATAAAACTTACTACCGTATGCATGGAGAGGACGTGATTACATCTCCCAAAACAGAAGAATCGAACCGTACGATTTCCATACCGGAATTTCTGAAAAAAGAGATTCAGGACTATATTAGCAGACTGTATGAGTTGCCCGAAGATGAACGGATTTTTCCAATGGTTCATGAAGCGGTACAGCATAAGTTAAAACAGGTGGTTCAAAAGACCGGAGTAAAAAAGATAAGAGTACACGACATTCGTCACAGTCATGCGGCATTTCTGATCAATAAGGGAGTGCAACCATTGATGATTAAAGAAAGGTTTGGACATACGGACATTCGCATTACATTGAATACTTATGGGCACTTATATCCAGATCAGCAGAAAGTAGTGGCAGATATGTTGGATGATGAAAATATAAAAAGCTTCGGAAGTACGAACAACCGGAGCAATGTGACAAATGAGGACGAATCCACAAATGTCAACCCTAGACAAGTTGATTATAGCAGAGATTCTTCCAGAGAACAACAGATAACTGGCGAGAACAGTTGGGAAAATGGAGGAATTTATGGAACAGAGAAATGAGAATAAAACAGAATTGAAAATGATAAAGATGTCAGATGTCCAGTCTCAGACAGTGGACTGGCTCTGGTATCCGTTTATCCCTTATGGAAAATTAACGATTATTCAGGGAGATCCCGGTGATGGAAAAACTACGCTGGTATTAAATATTGCTGCAAGATTGTCTAAAGGAGAAGGTCTGGATAACGATATGAAAGTAACAGAACCCGTGAATATTATTTATCAGACAGCGGAAGATGGGCTGGCAGATACGGTAAAACCCAGACTGGAGCTGGCAGAAGCGGTCTGTGAAAGAATCATGGTTATAGATGAAACAGAAAAATCACTTTCCATGATAGATGAGAGACTGGAAACTGCTATCAAACGGACTGGTGCGAGAGTGCTTATTTTAGATCCGATTCAGGCATACCTTGGAGGAACAATGGATATGAACCGGGCAAATGAAGCAAGGGAAATGACAAAAAGATTGAGCTTGCTAGCAGAAAAGTATAAATGTGCAATTTTATTAATCGGACATATGAATAAAGCTGGTGGAAATAAAGCTGCATATAGAGGAATGGGTTCGATTGACTTTTTTGCAGTAGCCAGAAGCGTATTACTGGTAGGAAGAATAGAGGGAGAACCGGACTTAAGAGCAGTGGTTCAGATTAAAAATAATCTGGCTGCATTTGGACATTCCAAAGCATTTCGCCTGACAGAAACCGGATTTGAGTGGATAGGTGACTATGAAATCACAGCAGATGAGGTGCTTGGTGGAATTGCTCCAAAGGCAAATAAACTGGAACAGGCAAAAAAGATGCTGAGGGAACTGGCAGAAACATCAACTTCTGTGCAAAGCAGTGAAATCTTTGATATGGCAGAAGAGTTGAATATTTCTAAAAGAACACTGGAAAATGCAAAAAAGGAACTTGGAATTAAGGCAAGACGAATCGGTAATTCATGGTATTGGGATTTAGATAAAGTTAAGCCGGAATAAATTAAGGGTGCAACATTGCAGAGTATATAGAAAATGCGGAATTAAAATGCAAGGTTGCAATCTGTAAAGACATTGCAGTGTTGCGTCCTTACATAAATTGTAAGAAGGTGAGAGCTTGAAAAACGTTATGATTCCAGAGGAGTTATTTGGAAAGATTATAAAATATCATTTACTGGATCAGGAACAGGAAGCAGATGATATAAGAAAAGGTCTGGAGAAAAAGCTGGATGCAATGGTAAATCGTGAGGTATACAGTAAATTCAAAACTGCACCAACAGAAGAAGAACGGGAAAAGTTCCGGCAGGAGTATCTGGACAGAAAAGGAATGCAAGAGCGCTTTCGATGGTAACAGTTCTTATTGATTATCTTTTTACAGGAGCGTGTCACGCACCTGTGAGAAGTAAACAAGGAGAAAGTTGGTAAGGTGCAGACGGAAAACTGTGGCTGGAATGTGAGACGGCTGTAAATTTGATAGTTGTGAAGAAGGGAGAAAGATACAATGAAACAGGGAAGATTAGGATATAACAGTAGCAATGACAGATATGGGTTGTTGGCATCAGACTTATGGATTGATACGGGATTTCACTGTGGAGAAGGTCTTGAGGTGCTGGTCGATGATAAGTGGGTAAGGACAAGAATGGAGATGAATCCAGCAAGAGAATGGTATCTGGTTGGAACGTCATACTGTGGAGATCTGGAATATGTGCAGGCAAGAATACCGGAATAATTTAGTCGAGAGAGTAACGAAAGAGATAAAATAGCCCCCGGCAGGGCGCAAGGGTACTTTTGATGGACGGAACGGCTGTCGAAAGTGCTTTTGCGTTACTTTTGACAAAAGTAACAAAACCGCCGTATCCGGCGAAGATTTCTTTTTATACTATAGCTGGTAAAGATACAAATTTATGTGCCATGTCTGGCACTGGTTTTAGAAAGTGGGGTGACGAACATGACGCTGAAACGAACAATTAGTGGTATGATCGGGACAGGTTCTCTGGCTCATAACAGAAGGGAATTTATAGCAGAAAATGTTGATTCAGACAGAGTGCAATTAAATATTTGCTATCAGAATGAGAATTTAAAAGAAGTTTATAAAGAACTGTTTGATGAAGCTGTAGAACGATATAATATCGGAAAAAGAAAAGATCGGCAGATTACAAATTACTATGAAAAAATTCGGCAGGGAAAACAAGAGAAGTTGTTCCACGAAGTGATTTTTCAAATTGGAAATCGAGAAGATATGGCTGTCGGAACAGTAGAAGGAGATCTGGCTGTAAAAGTGCTGGATGAATATGTAAAGGACTTCCAGAAACGGAATCCAACGCTACGGGTATTTGGGTGTTATCTACATCAGGATGAGTCTACTCCACATTTACATATTGATTTTATTCCTTATGTGACTGATTGGAAAGGAAAAGGAATGGACACTAGAGTTTCGTTGAAACAGGCATTAAAAAGGCTTGGATTTCAAGGTGGAAATAAGCATGATACAGAGTTGAACCAGTGGATGAACCATGAAAAAAAGGTCCTGGCAGAGATTGCAAAACAGCATGGCATTGAATGGGAACAGAAAGGTACTCATGAGGAACATTTGGATGTTTATAACTTCAAGAAGAAAGAGCGAAAAAAGGAAGTACAGGAGCTGGAGCAGGAGAAAGAGTATCTAACTGCAGAAAACGAAGAACTGACAGCACAAATTGCGGAATTCAGAGCAGATATCCAGATTTTAAAAGACGATAAGGAACAGGCAATCAGGGAGAAACAAGAAGCAGAACAAAGGGCAGAGGACGCAGAAAAAGAAGTAAAAAGTCTGGAAGAGCGTCGAGATGTGCTGCAGCCGATTATGGATAATGCCAGTAAAGAAATAAAAGAATATGGAATGATTAAGACGTTTTTACCGGAGGCAGGAACATTTGAACGTGCAGTACCTTACAGAGAAAATAAAATCAAGCCATTGTTTATCAAGATGAAGAATCAGATTGCTGCATTAGCTGGAAAGGTTGTAGAACTTAATAAAACGATAGAAAGCTGGAAAAACAAATATCAAAAATCTACGGAGAAATGTGATGATATCCAAACGCAGTTAGATGATGTGCGTAAAGAAAATGGGGAATTATTAAATGATAATCAACGTTTACAAGAGATTTCGGACAGATATGACAGAGTGGTGCGTATTTTGGGATCAGAAACTGTAGAGGATGTGGTGCAGCAGGATATTAAAGAACAAAGGACACTGGAAGAAAAACGGCGAATGGAGCAAATGCCAAAGGGAAGCGTTCTGAAACAGTTGGAATGGGCAACTCAAAAGAGCCAGATTGAAAACCAACAACGTAAGAAAAATAAAACAAAATACAAAGGATTGGAGATTTAGACTATGAAAAAACAGATTTATGATGAGAAAAATGGAATGAGCTATACGTTGCATGGAGATTACTATTTGCCGGATCTGGTTTTAAGAGAAGAAGAACCGACATATGGAAAATATGGAATGTTACGAAAGCAGTTCTTAAAAGAACACAGATCAGCAAGATATCAATACATGTTATTGACCGGAAAATTGAATGAACATCTGAATCAGATCGATCAGGAAGCCAGAGAACAGGTGGAAATGCTTATGAAACAGATGGCAGAAAAAAAGGGTGTAACTGAAGAATTAAAGGTACAGGATCAGATGAAGTGGGTTAGGTTAATGAATAATATAAAAGTTAGTGCAGAAGAGATTATATTGAAAAACATGGTATATGTGTGAGATCGTTCTTTTACACTTTTGTATATATTAGAATAGCACTTTAGAAAGCACTATGGTAAAATAAAGTGAAGGTAAATCGGAATTTGGAGGATTGAATTATGTGGAATGAATTAGGTATAAGTGGAGGAACCGCAATTGTTATTTTGATTGCGCTGTATTTCGTTATCAAATGGGCAGTGAAAAATGGCATCAAAGAAGCCTACAGTGCAATCACTGGAAAGAAAACTGTTGAAGATATCCAAAACGAAAAAGAGCTGAAAGAACTTGGATTGGATTCAGAAGATCAATAACTTCAAGTTTGTGGAATCGACTGAAAGGAAGCATTATATGTTCTATATTTATATTATTTTTGATTTTGCAATGGCAGTAATTATGCTTTTATTTGGAATATGGTTTTATAGGTCAAAAGGACAAGCATCCAACTTCTTGTCTGGTTATAATATGAAATCTGCAGAAGAACGAAAAAAATATGATGAAAATGCTATGTGTAAGGCATATGGGAAGAGAATGATGCTTATGTCACTTCCTTTTATTGCTGGAATGATTATAGATATTTGGTATATAGGAACTGGTTGTTTAATTGCATGGGCGATATGGTTTGTTATGTTTATTCTGTTGCTTATAGATAGACATAAAAGAGAAAGTTAATTTATAGAAAAATAGAATGTTTTCGGGGTGAAAATACCGTTTATTTGTTTTAGACATATGATGTCCGATTGAAAATTAGCGGATTCTCGTTTTATGTCGTGGTAATTTTGCTATATATTGGTAAGCTGTAAGTGGAAGAGAGGTAGAGACATGGATACAAAAAAGATTGGAGCTTTTTTAAAGCAATGTCGTAAAGAAAAGAATCTTACGCAAGAGCAGCTTGCCGAGAAGTTTGAGGTATCTGCAAGAACAGTTTCCAGATGGGAAACAGGAATAAATATGCCAGATCTCAGTATACTTGTTCAACTTGCTGAGTATTACGATGTTGAGATAAGAGAGCTCCTGGATGGAGAAAGGAGCCAGACTATGAATAAAGAGATGAAAGAAACACTGGACAAAGTGGCGGTGTATGAAGAATGGGTGAAACAAAAAGCATTAAAGGCTGGAAATCTTGCATTTGCATCAATGTTTGTGATTAGTGTGTTAGCGATTATTATTCAGATGTTATTAACGGTGGATATTCGCTTGGTTTTAGGAGAGACAGCAACTGCTTTGGTAGGAGGAATTCTGTATGCTTCTATTATGGTGTACAATGGAATATGGGATAAATGTTTGCCCAAAAGTGCTACTATATGGCGCGATTTTTTCACCAGTGTGATATGTGCAGGAATTTTTACAGTCATCTATGGCATATGTTTATTTAGAATGGGAGTTACAGAAACACAGGTAACACGATTAGCAGTGGGATTTCTGATTGGTATTACTATTGTGGCATTTATTGTTCTTAGGCTCTTGGCATTTATTAATCGAAAAAGAAACCAGAATTCGTCAAATGTTCAGGAGAAAAAGGAAACTTCCATATCTAAGGCAGAATGGACAAAAATTTATAATGCACAGAATATAGTAGAGACAGAACAACTCGTAGAAATGTTAAAGCAAAATGGAATAGCAGCTTTTTCACAGGAAGCAGGTGCGAATGTTGCAATGCATGGGGCACCAGGATTTGGAATATATGGTGTGGATATATTCGTGAAAACCGATGATGCAGAGAAGGCAGTACAGTTGATCAAGGAGATTAATAACCAAGAATGAAGAAATTTTTTGACATTTTCACACATGCGTGCTAATATGATTATAGAAAAAGAGTGCTACCGATAGACGGTTAGTCCACATACTTAATTGATTAAAAATAACCGTTCAGTTTGCGAGGCTGGGGCGGTTATTTTTGTGTCTTGTTATTATCTTTGCCGAATGTGTATCCGGCACAAAAGCAGGTGATGCCGAAGCTCACGACTGCAATAAAATCCACAATACTCATTGGCTTAGCCCTCCTTTCCAGTGGATTCTCTTTCGAGTTTCTATGTAATCAGAGGGTCACAGTCCCTCTGCTGAAGGACTAACCGCCTACCGTTATGATAGCACCCATGTTCCGATTATAACAGTCAGGGTGGGAATCTGCAACCGGAAAGTTGGTGATCCATAAAAATCTGACTGTGATACTATTTTGATACTAAAAAATGAAGAGAACAGAAATATAGCCTAGAAAATTTACAATACAGGACAATATGGACATGAAAATCACAGAAAATAATGAGGTTTTAAAAACCTCACAAACGTGAAGGTGGACGTACTGTAGGATCAGGACGTGTTGCTACAATCATCGAGTAATACAATCTGAATATAGATTTGTTATCGTAAGATAACATTGTGTCCAAACGTAAGATACCCCGGAACCGCAAGGTTTCCGGGGTTTTTCTGTACTCTAAGAAAAGAATTATTCGTAAATTTATCAGGTTAGTAATAGTGAAACATTTATCAGCAAGATGAAATACAGATAAATTTATAATTGCAAAATAAGACCAGCGGTGCCAAAACGGTGCCAAAAAGAAACTCCTGCGAATGTTTGCTATTCACAGGAGTATTTTTTTACCAGCCTTTGATCTGTTTGATTTGTTCAGCACGTTCTGGATCACGATGATATTGTAATTTCAGACGGATAGTTTCCACAACTTCCTGTCTGGATTCATCATCAAGCTGATAGAACGATGTAAGCAGATTATCTACATCAGGCATACTGTTCTTACCGAAAAGGTACATCAGCGGATACATAGAATTTTTTAAGTAAGTCTTTACACGACTTGCGTCTAATGCTCCGTTCAAACCGTCTGGAAGTGTAGGATAAATCTCTTCTTCCTTAATTGTGCCAGAAAATGGACTGGCAGAACATATCTCATTCACATCAATTTGCAATTCATTCGCAAGTCTTAATGCAAAATCAAATCGAATATTGGAATCTTTTTGAATAATTGAATATAAGGTTGTAGCACTGATTCCGGTTGCCTTTGCAATTTTGCGGACATTTGTGCCTTTTTCATCAAGATATTTCTTTAAATTTTTACCGTCACCCATAGAATCCTCCTTTTTCATATATTAGAAAATTACGAAAAACATAAATCTATAAAATATCATAACACAGACGTGGAATAAAATAAAGAAAAAATAGTGTACGAAGTTCGTAAAAATATGTTTACGAAATATTGACAACGATAGAAATACATGATATTATCAATTTACGAAAATCGTACAGATATAGAAATACAGTAAACGTATTCTATATCTGGAGAGGAAAGGAGGAGGCAATATGGCAAGTTACAATTATATGATGAGTGCTGATGAAGTGGCACAGGAATTAAACTGCTCAAAATCTCATGCCTATAAACTGGTGAAAGCTATGAATAAAGAATTATCTGCACAGGGATATATTACGATGGCTGGAAGAATACCAAAGGCGTTTTGGGCAAAAAAGATGTATGGCTATGAAATAGCAGAAAATTAGGGAGGATCAATATGGCTTACAGAGAAAAAGACACAAAAAAATGGACAGCCCAGTGGTTTGAGACAAATGTCATGGGTGAGAAGAAAAAACGCAGAAAGCGTGGATTTGAAACAAAGCGAGAAGCATTGGAGTTTGAACGAAGCAAAAAGTTGAGCAATGAGCGAAGTATGGATATGAAGCTGAGCGATTTTATTGAGATTTATTTTTCAGACAAACAAAATGATCTGAAAGATCGAACAATCAAAAATAAAAGATATATGATGCAACAGCATATCGTTCCATACTTCGGAAATCAGATGATGAGTGAAATCAAGGCTTCACAGATTATTCAGTGGCAGAATGAAATTCAGAAAAAAGGCTATTCAGATTCTTATCTGAGAATGATTCAGAATCAGTTGACCAGTCTGTTTACACATGCAGCTAAAATCTATGACTTGCCGGTTAATCCATGCAAGAAAGTGAAACGAATGGGAAATTCAGATTCAAGAAGTTTGAACTTCTGGACACTGGACGAGTACAAACAGTTTATACAGACAATGGAGCCGGGAACAAGATATTATCTTATGTTTGAGATGCTGTTCTGGACTGGATGCAGGATCGGGGAGCTGCTTGCGATTACAAAAGCTGATATCAATTTTGAAAAGAATCAGCTTAGTATCAATAAGACTTATTACCGGACAGGAATGCAGGATATTATCACAGAACCGAAAACAAAACAGTCCTTTCGGACAATCGAAATTCCGGAATTTCTGAAAGAGGAAATTAAGGAATTTGTAGATGGTCATTACGGAATGCCGGATACAGAAAGATTATTTCCGGTTGTTCAGGAAGCGGTACAGCATAAGATGAAACGGCAGATTGAGCTGGCAGGAGTGAAGAAAATTCGAGTGCATGATATCAGGCACAGCCATGTGGCTTATCTTATTGAGAAAGGTGTGGAACCGTTATTGATTCGGGACAGATTAGGTCATAAAGATATTCGTATCACATTGAACACTTATGGACATCTTTATCCAAATCAGCAGAGAAAGATTGCAAATCTTCTGGATAATGAAAATGGAAATGCTGTTACCGGATTGGGAGAAGAAAGAGATGAATGTTGAAAAGGCAAAAGAAAAAGCCCAGATAAATAATCTGAGCAAGTTCTCTGATAATCAGATTCACTGATATACCATCTTGGCAGATTCAGTATATCACGAATCGGGAAATACGACAATTCCCGAATATCTGTTCATCAGAGACTTGCCCGGAAGGGCAGGAGGAGATGATGGAATGAATATGAATGAAAAAAATAAAATTGAGAATTGTAGAATAGAACCAAAACTGAAACTGATCAATATGGATTCAGTAGAGGTGGAACAGGTAGAATGGCTGCTTTATCCGTTTATTCCTTATGGAAAAGTGACCATTATACAGGGAGATCCAGGAGAAGGCAAGACAACGATGGTACTTCAGATTATTGCAAAACTGACCAGAGGAGAGCCGATTCTTCCTGTTACTGATAAAACGAAAACAAAAGAAAAACGAAGTGATGAAGTCGATAGTGAGAATGAAGATTTAGATGCTGAAGATAATATGCAGGAACAGTCTTCTGTGTCACCTGTAAATGTAATCTATCAGACAGCAGAAGATGGACTTGGAGATACTATCAAACCCAGATTACTTGCTGCAGGTGCAGATTGTTCAAAGGTGCTGGTGATTGATGACAGTGACCAGCCACTGACAATGGCAGATGTCAGATTGGAAGAAGCAATCGTGCAGACAAAAGCAAAAATGGTTGTTCTTGATCCGATACAGGGCTTTCTGGGAGCGGACGTAGATATGCACAGGGCAAATGAGATCAGACCACTGATGAAGCGTATCGCAGTGCTGTCAGAAAAATATCACTGTGCAGTTATTTTAATCGGTCATATGAACAAAAACAGCAACGGCAAATCTTCTTATCGAGGACTTGGCTCCATTGATTTTCAGGCTGCTGCAAGAAGTGTTCTGATTGTCGGGCGAGTGAAAGATGAACCGGAAGTAAGAGTGGTATGTCATACGAAGAGTTCTCTTGCACCGGAAGGAACGTCCATTGCATTCAGACTGGATAAGAATAATGGGTTTGAATGGATTGGAGAATATGATATCAGTGCCGATGAACTTCTTAATGGAGACGGAAGAGGACAGAAAAGTCGGAAAGCAAAAGAATTTCTCCTTGAGATACTGGCAAATGGAGGAATGACTCAGAAGAAAATTGCAGAAGAAGCAGAAGCCAGAGGAATCAAAAGTAAAACGCTATGGAACGCCAAACGGGAACTTGAAATTGATTCCGTAAAACGTGGAAAGCAATGGTATTGGATGTTGCCAGAATAAAAATGGAAGATGGCAAGATTACCATTTCTTAAGAAGATGGGATCTTGCTACCTTGAAAGGAGAACAGATGCAAAATAAAAGTGTACAGATTCCATACGAGTTATTCTTTCAGCTCTTGCAATATTTTTTGATGGATAACTACGATGGTGAAGAAATAATACGGTTGGGATTGGAGAAAAAACTGGATGCAATGGTGAATCGTGAAGTATACAGCAAATCCAAAACAGCACCAACGGAAGAAGAAAGAGAAAAGTTCCGGCAGGAATATCTGGACAGACGGGAAATACCGGAGAACTTTCGATGGTAAAGGTTCTTTCTGAACACTTTATTACAGGAGCGTGTCACGCACCTGTAGATAGCAGACAAGGAGAATGTTGGTAAGGTGTAGTCGGGAGTTGACTGGCGTAGAAGAGAATTTTCAAAAGGGAGCCCTGATTCAGGGCGCCCCTGCGGAAACGGTAGATGAAAGGAGATTGGCACAATGAGAGAAGGAAGATTAGGATATAACAGTTATAACAAAAGATATGGATTATTATCATCAGATCTATGGATTGATACAGGATTTCACTGTGGAGAATGCCTGGAAGTGTTGCTTGATGATGAATGGGTTCAGACCAGAATGGAAATGAATCCTGCAAGAGAATGGTATCTTGTAGGGACACCGTATTGTGGTGATTTGGAATATATTCGGGCAAGGATACCGGAGTAAAGGTCTCTGTACCCCCGGAGGGCGCAAGGGTACTTTTGATGGACGGTACGGCTGTCGAAAGTGCTTTTGCGTTACTTTTGACAAAAGTAACAAAACCGCCGTATCCGGCGAAGATTTCTTTTTATACTATAGCTGGTAAAGATACAAATTTATGTGCCATGTCTGGCACTGGTTTTAGAAAGTGGGGTGACGAACATGACGCTGAAACGAACAATTAGTGGTATGATCGGGACAGGTTCTCTGGCTCATAACAGAAGGGAATTTATAGCAGAAAATGTTGATTCAGACAGAGTGCAATTAAATATTTGCTATCAGAATGAGAATGTAAAAGAAGTTTATAAAGAACTGTTTGATGAAGCTGTAGAACGATATAATATCGGGAAAAGAAAAGATCGACAGATTACAAATTACTATGAAAAAATCCGGCAGGGCAAACAGGAAAAATTGTTCCATGAAGTGATTTTCCAGATTGGAAATCGAGAAGATATGGCTGTCGGAACAGTAGAAGGAGATATGGCTGTAAAAGTGCTGGATGAATATGTAAAGGACTTCCAGAAACGGAATCCAACGCTACGGGTATTTGGGTGTTATCTACATCAGGATGAGTCTACTCCACATTTACATATTGATTTTATTCCTTATGTGACTGACTGGAAAGGAAAAGGAATGGACACTAGAGTTTCGTTGAAACAGGCATTAAAAAGTCTTGGATTTCAAGGTGGAAATAAGCATGATACAGAGTTGAACCAGTGGATGAACCATGAAAAAAAGGTCCTGGCAGAGATTGCAAAACAGCATGGCATTGAATGGGAACAGAAAGGTACTCATGAGGAACATTTGGATGTTTATAACTTCAAGAAGAAAGAGCGAAAAAAGGAAGTACAGGAGCTGGAGCAGGAGAAAGAGTATCTAACTGCAGAAAACGAAGAACTGACAGCACAAATTGCGGAATTCAGAGCAGATATCCAGATTTTAAAAGACGATAAGGAACAGGCAATCAGGGAGAAACAAGAAGCAGAACAAAGGGCAG
This sequence comes from Coprococcus comes ATCC 27758, assembly GCF_025149785.1. Taxonomy (GTDB): domain Bacteria; phylum Bacillota; class Clostridia; order Lachnospirales; family Lachnospiraceae; genus Allocoprococcus; species Allocoprococcus comes. Next base: position 2,817,238 of record NZ_CP102277.1, on the reverse strand, counting down.
AGGACGCAGAAAAAGAAGTAAAAAGTCTGGAAGAGCGTCGAGATGTGCTGCAGCCGATTATGGATAATGCCAGTAAAGAAATAAAAGAATATGGAATGATTAAGACGTTTTTACCGGAGGCAGGAACATTTGAACGTGCAGTACCTTACAGAGAAAATAAAATCAAGCCATTGTTTATCAAGATGAAGAATCAGATTGCTGCATTAGCTGGAAAGGTTGTAGAACTTAACAAAACGATAGAAAGCTGGAAAAACAAATATCAAAAATCTACGGAGAAATGTGATGATATCCAAACGCAGTTAGATGATGTGCGTAAAGAAAATGGGGAATTATTAAATGATAATCAACGTTTACAAGAGATTTCGGACAGATATGACAGAGTGGTGCGTATTTTGGGATCAGAAACTGTAGAGGATGTGGTGCAGCAGGATATTAAAGAACAAAGGACACTGGAAGAAAAACGGCGAATGGAGCAAATGCCAAAGGGAAGCGTTCTGAAACAGTTGGAATGGGCGACTCAAAAGAGTCAGATTGAAAACCAACAACGTAAGAAAAATAGAACAAAATACAAAGGATTGGAGATTTAGACTATGAAAAAACAAATTTATGATGAAAAAAATGGAATGAGCTATACGTTGCATGGAGATTACTATTTGCCGGATCTGGTTTTAAGAGAAGAAGAACCGATATATGGAAAATATGGAATGTTACGAAAGCAGTTCTTAAAAGAACACAGATCAGCAGGGTATCAGTATTTGTTATTGACTGGAAAGCTGAATGAACATCTGAATCAGATTGATCAGGAAGCTAGAGAACAGGTGGAAACGCTTATGGAACAGATGACAGAAAAACAGGGTGTAACTGAAGAATTAAAGGCACAGGATCAGATGGAGTGGGTCAGGCTGATGAATAATATAAAAGCTAGTGCAGAAGAAATTGTATTGAAAAACATGATATATGTGTGATTGCGAGGGGGATAAGATCGCTTTTTTACATTTTTGTATATTAGAATAGAACTTTAGAAAGCACTATGGTAAAATAAAGTGAAGGTAAATTGAAAGTTATCAAAACAAAGATAAAAACGCAACGTGCATCTTTGATGTGCCAGAGCCGGTAGGTAGCCCGGCCGTCCTATATAAATAGGGTAAGTAACCTGCCCCTCCGGGTTGTCCATTCTTTGTTCAATAAATTTTAGGAGGGATTTTTATGGACAAAGTAAATGGAAGATTGACGGTATATTTTGAAGAACCATTTGGGGTAGGCATATTTGAGCATATTGAAGATGGTAAATTATCTGTGGCAAAGGTAACATTTGGCGTAGAACCAAAAGATTATGAAGTGCAGGAATATATTCAAAAATACTATTTCGGTTTGAAATTCAGTCCGGCTGTTGAAGCTATTGTAAAGGATATAAAAAGAAATCCGAAACGGATGCAGCGTTCAGCAAAAAAGCAGATGCTGGAAACTGGCATTGGCACAAAATCGCAACAGGCGTTGAAATTACAACAGGAACAGAACAAACAGGAGCGTAAAGAAAAAAAACGAAAGAAAAAAGAGGCGGAAGAACAGCGAATGTTTGAACTAAAACAGCGAAAGAAAAGAGAAAAGCATAAGGGACATTAAAAGTCCTTTGGGCTTTTTCTCAAATTCGGGATTTGGAGGTATAAACAATGAGGAAATGTGAAAAGTGTGGAGCAAGTATGAAATTAGATTTAAGACTTAAAGTTAATGGCGGTGGCTATGGGATGGTTGTTCGTGTAGATGAAAAACAAAAGGCGACAACTATAGATGATGTTAGAGTTGCAGTCTGCCCAGAATGTGGTTATACAGAAATGTATTTAGAGGATTTAACGAAATTGAAATCTTAAAAGACAACTTTCAGATTTTTAGAATTAAGAAAAACGGAATTTAGGGAGGGGTCTATAATTGAAATTAGCAGATTTAGCAACAGGTTCTGATTGGATAGTGTGGATTGTCTTTGTAATATTTGCTGTACTTTCTATAGTTTTACTTTCTGGACACGGAAGCTGGTTTATTTCTGGATATAATACAGCTTCAAAAGAAGAAAAGAAAAAATATGATGAAAAGAAGTTATGCAGGACAATGGGAGTTGGAATGTCTATTATAGCAATTCTTGCATTAATTATGGGCTTGCTTGAAAATATTTTGCCTGCATTTTTTGTATATATTGCATTGGGAATCATTGTAGTTGATGTCGTGGTTATTATCATTTTAGAAAACACACTATGCAAAAAGTAATAACTTCTGGTTTGAGGAATTGACTGAAAGGAAGGCATTATATGTTCTATATTTATATTATTTTTGACTTTGCAATGGCAGTGATTATGCTTTTATTTGGAATATGGTTTTATAGGTCAAAAGGACAAGCATCCAAATTCTTGTCTGGTTATAATATGAAATCAGCAGAAGAACGAAAAAAATATGATGAAAATGCTATGTGTAAGGCATATGGGAAGAGAATGATGTTTATGTCAATTCCTTTTATTGCTGGAATGATTATAGATATTTGGCATATAGGAATCGGTTGTTTAATTGCATGGGTGATATGGTTTGTTATGTTTATTCTGCTGCTTATGGATAGACATAAAAGAGAAGGTTAATTTATAGAGGAATGGAATGCTTTTGGGGTGAAAATACCGTTTATTTGTTTTAGACATACGATGTCCGGTTGAAAATTAGCGGATTCTCATTTTATGTCGTGGTAATTTTGAAACATATTGGTAAGCTGTAAGTGGAAGAGAGGTAGAGACATGGACACAAAAAAGATTGGAGCTTTTTTAAAGCAATGTCGTAAAGAAAAGAATCTTACACAAGAGCAGCTTGCTGAAAAGTTTGGAGTATCTGCAAGAACAGTTTCCAGATGGGAAACAGGGGGTTCACTTAGATAAAGATACCACACCATTCCCACGCTGACTTTTGCTCAACCGATACAGCCGGAGGGCTGGATAACAAGAAAAGGCGGTATGCGCCCCGTGGAGGGGTAGCGTACCGCCTTTTCTTGTGGGGGTTTCCAAAGGGGGCAACGCCCCCATTTGGCACACGACTTTGCGAAGCAAAGTGTAGTGTGTTATACGCTCTGTCGGCGTTGCCGTGAAAATGCCGTTGCCGCCGGGGAGGGCAAGGGCATTTGAAGCGGCAGGAAAACAGGGTTGTGCTTGTGTGGCGTGGAGCCGCAAGCGCAGGTCTGTTTTCATCAGCAGACAGGGCGTATATGAAAGCCCCCGTCCCTCGTCCTACGCTCCGACTTGTGGACAAAATGTCCCGAAGTTGTGGCCACACTCCCGGAAAATCAGCAAGACAACGGGCAACCGTCAAGGCTGAAATGAACGGATTTACACCCGGCCTTGACCGCCACCCGCCGTCCCGCTGAATGAGTGGACAAGGCGGCCAATCCCGCAAAGTGCTTGGCCGCTCTCTTTCTGATTTTGGAGCGTTTTTCTCTAAAAATTGAAATGGGCGGGAAGCCATTTTAGGGCTTTCCCGCCTTGATTGCCTATCAGCAAAGACAGACGGGACTGTCAACGGCGGTGCATGAAATGCGCCGTTCATCTTGACCGTTGACTGGCTCGGATGTCTTTGCTATCCATTTGTGTTATTGCTCCCAGTTGTTTTCTTGAAGTAAAGAATATAATAATGTTGAATAGCTGCTGAGTGTATTTTGGACACGTCCGCTATATTCATTTTCAATAAAATCCAAATCATCCATATCTGTATGCATTATCAATCCATTCTTTTCTGTTTCGACAGGAGAACCATTTTCCCAGTTGTTTGCTTCAAAATATATGTACGGAATTCCTATGTCATTAAACGGTGCGTGGTCGCTTCTTTTTTGACCTGTAGGATAGGGATAATCGTTATTTCCGTCTGGTGGTAATTGTATGTTCAAGCCAATTTCCTTAACAATTTCGTAGGCTTTAAATACTGCTTCGGTATTATCAACAGTGCCGTTATCATTCACCTTACCGCCATACAAATAAAGATAATCCCCAGCGAGGACAGTATCAATGTTTATCATCAATATAATATTTTCTCTTTCCTTTTCGGAAAGTGATTCAACGTATGCCCTTGAGCCATACATTCCCGGTTCTTCTGAACCGAAAAATACATATTGAATAGTATAGTATGTTGGAGTGTTGACCATTCGCAGGGCATTTTCCAAAGCAACAGATACGCCGGAGCCATTGTCATCTACACCATGTGTTCCAGCACTATCATAATGTGCGCCAACAATAATCGTTTTTTCGCTTTCTCCTTTTTTGGTTATCAAAATATTTTGACTTGAATTACTTTTTTCACCTCCATCGAATACATTTTGTATGGCTTCATCCATCATAGGCGTGGAATCATCTATTTCAAAAGACTCTATAGCTATGTCGCTTTCCGCATATCCACCATTTAAGAGGACGGACAAAATAAATACAGCCATTTCCGTTTCTTTTTCAGTGCCAGCAACGCGCCCCGGATAGTTTGATTGAATATGTTTTAAAAAATTATATGCGGGTATTCCATAATCATTTTGTTCGGGGGTTATCGAAATTTCTTGGGAAAGTGTTAGGTCTTTGGCTTCTTCAATCAGCTCTGTTTTTTTACTACCACACCCATATAAACCCGTACATAAAAAAGCACATACTAAAAAGCATGAAAGTATCTTTTTCATAAAATCAATCTCCTTTTTTCTCATCACTATCTTTTGACATTTGCGTCATCATTTTCTTCGCCAGCTGCTGGAATAGGTCGGCAGTTTCTTCGTCCATCGGCGCAAGCTGTCCGATCTGTCCGGTTATCATTGCTGTTACATCGTCAATGGAAAGCGGGTTTTGCTTCTGCTCCGACAGTGCGTCCCGCATGGCTTGGAACATAGCGGCGGTCACAGCTTCCCCCGGCTGTTCTCCGTTATCAATGTCTTTCTTAATGTCCCGCAGGGTAGCAAGGAACACATTTTTGATTTTCTCAATCTCTGCTTCATGTTCCCCCATCTTCTGGGCGTTCAAAAATTGTAAATCCTGCTTTGCTTCCGCCCGGTGTTCCGGGTGTTCTTTCATCAAGTCGGACAGGGAAGCCGTTGCCATCTCGATAAGCTGGTTACGTGCCATTATCCCCTTTGCCGCCGTGTCCTGAAAATAAATCCGTATCAAATCTATCAGCTTGGGAAAATTCCTGTGTTCCAGTAAGCGATTGAGTATTTGCACATCAACAGCACCCGTCACAAGCCCCCTCACGGCTCCCTCTGACAAACCTAATTCAGAAATATCGTAACTTTTACGGACGCTCACGGTGGACAAGCCCAGTATATAGTCTGTCGATACCTTAAATTCCTTTGCCACTCCTATGAGAATATCACTGCTGACCGTTCTCGTTTCGCCGCTGACAATGCGGCTCAACTGGGAAGCGGAAACGCCTATCTTCTCTGCAAGTTCCTTTTGTGTGATATGGTTCCCGTTGCATAAATCGGAAATCCGCTGTCCGGGTGTTCCGGGTAAAGCCATAGATACGCACCTCCTCCACACACTTCCATTATACAGAATGATTGCAAAAATGCAATTTCCAAAGTGTAAACTTCATCAAAATGCAATTCTCGCAAAATTCCGGGGATTGCATTTTTTTCGTGTAGACTTAGGGTAGTTCATCGATGGACAGCACCTTGAAAACAGAATGACCGTCCGAAAAGGGATACCCCGGCTGGAGAAACACCGCAAGGAGCCGGACTTCGGGACAAAATGTCCCGAAGTTGCGGGGAGCGTGCCAACGCCGGAATACGCCGCAGGAATGGGGCAGGAAACCTTTTCGGGGAGAACGGCAACGGAAAGCAAAATGGAGGGAACGCATGAGAGATAACCCCTATAAAGACTTGCCGCCGCTGGAACGCAGGCCGGACGGTTCCCTTTACCGCATGACACCGGCGCAGAGGAAACAGGCGGCCAGCCTGATACGCCGGGAGTGCTGTTGCTGTGAGGACGGCAACTGCATTGCCCTTGACGATGGGGACACCTGCACCTGCCCGCAGACGGTTTCTTTCTCGGTCTGCTGTAAGTGGTTCCGCTGGGCGGTTTTGCCGCTGGACGGAACGCTGGAAGCGGAGATTTTCCGGGATAAGGACTTGAAACGCTGTGCGGTCTGCGGCGGCGTGTTCGTCCCCAAATCCAACCGGGCAAAATACTGCCCCGGCTGTGCCGCCAGAGTTCACAGGCGGCAGAAAACAGAAAGTGAACGGAAAAGGAGGTCTGCTGTGGACAGTTAGGAGCGAAAAAAGCCTTGATTTATCAGGTTTTGCGAGCCCCAAACCGGGGCGGGTGGTATAAAGTATCGCCCACCCCGGAAAACGGGCTTCTAACCGTCCACAAAACGCACTATGACAAATACCATCTATATCCATCAGCCGGAAAAGGCGTTCAGCTTCACCCGGCTCCCGAATTTTCTCTTTGCCCCCCCCCACATTCAAGCCCCTGTCCAACGAGGCAAAGGTTCTGTACGCCTTTATCCTGCGCCGGACAGAGTTATCCCGCAAGAATGGGTGGGCGGATGACTGCGGACGGATTTTCCTGTATTACCCTATCTGTGAGGTGGTTGACCTGCTCCACTGTGGGCGGCAGAAAGCGGTGAACACCCTGCGGGAACTGCAATACGCCGGACTGGTGGAGATCCAGAAGCAGGGCTGTGGAAAACCCAACCGCATTTTCCCAAAATCCTATGAAGCGGTTCCAAACACCGACTTCAAGAAATCCCGTTCTGGTACGCCGGAGGACTGAAAACCGTACCTATGAAGTACGGAAACCGCCCCCTTGAAGTACGAAAACCGGACGGTATATAGAAATACAAAGATTAAAATGATTGATTTATATCCATTCCATTCCTATCGTATCAGAGATAATTCCGGCGGGATTTTCCCTGTGGAAAACTCCGGATAGGAAAGGAATGGGGAAAGGAGCAGAATGGCACAACACGCAATTTTGCGGTTTGAGAAGCACAAGGGCAACCCGGCAAGGCCGCTGGAAGCCCATCACGAAAGACAGAAAGAACAATACGCCAGCAACCCCGACATTGACACAAGCCGGAGTAAATACAACTTCCATATCGTCAAGCCGGAGGGACGCTATTACCACTTCATTCAGAGCCGTATCGAGCAGGCCGGATGCCGGACGAGGAAAGACAGCACACGGTTTGTCGATACACTGGTAACTGCCAGCCCGGAGTTTTTCAAGGGGAAATCCCCAAAGGAGATACAGGCGTTTTTCCAGAGGGCGGCGGCTTTCCTCATTGGCCGGGTAGGACGGGAAAATATCGTGTCGTCGGTGGTACACATGGACGAGAAAACGCCCCACCTGCATTTGACCTTTGTTCCGCTGACAAAGGACAACCGCCTGTGTGCAAAGGAGATTATCGGCAACCGGGCAAACCTGACGAAGTGGCAGGACGATTTTCACGCCTATATGGTAGAGAAATATCCCGACTTGGAGCGTGGGGAGAGTGCCAGCAAGACAGGCCGGAAGCATATCCCCACCCGGCTTTTCAAACAGGCGATTTCCCTCTCCAAACAGGCCAGAGCCATTGAAGCCGCCCTTGACGGCATTAACCCGCTGAACGCCGGAAAGAAAAAAGAGGAAGCCCTCTCCATGCTGAAAAAGTGGTTCCCGCAGATGGAGAACTTCTTCGGGCAACTGAAAAAGTACAAGGTCACAATCAATGACTTGTTGGCGGAGAATGAGAAGCTGGAAGCAAGGGCAAAGGCCAGTGAAAAAGGCAAGATGAAAGATACGATGGAACGAGCAAAGCTGAAAAGCGAACTGGACAATTTACAGCGGCTGGTTGACCGTATCCCGCCGGATATACTGGCGGAACTGAAACGGCAGCAGCGGCACACGGTAAAGGAAAGGTGATAGATATAAGCAGAAATTTTCGCCGCTCCTGTGCGGCATTGTACCTTGAAAACTGAATATGGAGGACACTGGATGGCAAAAAGCGAAAGCGATATTTTTACACCCCGGACAGGGCAGGTCATACAAGCAGAGAACGGCACGCAGTATTTTGTATGTGGGAACAACCGTATAAAAATCTCCGAACACTTCGCCGCAGGCGGAAAGCCCCTCGGTGATCTGATTGTAGATGTGGTGCGGCATACCGCAGAAAAAGCCGCTTCAACCTGATAGCCCATCATTGATAACACGCCCACGCTTATGATATAATTGCCATAGAGCAAAAGTATTGTAAGCGTGGGTTGTTTCTTTAGAAGGAGGATTTTTAACGGTGAAACAACCTTACAATACTACGATTTACAACACGGCGCTTTATATGAGATTAAGCCGGGACGATGAAAACTATGGTGACAGCGTAAGCATTGAAACACAGCGGACAATCCTGCAACAGTACGCAAAGGAACAGGGACTTCATGTAGTCGGTGAGTATGTGGACGATGGCTGGTCGGGGACGAACTTTGAACGCCCGGATTTTCAGCGCATGATGGACGATGTGGAAGCCGGAAAAGTAAACTGCATTGTCACGAAAGACCTTTCCCGTTTCGGGCGGGAACATGTGATGATGGACTACTATCTGGAATTTCTGTTCCCGGAAAAACGGGTGCGCTACATCGCCGTTGCGGAGAATGAGGACACAGAGAAAGGGCTTTCCGATTTTGTCCCGTTCAAAAACCTGTTCAATGAATGGTTTGCGAAAGATACGAGCCGCAAGGTAAAGGCCGCTTTCAAAGCGAAGTTTGCCACAGGACAGCGTATCGGTGCCTATGCTCCCATCGGGTACAGGAAACACCCGGAAATCAAAAACAAGCTGATAATCGACGAGGAAACCCGCTGGATAGTGGAGAAGATTTTTGACCTTGCCATTCATGGCAGAGGGGCGGCCAGTATCACAAGAATACTGATTATGGAAAAGGTTCCCACACCGGGATTTATCAATTTCCAGCGTGATGGGACTTTTGCAAACATCTATGCGGGTGCGCCGGAGGAAAAAAGCTACGCATGGACGATAGCCCAGGTCAAGAGCATTATGAAAGATGAAACCTATATCGGCCATACCATCCACTACCGGGAAACGAACATTTCCTTTAAGAACAAGCGGAGGGTACGCAAGCCCCAAAGTGAATGGGTGCGGGTGGAGAATACGCAGGAGCCGATTATCAGCGAACAGGTTTTCCGGCAGGTACAGGAGCAGATAGCAAACCGCCGCAGGAAGTGCAAGGATGGTACAACGCAGATTTTTTCCGGATTGGTAAAATGTGCGGATTGCGGCTGGTCGCTGTCCTATGGGGAGAACAGGCAGAACAGCAAGCCTTACGGCCATTATCATTGTAGCAAGTACGGACAGGGCACACGCCAATGCTCCATGCACTATATCCGCTATGATGTGCTTTACGCCTATGTCCTCTCCCGTCTGCAATACTGGTCGGGGCTGGTACAGCATGATGAAGAACGGCTCTTGAAGCGGCTGTTAAATGCCACTGATAAGGGACAGGCCGCCGCAAGAAAGAAGCAGGCCGCAGAACTGAAAAAGGCAGAGAAGCGGAAAGCCGAAGTCGATACCCTGTTTGCCCGGATGTATGAGGACTGGGCGGCGGGGCGTATCACGGAATACAACTTCTCTATGCTGTCCGGGAAGTATCAAAGCGAACAGGCTGAACTGGACGAAAAGATTGAGCGGCTTCAATCTGCTATCGCCACTGAAAGCCAGAACGCCGCAGACGCAGAAAAATGGATTGCCTTGATGAAAGAGTGCGTCAATCCAACGGAACTGACCGCCGAACTTTTGAATACGCTGATTGAAAAAATCGTTGTCCATGAAGCGGTCAAAGGTGAGGACGGAAGCCGGGAACAGGAGGTAGAAATCTTCTACCGCTTTATCGGCAAAATTGATTAAATGACATCAATATCTTTAACTATGTGATACCGGAATAAATATGCCAGATCTCAGTATACTTGTTCAACTTGCTGAGTATTACGATGTTGAGATGAGAGAGCTCCTGGATGGAGAAAGGAGCCAGACTATGAATAAAGAGATGAAAGAAACATTGGACAAAGTTGCGGTGTATGAAGAATGGGTGAAACAAAAAGCATTAAAGGCTGGAAATCTTGCATTTGCATCAATGTTTGTGATTAGTGTGTTAGCGATTATTATTCAGATGTTATTAACGGTGGATATTCGCTTGGTTTTAGGAGAGACAGCAACTGCTTTAGTAGGAGGAACCCTGTATGCCTCTATTATGGTGTATAATGGAATATGGGATAAATGTTTGCCAAAAAGTGCTACTATATGGAGAGATTTTCTCACCAGTGTGATATGTGCAGGAATTTTTACAGTCATCTATGGCATATGTTTATTTAAAATGGGAGCTACAGAAACACAGGTAACACGATTAGCATTGGGATTTCTGATTGGTATTACTATTGTGGCATTTATTGTTCTTAGGCTCTTGGCATTTATTAATCGAAAAAGAAACCAGAATTCGTCAAATGTTCAGGAGAAAAAGGAAACTTCTCTATCTAAGGCAGAATGGACAAAAATTTATAATGCACAGAATATAGTAGAGACAGAACAACTTGTAGAAATGTTAAAGCAAAATGGAATAGCAGCTTTTTCACAGGAAGCAGGTGCGAATGTTGCAATGCATGGGGCACCTGGATTTGGAATATATGGTGTGGATATATTCGTGAAAACCGATGATGCAAAGAAGGCAGTACAGCTGATTAAGGAGATTAATAACCAAGAGAATGAAGAAAATTTTTGACATTTTCACACATGCGTGCTAATATGATTATAGATAAAGAGTGCTACCGATAGACGGTTAGTCCGATATATGTTTTGACAAAAATTGCCGCTTAGTTTACCAGACCAGGGCGGCTATTTTTGTGGTTTATTATTATCCTTGCCAAATGTATATCCGATACTAAAGCAGGTTAAGCCGAAGCTCACTACTGCTATGAAGTCAACAATACTCATTGGCTTAGCCCTCCTTTCCAGTGGATTCCCTTTCGGGTTTCTATGTAATCAGAGGGTCACAGGTCTCCGTTTCACTTCGGTCGTTGCAAAACGAGTGCCACTGGCACTCTGCAACCCTCTGTTGAAGGACTAACCGCCTACCGTTATGGTAGCACCCATGTTTCGATTATAACAGTTAAAAATTACCGGTGCAATATAAAGTTGGTAGAGTAGCATCGGTTAGCTGTGGAAAAGAATTTTTTCGACCAGGGCTTCCGGTGCCAAAACGGTGCCAAGAAATCAGGCAAATCAAAATAGGTGGTGCAATTCAGCCGTTTTTCACTGTATTTTGGAGAGAAAACCATAAAAAATATGAGATAAAACGGGATTAAAGTATCGTGAAGGTGGACGTACTGTAGGATCAGGACGTGTTGCTACAATCATCGAGTAATATTTGTGATGGCATTGAGCCGTGCAAATAAGTAAATAATATCAGGGAAGAGTGTTTGCATTCTTCCCTGTATTTTTTTGCTTATTTATAGGGCGAAATCCCGCGATTGAATGAGTCAGTCGAAAAATCCCACGCTATATCTGATTTTTCTGAATCAAATAAATCTTAAGAGCAAGTTCTATTTCCGTATGTCTGGAGTTATCTCTCAAATCAATTTCAAGTAAATCACAAATTTTCTGAAACCGATATTTCACAGAATTATAATGTAAAAAAAGCTTTTCAGATGCCAGCTTTAAATTCCATCCACAGTTGATGATAGACTGTAGTGTTTCAATCAGGTTTGCATGATGCTGGTCATCGTATTGCTGCAGAGGCTTTACATATTTATCGCAGAATTCAATTGCCTCGTTATTGGATGAAATAGAAAATAATAAACGATAGATTCCAATCTGATCATAAAAGAACAGACGGTTAAATTGCTGAATCTGATAGATAGTTTGGATGACCTGCTTTGCCTGTTGGTAGCTGTTGTGAATATTGATAATGTCATCTACATACATTCCAACTCCCATTGAAATAGTAAAAGGAACGGCGTTCAACAGACTGTGCTGGATTTGACTGAATGTATCTGCAAGGGTTTTACGGGCGCTGACAGGCAGTTTTCCAGTGATCAGAAAGGCAATAAAGTCACTCTGTGAATAATAAATAGTGGAAGGGAATGCCTGCTTGATATACTTAATAGAAGTATCAAAAATCTGGTCTGTATATTTCTGAAGCTTTTCATTTGTTCCGGTATCCAGATTACGCAGATAATACTTTTTAATATTGTTTATATCGATGATCGCAACAAATCCGCCGCCGTCCAGATTCCAGCCGTATAAATGGGCACGTGTATTGATCTCTTCACGTGTTTTGACGTTGTTAAGCATTAGATCACCTACAAAAGAAGAGTAATATTTCTCTTCGATCATCCGGTTACTGATTCGGATCTGCATACGCAGGATAATTACGATACTGGCATATTCAATCGCTGTTTTGTAGATATTGGAGTCAGTATCCGGATATGTCCGGTCAGAACGGTCAGAAAGAAGCATAATATATCCAAATTTCTGCTCTTTATTGACAACGTCGATACACTGATATTTCTCTCGGTATTCATTTAAAATAATTTCATATGATAATCCCTTCAGATAAAGACTATCCTCGCTTACATTTTCAGAAAAATATACTTTGTGGAAAACAGTATCAACATAGGCAGTCGGTTCCTGGATCAGAGTACTCAGTGTCTGCAAAATTTGATGGATAGAGCGGTCATTTATTGCCAGTTCCAGGAAACTCTCGTGAATCTTGGAAGATTCTTTTAGCTGCTCCGCCTGTTTGGATATAATTCCGGACAGGGTTGGATTGATAATGTCGGCAAATGCGTAGATTGCCGGACAGTAGATCAGTGGCAAAGCTTTTTCATCACAAAGTTTTTTGGCATTTTCCGGAATAACCTTTATGTACCGGTCCGATTTGACAATTAGTGCACTGATATTTCTTGACAACAGCTTGCTGATGAAATCAAGAAAAGAATTAGGCGTCTTTTCCAGGGCATAGGTCGTTGTGATCACAACTTCATTTCCTTTTAACCACTGGAAGCCATCCGGAGTATCAACGACGGTTACTGTGGAGATTTCTCTGTGTACACCGAGATTTCCGGAAATAAGTTTTAATCCCTTAATAGTTGGCAGTTGTAATAGTTCTTCGACAGTCATTTTTAGTCTCCTTGTAATAAAATTGTATCTCAAATACAAAAACTGATAAAATAATTATATCACAAATACAAAAAAATGATGTCGAATATAAAAAAATCAAGATAAATTTGTACATGATATATATAGAAAGCAAAGTTATTAAGTTGTAAACTTATCATCAACAAGAGGAAACTGGATAACAAAAAAGGAACATGAAAGAAGAAAGGAAGAGAGTATATGGATTATGTAGAGATTTCTAATTCAATGATCGTGTATTTGCTTTGTGGTATTACTGTAGCAATTGCATTTGTCCAGGCTGTTCTTTATATCCGAATGGCAAAGAAAATGACAGTGAAAGCAAACATTCCGGCAACAGTGCCGAAGACAGCATTCAGAGTCGGTCTCATTTCCGCAATCGGACCTGCACTTGGTGTATTTATCGTAATGGTTGGTCTTATGACTTCGATCGGAGGTCCAATGGCATGGCAGAGACTTTCCATCATTGGTGCAGCACCGACAGAGCTTACTGCAGCAACGCTTGGTGCTGAAGCGGCAGGCGCAGAGCTTGGAGGAGCTGGATTTACACTGAAAGTTATGGCTGTCAGCTGGTTCGTAATGGCACTCAACGGAGCCGGATGGCTGGTTGTAACGGGCCTTTTTACACCTGCACTTGAAAACTTAAGAACAAAGATGAGCGGTGGCGATTCAAAATGGCTGGTTGTAATGAGTGGAGCCTGTTCACTTGGTATCTTCGGTTATCTGGATGTCAACGAAATTGGCAAAGGATGGGGAAATGCAGCAGCCGTTGCCGGTGGTATTATCGGAATGGCAATCCTTGAAAAATTTGTAGCAAAGAAAGTTCCAAAAATCAGAGAGTACAATCTTGGTATTGCAATGATCATCGGAATGTTATTTGCAATCATCTATGATATGGCAGTTGGAGCATAGGAGGGTATGATTATGGAAAATAAAGAATTAATGTCAGAATGGAAAAAGAATAGTATTAGAATCGGTACTCCTACAAACCTGCTCGCAGCATTTACATCATTTATACCGGTTATCTGGCTGTGTATTACCTATAACTGCTGGCCGGATCCGAAAGTAGTACTTGCAGGATGGGGAATGGTTGCATTATCATTTGGTGCATTCTATGTTGTTGAACCAATTTCTTACTATGCAGCTCTTGGACTTACTGGTACATACTTAAGTTTCCTTTCAGGAAATATCGGTAACATGCGAGTTCCATGTGCAACAATGGCTCTTGAAACGACGGAGAGTGAACCAGGAACGCTTCAGGCAGAGGTGGCTTCTACAATGGCAATCTGTGGTTCTATTATTACAAACCTGATTGCTACAACAGCAGCTGTTTTAGTAGGATCAGCAGTTGTATCCGTACTTCCAGATGTTATTGTATCCGCTCTTACAAAATATGCAGCAGGTGCAATTTTTGGAGGAACTTTTGGAACCTATGCATTGAAATATCCTAAAGTTGCCATCTTTGGCATGGGACTTCCGCTTATCCTTAAATTTACGATTGCTCCTCCGGCATGGGTACTTATCGTTGTGTCTGTATTCGGAAGCCTTGGATTTGCAAGACTGTTATATGTAAAAGAAAAGAAAACTGCTTAGCGGGAAATGAATAAAAAGCAAAAGATTCATAGAGAAAAGAGGGAATAAGCATGAGTATGTGGAAAGAATGTGAAGGTTTACAGGAAGAACTCGTAAAAATGCGAAGAGAACTGCATCAGATTCCGGAATTCGGTCTTGATCTTCCGGAAACGCAGAAATATGTAACAGATAAACTGGATGAACTCGGAATTCCTTATAAATGTTCAGGAACAGACAGTAGTATCATTGCAGAGATCAAGGGCGGGCAGCCAGGTAAGACGGTTGCACTCCGTGCAGATATGGATGCACTTAAGATTACGGAGGCAAATGATGTCGATTATAAGTCCAAACATGAAGGTCTGATGCATGCCTGTGGACATGACAATCATATTACAATGCTTCTTGGAGCCGCAAAAGTTTTAAATGCACACAAAGCAGAGATTAAAGGAAATGTAAGGCTTTTGTTCCAGACAGCAGAAGAATTATCCAAAGGTGCAGAGATTATGATCAAAGATGGCGCAATGGATGGTGTAGACGCTGTATTTGGACAGCATATTGGAAGTATCATCAACAAAGATATTCCGGCAGGAAAGGTCATTATTACTCCTGGATGTTGTATGGCATCATTCGACAGATTTGTGATCCATGTAAAAGGAACTGGCTGTCATGGATCTACTCCGGAAAAAGGAACAGACCCGATTACAATGGCGTCTCATATTGTAATTAACCTGCAGGAAATCATTGCACGTGAAGTTTCCGCAGTAAAAGCTGCAGTTGTAACAATTGGTTATTTCCATGGTGGTGTTGCTTATAATGCAATTCCAAGCGAAGTAGAAATCGAAGGAACGATCCGGGCACTGGAAGAGCCAATAAGACAGTACCTTGCAAAACGAATTGAAGAGATTGCAAAGAGTACAGCGGCAACATTCAGAGGAACAGCAGAAGTTGAGATGGACTGGGGAGCACCTCCGGTAATCAATAACGATGAGATGGCAGCACTTGTAACTGAAGCCGCAAAAGAAGTTGTAGGTGAAGAGGATGTTGTAAGTAAAGTTCCGGCACCAAATATGGCAGGAGAGGATTTTGCATACTACTTACAGAAAGCACCCGGAGCATTTTTCTTCCTTAGTTCTTCTAATCCGGTAAAGCATACGGATGTTCCTCATCATAATCCACACTTTAATGTAGATGAAGACGTGCTCTACAAAGGATCAGCAATGTTTGTAAAGATTGTAGAAGCTTATCTGAAGTAGTATAATAAAGCAAAAAAGGCAGGATAAGAGTATGAATGCACAGATGATGATTTTATTGTATGCGGTACTATTGTTTGTAGTGATCTATTTTATGATGGTAGTTCCGGGAAAGAAAAAGAATAAAAAAATGCAGGAACTCCATGATTCGATCAAGGTTGGAGATGAGGTTCTTACAATGGGAGGGATTATCGCAACAGTAAAAGAACGGGATGGTGAAATCCTTACAGTAGAGATTGATCCGGAAAAAGAAATCTGTATGAAAATTCTGGTCTATTCTGTATCTACGATTCGTAAATAAGAGCTAAGAGCAAAGGGTGTTTCTCTGTAATATACCAGAAAAACACCCTTTTTAGTATGTTTGTGTGCAAGAAAAACTGCCAGTAGCAGTTTTTTTGTAGTTTATAGTTTTTGGAAAATAGTAAAAAATTAACCATGCTAAAAATGACCAAAATTCATTTTTTAATTATGAAATTATTGTGACTATTTGATATTGACCATCAGTCATTTTTTTGTATAATATTCTATAGAATAAAAATGTAAAGACAGGGAGATGATTATTGTGGTCAAAGCGGGAAAATGGATAGCAAAACACAGATTTATAATTTTGTTACTGGGGATACTGCTTTTGATTCCGTCATTTATTGGAATGGCGAAGACAAGAATTAACTACGACTTGCTCAGTTACCTTCCGGAATCACTGGAAACAGTAGAAGGACAGGACGTTATGGTGGATGAATATGGTATGGGTGCATTCGCCATGGTTGTTGTAGAGGATACGGACATGAAAGATATCCAGAAGCTGGCAGATCAGTTTAATAAGGTTGATCATGTCGAAAAAGTATTATGGTATGGTGATGTGGCAGATCTTTCACTGCCGGTAGAGATGATTCCATCCGATTTGAGAAAAGCCTTCTACAACGGAGATGCGACACTGATGCTCGCATTATTTGACAATACGACTTCATCTGACGAAGCAATGAATGCAGTCGGTGAGATGCGTAAGATTGCCAGCAAACAGTGTTTTATTGCAGGTATGACAGGTGTTGTAGCCGATATCAAGAATGTAGCAATGAAAGAAGTCCCGATTTATGTTGTAATTGCGGCAATTCTTTCGTTTCTGGTGCTGGAAATTACCGGAGAATCCTTCCTGGTACCGATTTTTTTCCTGATTAGTATAGGTGCAGCGATTGTATATAATCTGGGAAGTAACATTTTCCTTGGCGAGATCTGTTACATTACAAAAGCGCTGACGGCGGTATTGCAGCTGGGTGTTACGATGGATTACTCCATTTTCCTGCTGAATAGCTACGAAGAGAACAAGCGCCGTTTCCCGGGAGATAAGAACCGTGCGATGGGACATGCGATTTCTAATACATTCAAATCCATTGTAGGAAGTTCTGTCACCACAGTAGCAGGATTTGTAGCTCTTTGTGTTATGACATTTGCACTTGGTCGTGATCTTGGTATTGTTATGGCAAAAGGTGTTATCATTGGAGTGCTTTGTTGTGTAACAATCCTTCCGGCAATGATTCTTATCTTTGATAAACCGATTGAAAAAACCAAGCATAAACCGCTGATCAAGAGCATGGATAAGGTTTCGGTATTTATCACCAAACATTACAAAGTATGGATCGTTGCTTTCCTGATCTTGCTTATTCCTGCTATTTATGGCAATAATCATACAAAAATTTATTATAATATTGCACAGTCACTTCCACAGTCACTTCCATCAAATGTGGCAAACAGTGAACTGAAGGATGACTTTGATATGAGTACAATGCATATAGTTATGGTAGATAAAGACATGGATGCCAAAGAGAAAAAGGCAATGATGAGTGAAATTGATGATGTCAAAGGTGTAAAATGGACACTTGGACTTAACTCTATCGTTGGATCTTCTATTCCGGAATCGATGATCCCGGATGATGTAAAGAGTATGCTTCAGGGTAAGGATACCGAGTTGATGTTTGTATGTACCAAGTATGAGTCTGCAACTCCGCAGGTCAACAAACAGATCAAACAGATTGATAAGATTGTAAAATCCTATGATAAGTCTGGAATGGTAATCGGTGAAGCACCACTGATGAAAGACCTGCAGGATGTAACAGATATCGATCTGACAAGGGTTAACGTTATTTCAATCGCAGCAATCTTTATTATCATTTTGCTTATATTTAAATCCATCTCGCTTCCGATCATTCTGGTTTCGGTTATCGAGTTTGCGATTACGATTAATATGGCGATTCCGTTCTATCAGGGCAAGAGTCTTCCGTTCGTTGCAAGTATCGTTATCGGAGCAATCCAGCTGGGAGCAACCGTTGATTATGCAATCCTTATGACGACCAGATATCAGAAAGAACGTATGAAAGGCAAAAGTAAGAAAGAATCTGTTGCGATTGCACACAGAATCAGTATGCCATCGATCATTACTAGTGGACTGAGCTTTTTTGCGGCAACATTTGGTGTGACTTGTTATACACAGGTTGATATGATCGGTTCTATCTGTGAACTTCTTTCAAGAGGAGCGATCATCAGTGTGATCGTAGTACTGACTGTCCTTCCGGCAATGTTCCTGATCTTTGATCCGGTCATCTGCAGAACAACTGCTGGATACAGAGTGAAAAAAGATAAAAGTAAAACAGTTGCAGAGCCGACAGCATAGGCTCTGCTGAAAAGGGAGCAGGCTTAACTGATTGAAATCAGCAAAAAGCCTGTTCCTTTTTGCTGTCATACACTTAGAAAAAAATGGCATCTGAAGAAGCTTTTTGTATGTTGAAAATGGGAAGAAATGGCTGTGTACAGACCTTTCCGGAAAATAGAAGGTTGTTCTTTTGATTAAAATAGTATATACTATCTTAGTGTTACCCCAAAACATTCAAGAAAGGATTACATTTATGAAAATGCAGAAAAAACGAATCGTACAGTGCGGACTTTCTCTGATCTGTGCATTCGGTATCGCGCTGTCGGGGATGTCGGTACATGCAGAAGAGGTGGACAGCCTCGAAGATAAGACCAGTAATCTACAGAGTCAGTTGGAAGGGATCAACCAGGATCTGGTTACGATCAGCAATGAAATCGCTGAGACAGAAGTGAAAATTGAAGAGTCTAATAATGAAGTATTCCGTTTGGAAGCATCGCTCCAGATTTCCCGTAATAACGAGGAAGTACAGTATGCAAACATGAAGACTCGAATTAAGTACATGTATGAAAATGGTTCGGACACACTGCTTTCTATGGTATGTGAAGCAAAAAGTATGGGAGAGTTCCTGAACCGTGTAGACTTTATCCAGAATATTACAAAGTACGATAAGGATATGCTGGAGAATATGGTGAAAGTACGTGAAGGTATTGAAGAGCAGGAGGCTGAACTGAAAAGCAGGCAGCAGGATCTGCTTGACCTGCAAAGCCAGCTGGACAGTGAACAGGCAGCGTTGCAGGCAAAAGCAGAAGAGACTTCGACAGACCTTGCCACGGTAAATGCACAGCTTGAGGCGGCACGTGCGGCACAGAAAAAGCAGGAGGAGGAAGCCCAGAGGAAAGCGGATGAGCAGCTGGCAAAAAAGGCGCAGGAAGAGACAAAGCAGGCGTCAGCTTCCACTGGAAGTAATACATCTGCGGGCAATAATTCCGGGAACAGCAGTTCAGCGGGGAATAACAGTTCTTCTGGCAATAATAATCCTTCCAACAACAATTCATCGAATAATACTAGTTCCGATTCTTCCAATTCCGGAAGCGGTGGCTATGTGATCCCATCAGGCGGTCTTACCCCGTCAAAGGGAAGGATCTGGTATAATGGACATACCGAGACTTACTATTCTCAGAAGGTACTTCCGGGAGGAGGGCTTGCGATTCCAGGACGCCATATAGCAAGTGATGGAACAATCAGGGATGCCGATGGTTACATTGTTTTGGCAAGTGATGATTACCCGAGAGGAACAGTTGTAGAGACGTCACTTGGTGCTGGAAAAGTATATGATACCGGAAGTGGATCCGGAAATATAGATCTGTATACAGATTGGTAAAAGAAAAGCGGGGCAGTAAAGGACAAACCTTTTACTGCCCCGCTTTTGAATTTAATGGGATATGTATTTTCAGTGAATCGAAAAGGCACATTTTGCTTTGTACTGGAGAAGTCCGGTTACTGTGCTTCGTAGGTTGCCTTAGCGTCACGTATCAGCTTGTCGAATTTATCTGCATCCCATGCAGCACGTCCTGTAAAGAGTCCATGCAGAAGAAACAGAAAGGTATTTACTCACCGGAAGGATGGGCTCACTACAAAGTTACAGGTGAAGCTGCACCGGAAGAATAAAAATGTTATAATTTGTTTATGGAATGAAGTCCTCTTGTGTGTTACAATACAAGAGGACTTTTGTTTTATAGAGAATAGTTGTCGAACGAAAGGGTGAAAACTATTAAAGAAAGAAAAGTGGAAGAGAAAATTACAGTTCGGATGACAGATACATACCTGTTTGACTTTACGTTATATCATACCTATTCGAAACTGACAGGTTTTCTGACAAATATTCTGGTAGCAGCGATTGCTTTTATGGGAATCATCATGCTGGTTATGGGAAAGATAAAACCCGTGCAGATTATTTTTTATCTGGTAGCAGCGGTTGTGACGAATTCGCTCCTGGTAGGGAATGAACTTGCAGCAGTAAGACATGTAGAACTGTATATGATCGGCGGGTATGTGTCCGTGATCTGTCCGGTTAAGGATGTATACAAGATCATTACGGATTCGCAGATCAGCAAAGAGTATATCCGAAAAGCAGAGCATGAACAGATTCCACTTGTGATAGCCGGAAATCGGGAGCAATAATATGATATATAAGAGAATACAAAAGGGGCGCTTTTTAAAGCGCCCTAATCGATTTATAGCAAAAATAGAAATAAATGGAAAAGAAGAAACGGTCCATGTGAAGAACACAGGGAGGTGCGCGGAACTTCTGGTTCCGGGAGCAGAAGTGTATGTCCAGAAGTCTGAAAGTGCAGGGCGTAAGACTGGCTGGGACCTGATCAGTGTCCGGAAGGCTGACCGGCTGATCAATATGGATTCCCAGGTGACAAACAAAGTGGTGCAGGAATGGATTGAAGCCGGGAGATGGTTCAAGGACGTGAAGATCGTCAGACCGGAAGTTACCTATAAGAATTCCAGGTTTGACCTGTATGTGGAATATGAAGAGAAAAAAGCGTTTATAGAAGTGAAAGGGGTTACGCTGGAAGAAGAAGGCGTGGTAAAGTTTCCGGATGCACCGAGCGAGCGGGCAGTGAAGCATTTAAAAGAGCTGGAAGAAGCGGTGCAGGAGGGGTACGAGGCTTATGTATTCTTTGTGGTCCAGATGAAAGGAGTACGTTATTTTACACCAAACAGACGGACTCACAAGGAATTTGCAGATATTCTTGCAGAAGCAGCGGAAACCGGGGTTCAGGTGATCGCAAAGGACTGTTTTGTAACGGAGGATTCCATTGCAATTGCGGACGAAGTTCCGGTAGTACTTACCAATCCACAGCTCTATGAAGCACCGGAGCTGCTTGTGGAATGGTACAGAGAGCGGAAACGGGATCTGCCATGGAGACATCATGTAAATGCCTATCGGGTATGGGTGTCTGAAATTATGCTACAGCAGACGAGAGTGGAAGCAGTAAAGCCATTTTTTGAGCGTTTCATGACAGAGCTTCCAACGGTAAAAGATCTAGCCGAGGCACCGGAGGATAAGCTTTTAAAGCTCTGGGAAGGGCTTGGATATTATAACCGGGTACGCAATATGCAAAAAGCAGCGCAGAAGATCGAGGAAGAATACGCAGGAAAATTTCCGGAAAATTATGAGGAGATCAAGGCGCTTCCAGGAATTGGAAATTATACGGCAGGGGCAATTTCTTCTTTTGCCTATGGAATTCCAAAGCCGGCAGTGGACGGAAATGTTCTCCGGGTGGTATCAAGACTGCTGGCGAGCGATGAAGATATTATGAAAGCGTCCGTCAGGACAAAGATAGAAAATGCGATTGAACCGGTGATCCCAGAAGATGCAGCATCGGATTTTAACCAGGGGCTGATCGAAATTGGTGCGATTGTCTGTGTGCCGAATGGGGAGGCAAAGTGTGAAATCTGTCCTCTTACGGGAATCTGTGAAGCGAAAAGGCTGGGAATCCAGAATGAACTGCCGGTGAAGAAAAAGGCAAAAGCGCGCAGGATTGAGGAGAGAACCGTTTTGATTTTTAAGGATGGTGATCATGTGGCAATCCGGAAACGACCGGATAAGGGACTGCTTGCAGGTATGTATGAGTTCCCGAATCTGGACGGAAAGCTTACGATGGACGAAGTAACCGCTTACAGTAAATCTATCGGGCTTGCACCGATCCGTGTGAAAAAGCTGCGGAATGCGAAGCATATTTTCAGCCATATTGAATGGCATATGACTGCGTATGAGGTGATCGTGGATGAACTGGAGAAGAACTGCAAAGAAGAGATGATCTTTGCACATCCGGAAGAAATACAAAAGGAATATTCCATGCCATCGGCGTTTAGCGCATGGAAGGTGAAATAAAAGAAGGACATTGCTTTTCGGTTTTGCGAAATGCGATGTCCTTTCTTTGGATCAAACGAAATAATTATAAGTGTTTAAATCACCTGACGTGCAAGCCGTGGTGACTTTGCACCTTCCTGTGCATAAATTAGTGAGTACATGAAATATGCCATCACACATGCAGCAACTACATCCACTACGGAATGTTGCTTCAGGAACATGGTTGACAGAATGATCAGAATGCTTAAAACAAGAGATCCTTTCTGGATCAATCTGGAGTGCTGAAGCTTCTCGCAATGGGAAATTGCGATGTAACAACAAATAGAGTTGTATACATGAAGACTTGGAAGCACATTCGTAGGTGTATCCGTCTGATAGATCCGTTTAACCAGCTCGATACAGAAGTTATCACGCGTAAATACTTCCGGTCTCAAGTTCAATCCGTTCGGAAATACCGTGCAGATGATCAGAAAAATGGTCATACCGCTGAACATGATCGCGGAGGCTTTGTAAAATCCCTGTTTATCATTAAAGAACAAATATCCCAGTGTGACTGCAATATAAGCAAACCACAGCAGGTACGGAATGATGAAATATTCACAAAACGGGATGTAGTCATCGAATATCGAATGGATTACAAAATAATTGTCGGTCACATGGCGTTCCAGATAAGTAAACCATGGAAAATAAATAAAAGCATATAGTAATACCCATGCATGGCTGTATGTATGCATCAGTGTCTTTAATTTTTTAAAAATATGACTCATGATAAAAATCAGCTCCTTCGGGTGAAGATGTTTCTTCCTTGTTACTAGAGGTAGTATAACATTAAAAATTTTTCTCGACAACAGACTTCATAAAACATTCATATTTTTTTCTATTCTCTATTTTACGGAGAAACCTTCAAAGATATACATATCATATTTATTCCGTGCAGTTTTATAAGCTTTTTGATTGCGGAGTGTCCAGACTGCCATCGGAATACGGTACAGATAGTGGTTCAGCCAGACGGAAGGATTGCCGGCATCTGCAAGTTTATAAGAAATAAAGTCCGGACGACAGATCAGGTTGGTAAGCAGGAACTGTACACAAAAGCGCGCCAGAAAAGGATTTTCCGGATTCGTGCGAGTCAGGGCAGAAGAAAGTTGTCCACGAAGAACCTGAGGCGCATGCTTGTGAAACCATCGGATTCCAAGTGAGTTGAAAGACTGGACCATATAAGGCCCTTTATAATCCTTTAAAATATCCCATGTGGCAGGACAGAGCTTCATATTGCTGTCCGGAAGTTTCAGTTCAATCAGAAGAGGAACCCGCCCATTGACATAGCGAAGGACATCTGAAAAAAGTGGCATATGCTCCGAAGTTCCGGAAAGATGCAGGTGCTGTAGCGTATCAAACGTGGAATCCTCAACTGTCCCTTCGGCATTGCAGATCCGCTTTAAAGACTCGTCATGGAATACGACTACTTTTCCATCACGGG
The DNA here is from genome assembly GCF_025149785.1 of Coprococcus comes ATCC 27758. Lineage (GTDB taxonomy): Bacteria > Bacillota > Clostridia > Lachnospirales > Lachnospiraceae > Allocoprococcus > Allocoprococcus comes. Next base: position 2,793,239 of record NZ_CP102277.1, on the reverse strand, counting down.
TGAGATGGATATCAAGTTCGATGGCAAGATTTTGTTTTACTGCCTCACGAAATGCCAGCATAGAATTCTCGGGAATCAGCCGGGAAGAATCATGTAGTCCGCGATGGGCATAATCCCGCTTGAGATAAGGGAGGATTTTGCTTCGGCGGGAAGTATTCGGCATGATCATATACAAATATAAGAAAAAACATACAACAACAGTTAAAAGAATCCAAAACAACAGCATAGAAAAGTCCCCTTCTTTTATGTAATAATTTTCAGTGTCTCAGGTTCGAGAGAGAACGAAACATCCTTCTGGAGATAAATCGGTTCGCCGTCAGAATGTACCGGAAGTGCTACTTTTGAGTGTACTTCTGCTTTTTTACAGCGGAAGATATGTACGCCTGGAAGTCGAGTATGCTTTCCGGAAAACACAGTCGGCAGAATTGCCAGAGCAATAATTTTGGGAACATTTGCAATCACAATAAAGTCCAGCAGATCATCATCCGGTTTGGCATCCGGGCAGAATTTGCATCCACCACCTTCATAAGGAAGATTAAATGCAGAGGCAAAGAAAACCCGTTTAAAATGAAGTCTTTTGGTATCGTCCAGAAGGATTTCCATCTCATCTGGCTGACAGCGGCGCAGACGGTAGAGTGAGCAGGCTGCATAGGCAAGTTTGCCCAGACCGAGCCGGTTAAAAAAGACTTTAACCCTGGAAATACAAAGTTGATGGCAGATAGCTGCATCGTATCCGATTCCGGAACTGACGGCAAAACGGTGAACCTTGTCATGATAGTGCAATACACCAAGATTGATCTTACGCGTCTGTTCAGAATGAAGTACCAGATCCAGAGCTTTCATGGTATCGGATGGAAGGGCAAGTCCCCGGCCAAAATCATTGCCAGAGCCGATCGGAATGTAACCGAGGGTAACCAGGCTTAAATTCTGCAGACCACAGATTACTTCATCCACACTTCCATCACCACCAAGTACAACGATCGTAACAGGATCCCCGGAGGCGGTAAGCTCGGCGGCAATTTCCGTTGCGTGATGCCGGTGATGTGTAAAATGGATCTGGTAATCTATATGTTCTGCTATCAGCTTTAATTTAATCTTTTCCCATAGTGCAAGTCCCTGACCCGAGCGGGCGTTAGGATTGGCTATAAAATGATACATAAAGTCATCCCTTCACTTCTGTAAATTTAGTTTCATTCTAGCATCGGAATGAGAGGATATTGTCAAAAAAACAATAAAAATGCAAAAATTTATTGAGGCAGAGTGTTAAAAGTGCTATTCTGGTACATGTGTTAAAAAATAAACATAAAATAAATGGAGGTAATACTGTGAAATTTATAAGACAATTCTTGATTATCATATTGATTTCTTTTGCAGGAGAGCTTTTGCATGCAATCCTTCCACTACCGGTTCCTGCAAGTATTTATGGCTTGCTGATCTTGCTGGCAGGTTTGCAGACAAAAGTAATTCCTTTGAAAGCAGTTGATGAGGCCGGTGGATTTCTGATTGAAATCATGCCGATGCTTTTTATCCCTGCAGGAGTAGGTCTGATGGTATCATGGGGAGACTTAAAACCGGTTCTTGTTCCGATCATGGTTACAATTGTAGTGACAACAGTGCTGGTTATGGGCGTGAGTGGAAGAACCGCTCAGTTTGTACTGAAGAAAGAGGAGAAGAAGGATGAGTAATATGCTGCATGGATCGACCTTTTTTTGTATGGCGATCAGTCTTTTTGGATATGAAGCAGGAATTTTTTTGCGTAAAAAGTTAAAAATTGGTATCTTCAATCCACTTCTTGTTTCGATTGTTTTTGTAATTATCGTGCTAAAAGTGACTGGAATTGATTATGATACTTATGATAAGGGAGCGAATGTACTGAGTTACCTTCTGACACCGTCAACAGTCTGTCTTGCAATTCCGCTTTATCAGCAGATGAATCTTCTTAAGAAGAATCTGAAAGCGATCATTGCAGGAATTACAACAGGTGTATTTGTCAGCCTTGCCGGTGTATGGGTATTTTCTATGTTGTTCCACCTGAAGAAGCAGTTCTATGTAACGCTTCTTCCAAAATCAATTACCACAGCGATCGGTATGGGAATCTCAGAAGAGCTTGGTGGAATTGTGACGATTACAGTTGCTGCGATCGTAATTACCGGGATTATTGGAAATATGTTTGCAGAGGGAATCTGTAAGCTCTGCAAAATTGAGCATCCGATTGCAAAAGGACTGGCAATCGGAACAGCTTCCCATGCTATGGGAACGGCAAAGGCAATGGAAATCGGAGAGATTGAAGGAGCAATGAGCAGTCTTTCTATTGCAGTAGCCGGATTGATGACGGTTGTAGGTGCATCGATTTTCTATCACCTGTATTAGAGAGGAGTGTGCAAAATATGGAGAAAACAATTATCTGTATCGGACGGGAATATGGAAGCGGCGGACATGAAATCGGTGAATTGCTGGCAAAGCGTACCGGTTATGCGTTTTACGATAAAGAGAAGCTGTTTGAAATTGCAAAGATGCGCGGATACGAGAAAGAAATGCAGGAGTATCTGGATGAACAGCCGGTGGACAGCCTTCTTTATTCAATCGCAATGAATTTTGCAGAACCGAAGAAGAAGCCATATCCATTTAAGCTGATTGAAGAGCTTGCGGAAGAAGGACCATGTATTATTATGGGAAGGTGCGCAGGTTATCTGATGAGAAACCGAGAAGAAGCTTTTAGTGTATTTGTCCATGCAGACATGGAAACACGAATTGAACGCGTGAAAGAGCGTGATCATATTACAAGCAGAATGAAAGCGAAACGTAAGATCCAGGATGTGGATGAGAAAAGAAGCGCTTTTCGTAAGGATTATACCGGACAGGAATGGGGAATGTCGAAGAATTATGATCTTTCGGTCAGCACTACAGAGTTGTCCTATGAACAGGCAGCAGATCTGATTCTGTATTATAAGAAGATGACAGAAGAATCTGACAGAGCTTAGAAGGTATAAAAAGAATATACTAGTTTGTTGAATCCAGAAATGGGAAATGACATGGCAGGTCATTTCCCATTTCTGGATTTTAGAGATATAGAAGGGCTCAATTTCTATATCTTAGTTTATAGAATACGTGGCTTCTATAAATTATTTATATATTCGTTACAATCTTTTAGAGGGCAAAATTTGATTTATCTAGGCATCTCCCATGCGTTATGATCCGTGTGAAGCAACATATGTGACTTGTGAGAAAGCGGTTTCTCAAAGAAATCACGGTACAGACGGAGTACATCCGGGTTCTCATGTGAGAAGCGAAGTGGTGCATTCTTATCAAGGAAATAAAGATTTTCACCACGTGTCCGTGCAAGTTCTTCTCCGTCATGGATTGGCTGACCGCCACCGCCGACGCATCCGCCAGGGCAGGCCATGACTTCTACAAAATCATAATGTACTTCACCATGTTCGATTGCTTCGATCAGTTTACGTGTGTTTCCGAGTCCGCTGACAACAGCAGCACGAACAGTAGCATCTCCAAGCTGGATCTCAGCTTCTACAACACCTGGCTGTCCACCAGGATTGCGGACAATCTTGAATGCATCCGGATCAGGGTTACGTCCGGTTACAAGGTAGTGAGCAGAACGAAGTGCTGCTTCCATAACACCACCTGTTGTTCCGAAGATAACACCGGCACCGGTCCATTCTTTCATCAGAGGATCGCATTCACGATCAACCAAAGAAGCAGGATCAATATGTGCAGAACGGATCATGCGTGTCAATTCACGAGTTGTAAGTACAACGTCTGTCTCGTGTCCGGCATATTCACCATAGAACAGTTCCATGTTACTTTCGCCTTTTTTGGCAACACATGGCATGATAGATACAGTAAACATATTTTCCGGTTTCACACCGATGGATTCTGCAAAATAGCTCTTCATAACAGAACCGAACATCTGCTGTGGTGATTTGGCTGTTGAAAGCTGTGGCACCAGATGTGGGTACTGTGATTTAAGGAAGCGTACCCATCCAGGGCAGCAGGAGGTAAACATCGGACGAAGATTTAATTCGCCTTTTGTAAATCTCTGCAGGAATTCATTTCCTTCTTCCATAATAGTAAGGTCTGCTGTGAAGGAGGTATCGAATACATAGTCAATACCCATTTTCTTCAGAGCATCCATGATCTTGCCGACAGTTGCTTCTTCACGGGAAAGACCAAGAGCTTCACCCCATGCAGCACGTACAGCAGGAGCAACCTGTGCAACAACGACTTTCTTGTCATCAGCGATTGCATCCCATACTTTCTCTGTATCATCACGTTCGCGCAGAGCGCCGACCGGGCAGTGAGTAATACACTGACCGCACAGAGAACAGGAAACCTCGGAGATCTTATGGTTGCCGGTTACATTAATGGTAGTACGGGAACCAGTACTTGTCACATCCCAGATATGTAAATCCTGGATCTTGTCACAGACCTGGATACAGCGCATACATTTGATGCATTTCTGTGAGTCTCTGATCAGCGGAAATTCTTTATCCCAAGGGAATTCTTCCAGACGCTGCTTAAATGGTATTTCGATGATGTTCAGGTCATTTGCAAGACTCTGCAGAGTACAGTTACCGCTTCTGACACAGGTAGCACATTTGCAGTCGTGCTGGGAAAGGATAAGCTGTACAGTCTGTCTTCTGGCTGTACGAACCTTTGGGCTGTTTGTATGGATTACCATACCTTCTTTTACTACGTTGTTGCAGGAAGTTACCAGCCGTTCCATTCCCTCGAGTTCAACAACACAGACACGACAGGCTGCGATCTCGTTGATATCTTTCAGATAGCAGAGCTTTGGAATCGGGATATCCGCCATTTTGGCAGCATCCATGATAGTAGTACCTTCCGGGACAGATACGTTTATATTATCAATTGTAAGATTTACCATAATGTTTCACGACCTCCTTTGAAAATGCCGTAGCCGAAGTGGTCGCAACGCAGACATCTGCTGGCTTCCTGTTTCGCTTCTGCCTCGGACATGCAGTTTTCTACACCGTTAAAGTCACAGACACGTTCGCAGGCTTCACGCTCGGTCATGTTTACTCTTCCGCACGGCGGGCGGTCATCAAGACGCGCTTCAGGAATCTCAACGTCACAGCTGATAATGTGGTGATATCCCAGGTATTCGTCTATGTTAGCAGCTACTACTTTTGCAGCAGCAATAGCTTTGATTACGGATGCAGGACCGGAAGCACAGTCTCCGCCGGCAAATACACCCGGAATGTTATCGAATCCGCCGTATTTTTCGGTTAAGATCTTACCTCTCTGTACAGGAACACCGGCTTCTTCAAAGTGCTGGTATTCAATATCCTGTCCGATTGCAACGATCAGTGTCTGGCATGGAATAAATACGTCAGGAGCACCTGTCGGACGTACACTTGCACGACCGTCTTTGATCTTACTGATCATCTGTGGTGTAACGTAGATTCCTTTTACATGACCGTTTTCATCTGTTTCGATGCGGGAAGGAGCCATCAGAGTCTGTACTTCGATTCCTTCTGCAACAGCACCTTCAATCTCTGCCGGAAGGGCAGTCATATCTGCCACGCGGCGGCGGTAAACGATGCTGACTTTTTTAGCCCCCAGACGTTTTGCGGTACGGACAGCATCCATAGATACGTTACCGCCACCGATAACGGCTACTTCCTGTCCGGTAAGATCCGGGTTCTGGTTCTTTCCTACATCACGAAGGAACTGAACAGCAGAAAGGACACCTTCTGAGTGTTCGCCTTCGATACCAAGTTTCTTATCGGTACTTGCACCGATTGTAATAAGAACTGCGTCGTATTCTTCACGCAGACTCTGGATTGTCATATCTTTTCCAATCCGTTTGCCAAATTCAACTTTGACACCGGTCTCAAGGATGGCATTGATATCATCGTTCAGACGGTCTTTCGGCAGACGGTAGTTCGGGATACCATAGCGGAGCATACCGCCAAGTTCCGGCAGCATCTCAAATACGGTTGTCTGGTGTCCCATCAGCTGCAGATAGTAAGCTGCACTTAATCCACCAGGGCCACCACCAACAACGGCAATGCGCTTTCCGGTAGATGGAGCACATGGCGGCGGTGGAACTTTTCCGGCATAATCAGCAGCCATTCTCTTAAGACCGCGGATATTGACTGCATCGTCTACGATGTTACGACGGCAGCGTGCCTCACAAGGATGTTCGCAGATAAAACCACAGGTGGTCGGGAATGGATTGTCCTTACGGATCAGGCGGATCGCATCTGCGTAACGTCCTTCTCCGACAAGAGCGATATATCCCGGAATATCTACATGTGCCGGGCACAAAGATACACAAGGAACAGGCTGTGTGTACTGGCAGGTACATCTTCCCTGGCGCACATGTTCTTCATAGTCTTCCCGACATCCCATCAGACTCTTGTAAACCATGTGAGCTGCTTCATACCCGATCGCACAGTCAGCTCCTTCCATGATTGATACAGAGAGTTCTTCCATCAGGTCTAATGTTTCCATAGTTGCGTCTCCGTTCATAACGTCGGTCAGCAGGTTTTTCAGCTGCCACAGACCAACACGGCACGGCACACATTTTCCACAGGTATGTGTATGACACATCTCCAGGAAAGCACGAGTCATGTCAACAGGACATAGTCCCGGAGGACTGGATTCGATTCTTCGCTCCAGATCTTTGTAGAGCCCTTCGATAACCAGCTGGGCTTTGTCTGGTGCAGTGATTTCAAGTCTACTCATAGCTTTTTTCTCCTTTAACTTTTTTTGCTAATCTACAGGACAGATGAAGAAAATCATAGGGAAAACATCTGAATACTATAGATTAACTCTATGGACACACTTATAATGATATTGTATGCATTTTAGTACAATCTTGCAAGCAAAGTTAATAAATAGACAAATAAGTTAATTTTGTCACAAAATGATAAAAAATATCAGCAATATGTACAAAATGGCAGAACAACGATAAAGGGTGCAAAAAATAAAAAAATTATGTTACAATAACACCTGTAAAAGAGATGTCTGTTTTACAGGCACAATTAACAGAAAGGGCGGAAGAGGAAAAATGAAAGTAACAGATTTTGGTGCAACAGTTAAAGGTGACGAGACAAAATTATATACGCTCACAAATAAAAACGGAATGGAGATTGCAGTATCCGATTACGGTGCAACGCTGGTACAGGTGATCGTACCGGACAAAGAAGGCAAGCCGTGTGATGTTGTGCTTGGATATGATGAGGCAGCAGGATATGAAGAAGGAGATCTGTTCTTCGGTGCAATTGTCGGGAGAAGTGCAAACCGTATCGGAGGAGCATCCTTTGAACTGAACGGAGTGACCTATCAGCTTGAAAAGAATGATAATGGCAATAATCTCCACAGCGGAATGGATTTTTATAACCAGAGAATGTGGAAGGTAAAAGAAACCGCAGATGATTATATTACATTTGAACTGGACAGCCCGGATGGTGATCAGGGATATCCGGGAGCTGTACATATTGAGGTAACATATACTCTGACAGAAGACAATGCAGTGAAGATCGCTTACCATGCAGTTCCGGATGCAGATACTCTGATCAACATGACAAATCACAGCTATTTTAATATGGATGGACATGCATCAGGAGATGTACTGGATCAGGAAGTATGGATTGATGCAGATGCATTTACCAGAGCCGATGCCGAGTCTATTCCGACAGGCGAGATCACACCGGTAGAAGGAACACCGATGGATTTCCGCACAAAGAAAGCAATTGGCAAAGAAATCGAGACAGATTATGAAGCACTGAATTTCGGGAAAGGATATGATCATAACTGGGTTCTGAACAATAAAGGAGAATTTGCGAAAGTGGCAGAGATGTCCTCGGAAGAGAGCGGAATCACTATGGAAGTTTATACAGACCTTCCGGGAATGCAGCTTTATACAGGCAACTTTATTGTTGATGCCAAAGGAAAAGGCGGGGCGCATTACCACAAACGCCAGGCAGCCTGCTTCGAGACACAGTTCTTCCCGGATGCAATCCATAAAGAGAATTTTGCCGGGCCGGTATGCGAGAAGGGCGAAACTTACGAAACAACAACGATGTACAAGTTTATATAACAACAGATAAGCCGAAAAGGTGCCATGGACATAAAAATCCATGACACCTTTTTTGAAAATATGTGCTGTAAAAAATCAGCGAAGGAATATGAAAAATTCATTTTACGCTGTGGTATATCTGTGAAATCAGAAAATGCCATCCAGATAATGCCCGATCGAACGGCGGATATTACCTTCAAAATCAGTCTCTCCGTTATGCAGACACCATTCAAATACATTTCCGATAACCAGCATACGGATATCAGTGCAGATTTCATCCAGGGAAATCTTTGGCGCAATGATGCCGGCATCAATCGCTTTGCGAAGATAATTCTCTACGGTAAGGATCGGGTACGGTCGCTCGGTACGGATCGTTGGGTTCAGTGCCTGGTTGCGCGGTGTGTAGTAGTTGGACATGAATTCTACTCCGAGTTCCCGGCAGTACTGTGCGTAATTCAGATAAACGTGGATGATACCGATCTTTGCCTCATCTGCATCTTCCGGCGTATCCAGAAGATCCGGATTGATGCTTGGCTGTTCTTCAATATAATAAGATAAAAGATCATCTTTGGTTTTAAAATGATGATAGAAGCTGCCGTTGGAGACACCTGCTTCATCACAGATATTTTTTATGGAAAGCTGATCGTATCCCTGCTTCTGCAGAATTGTCTTGGCTGCATGAAAGATACGTGCTTTGGTTTCTTTTGATTTTTTCTGTTGTCTGGACAGTGGCTCTTTTTCAATATCGCTTGACATTTGGTTAATCCTTTCTTAAAATTTTTCAGTCAGATTAGCTGTAGTATAGCATATTTAATAGAAAAAGACAAGAAAACCGAGCGAACTCTGTAATTTTAACGGGAATTGAAAAATAAGAGATGACATGGTATCATTAAATCCATAGCGAACAAAAAGAGAGGATTGGATATCAATGGATATTAACCAGAAAATAACAGAAGAACTGGGCGTAAAAAAGTGGCAGGTAGATGCGGCTGTAAAGCTGATTGATGAAGGAAATACCATTCCGTTTATTGCGCGTTACAGAAAAGAAGCACACGGTACACTGGATGATGAACAGCTTCGTAAATTATATGAACGACTGACCTATCTGCGGAACCTGGAAGAGAAAAAAGAACAGGTTCTTGCAAGTATTGAAGAACAGGGCAAGTTAACACCTGAGCTGAAAGCACAGATCGTGGCAGCAGAGACGCAGGTTCTGGTGGACGATCTTTATCGTCCGTATAGACCAAAACGCCGGACCCGTGCGACAATTGCAAAAGAAAAAGGTCTGGAATCACTGGCGGTTCTGATCTCTCTTCAGAATAGTAAGGAGCCCCTGGAAAAAGAGGCAGAAAAATATGTTTCTGAAGAAAAGGGCGTGAAAAATGTGCAGGAAGCGATTGACGGTGCGAAAGATATTCTTGCAGAAAATATTTCAGATGAGGCAGATTACAGAAAGAGGATCCGCGATCTGACGTTCAAAAAGGGTACGCTGGTTTCTGCTGCAAAAGACGAAAAAGCAGAATCTGTATACGAGATGTATTATGATTTTACAGAAGCGGTCAGCAAAGTAGCCGGACACCGTGTGCTGGCACTCAACCGTGGAGAAAAAGAAAAATTCCTGAGTGTTAAGATTGAAGCACCGGAAGAGGAAATTCTCCGTTATCTGGAAAAGAAAGTGATCCGCAGGGATAATCCATACACAACACCGGTTTTGAAAGAGGTTGTGGCCGACAGCTATCAGAGGCTGATCGCACCGGCGATCGAGCGTGAACTGAGAAACGAACTGACGGAAAAAGCAGAAGATGGCGCAATCCTTGTGTTTGGAAAGAATCTGGAGCAGCTTCTGATGCAGCCGCCGATCGTCGGACAGGTTGTGCTTGGATGGGATCCTGCATTCCGTACCGGATGCAAGCTTGCTGTGGTAGATCCGACCGGGAAAGTAATCGGCACGACTGTAATTTATCCGACAGCGCCTACGACTCCGAAGAAGATCCAGGCAGCAAAAGATCTGCTGAAAAAGATTATTCCAAAGTATCACATCTCTTTGATTTCCCTGGGAAATGGAACAGCATCCAGAGAATCAGAACAGTTTATTGTAGAACTGTTAAAAGAGATTCCGGAAAAAGTGCAGTATGTGATCGTAAATGAAGCGGGAGCATCTGTGTACTCAGCAAGTAAACTTGCTACAGAAGAATTCCCAAAATTTGATGTCGGGCAGAGAAGCGCGACATCCATCGCAAGACGTCTTCAGGATCCGCTTGCCGAACTGGTAAAGATCGATCCGCAGTCGATCGGTGTCGGGCAGTATCAGCATGATATGAACCAGAAAAAATTAGGAGAAGCACTTGGCGGTGTGGTAGAAGACTGTGTAAATAAAGTCGGTGTGGACCTAAATACTGCATCGGCTCCGCTGCTTTCTTATATTTCCGGTATTTCCGGAACCCTTGCGAAAAATATTGTTGCCTACAGGGAAGAAAATGGAAAATTTGAGAATAGAAAAGAACTTCTCAAAGTACCAAAACTTGGACCAAAAGCATTTGAGCAGTGTGCCGGGTTTATGAGGATCCAGGGCGGAACCAATCCACTTGACGGAACCAGTGTACATCCGGAGTCTTACGAGGCGGCAGGAAAGCTTCTTGAAAAGCAGGGCTTCAAGCCGGAAGATATTGCAGGCGGCAAACTTGCAGGTCTGTCTCTTACCATCAAAGATTACAAAAAGCTCGCTGAAGAACTTGGAATAGGAGAGATCACCCTTCGGGATATTGTCAAAGAGCTGGAAAAACCGGCGCGTGATCCACGAGATGAGATGCCGAAACCAATTCTCAGGACGGATGTCCTTGATATGAAGGATCTGAAGGAAGGAATGATTCTGAAAGGAACCGTGCGAAATGTCATTGACTTTGGTGTATTTGTCGATATTGGAGTGCATCAGGACGGATTGGTGCACATTTCCCAGATCACGGATCGTTTTATCAAGCATCCACTGGAAGCAGTCAGCGTAGGAGATGTTGTAGATGTAAAGGTGATGAGCGTTGATTTACAGAAGAAGCGGATCCAGCTTACAATGAGAGGAATTCAGTAATACATGTTCGGATATGTGACGGCGAATGAGCCGGAATTAAAAGTAAAAGATTATCATAAATATAAAGCGTATTACTGTGGCCTTTGTCAGTCACTGAAGAGACAGTATGGCAGCGCAGGTCAGCTTACGCTTGCCTATGATATGACATTTGTGATCATTTTACTTACTTCTTTATATGAAAGTGAAACAAAGGCAGAAAGCCATCGCTGTAAGATGCATCCGTTAAAGCCACAGCCAATGCTGGAAAATGAGATCACAGAGTATGCGGCCGATATGAATCTGATCATGGCGTATTATCATCTGGAAGATGATTGGAAGGATGAGAAGAAAGTAGCAGGGCTTCTCGGGAGTATGGCTTTGAAGCGAAAAGTAGAAAAAGCAATTTGGAAATATCCAAGGCAGAGTCGTGTGATCAGAGAAGAAATGGCAAAGCTTTCGGAATATGAAAGTCAGGGTATACAGGAAGTTGACTATCCGGCAGGCTGTTTTGGCCGGCTGATGGAAGAGATGATGGTATATAAAGAAGACTGCTGGGAACAGCAGCTTCGAGGGATCGGTTTCTATCTGGGCAAATATATTTACATTATGGATGCTTACGAAGATCTGGATAAGGACCTGGAAAAAGGAACTTATAATCCATTAAAAAAGATGCATGAAGAAGCCGGATATGAAGAAAGATGCAGAGACATTCTGTGCATGATGATCGGCGAATGCGCAAGAAATTTTGAAATTCTGCCATGTGTACTGGACGTGGATATCCTGCGGAATATCCTGTATGATGGCGTATGGAAACATTACAGAAAGATACAAGAAAAGAAAAGCGAGGAAAAGGAAGATGACAAAGAATCCTTATGAGGTGCTTGGCGTATCACCAAATGCGTCGGAAGAGGAGATAAAAAAGGCGTACAGAGAACTGAGCCGGAAATATCATCCGGATGCCAATGTGGATAATCCGCTTCGGGATCTTGCTGAAGAAAAGTTCAAAGAAGTACAGGAAGCTTATGATGAAATTATGAAAGAGCGGGCGAATGGAGGATATAATTACGGATACGGCGCGGGTTCAGGGAACTATTCTTATGGTAATAATTCCTATGGGAATCAATCTTATGGCAATGGCAGATATCAGCAGTACAATAATATGAATCCGGAGATGCAGGCGGCATTCAATTTTATCAATAACCGTAGATATCAGGACGCGATCAATGTGTTGAACCGTATGAATGACCGGACTGCACAATGGTATTATGCAAGTTCCATGGCCAACGCCGGCGTAGGCAACAATGTGCTGGCAAGGGATTATGCTGCGCAGGCAGTGAATATGGACCCGAATAACCCGCAGTACAGAGAGCTGATGAACCAGCTGAACTGGGGAGCACAGAGATATAATAGTAATCCGTTTGGTCAGGGATATGGCAATCGTAATTCCTCTCCGTGTGGAACTGGAAATATGTGCTGTGATCTGTGGATCGCAGATTCATTATGTGAATGTATGGGAGGAGATCTGTGTCCATGCATCTAAATACAAAAAAGATTGCATTTGCAGGCGTTATGCTTGCACTGACAGAAGTGGGGATTGCGCTTGGCAGTGTGATCGAAACGAATACCCTTTTTTTACTGGCGGCGGCGTCCTTCTTTGTCGGGATTGTGATTCAGGAATTTGGATTGAAAAGCGGGGCAGGCTTTTTACTGGCTGGAATTTTGCTGGCAATCCTTCTGTCTCCGAATAAATTATATGTGGTTTCCTATGCATTTATGGGATTTTATATTCTAATTATAGAAACAATATGGTATTTTTCTGGAAGAGCTTCCGGATGGATCAGAAGCCGTAACTTTTTCTGGCTCATGAAATATCTGGTATTTAATGTACTTTATATTCCGGGTTTAATATATTTCTGGAGTATGTTATCTGAAAAAAAGACTGTAAAAGGAATAATGCTTATGTCTGTTGTATTTGGACAATTTATACTTTTTGTCTTTGATAAGACATATGAATATGCAATGGGGAAAATCTGGAAAGAAAATAGACATAAATTCGGATTTTAAAGCATATATAATACAATAATGATGATGTGAGTGTCGAAAGTAAATTTTGCTGCTCACTGATGTAACCGGATTGTTCTATTGCTACGCAATTCCCATAATCCTCGAACACATCATAATAATAAAAATATAAATTTTATGTATTTTTTGCACAAAAAAGTGGAAAATTTAACAGAAAAATTGTATAATATAAGACAGGACAAATAGGAAAGAGAGGATTCACTTATGAAGCAGAATAATATGCTTGCTATGATCTTGGCGGGCGGACGAGGAAGTCGTCTTCACGAGCTTACAAATAAAGTAGCCAAACCTGCGGTTTCATATGGTGGGAAATACAGAATCATTGATTTTCCACTTAGCAACTGTGCCAACAGCGGAATTGATAATGTAGGAGTCCTGACACAGTATGAGTCTATTTTACTTAACAGTTATGTAGCGGCAGGCCGCAGATGGGGGTTAGATGCCCAGAACAGCGGAGTCTATGTACTTCCACCGCGTGAAAAAGCGGATGCGGATCTGGATGTATACAGAGGAACAGCAGATGCAATTTCACAGAACATTGATTTTGTGGACATGTTTGCACCAGAATATGTACTGATTCTTTCCGGTGACCATATTTATAAGATGAATTATGATAATATGCTTGATTATCATAAAGAGACTGGAGCAGATGCAACAATCGCGGTCATCGAGGTTCCGATGAAGGAAGCAAGCCGTTTCGGTATTATGAATACGGACGATGAGGGAAGAATTGTAGAGTTTGAAGAGAAACCGGAGAATCCAAAGAGCAATCTGGCATCCATGGGTATTTACATATTCAACTGGAAGCTTTTAAGAAAGATGCTCCTTGCAGATATGAAAAATCAGGATTCCAATCATGATTTCGGAAAAGATATCATTCCGACTATGCTGAATGATGGAAGAAAGCTCTATGCATACAAGTTCAAAGGATATTGGAAGGATGTCGGAACAATTGATTCCCTGTGGGAAGCAAATATGGATCTGATCAATAGTAAAAATGAACTTGATCTGAATGATGATTCATGGAAGATTTACACAGAGGATACAACTGTGCTTCCTCAGTATGTTGGCCCGACAGCAGAGATTGAAAGAGCATTTATCAACCAGGGATGTGTGATCAATGGAAAAGTCAAAAATTCTGTATTGTTTACAGGTGCAAGAGTCGGCGAAGGTGCACAGATTATTGACAGTGTACTGATGCCGGGCGTTGAAGTAGAAGAAGGTGCAGTTGTAACAAGAGCGCTTGTGGCTGATGGCGTAAAGATTGGCAAAAATGCAGTTGTCGGATCAGCAGACAGTGAACATATTGAATTAGTATCAAAACGTGTTAAGGGGGATGAGTAATATGGCACAGGCATTTGGAATCGTAAGTTTTGCCGGCAACAATATCCGGGTAGGAGAGATGCAGAATTACCGTCCGGTTGGTGCTGTTTCATTCCTTGGAAGATACAGAGTTATCGATTTCCCAATCTCTAATATGAGCAACAGTGAAATCGAACATATTCAGGTTTATGTAAGAAGAAAACCGCGTTCTCTTACAGAACATCTTGGAACGGGCCGTCATTACAATATCAACTCAAAGAGTGGCCGTCTTCATATTCTTTATTCTGATTTTGCAAATGCAGAATGGAGTGTATACAATAATGACCTGGCGGCATATGAAGAAAATATGGAGTGTATTGAAGCTGTAAAATATCCATATGTAGTTATTGCACCAAGTTATATGATTTATACACAGAATTATGATGAATTACTTAAGACACATATTGAATCTGGTGCAGATATTACCCTGTTATATCACAGTGTGGATAATGCAAAAGAATACTATCTGAACTGTTCAACACTTAATCTGAACAAGCAGAAGGGTGTCCTTTCATTGGAACCGAACCATGGTAACGCGAAAAACCGTAATATTTTCATGGACACTTATGTAATGCGCAAAGATCTGTTTATGGAACTGGTTAAAAAGGGAAGAAAAATTTCTTCCATGTTCACACTTAATGATATTGTGAATATGGCATGCAGTGAACTGGATGTACGTGGAGTGTCACATCGAGGATTCTTTGCATCTATCACAGATTTTACGAGCTACTATAATGCAAACTTATCACTGATCGATATGAAGAATGCAGTGACTTTGTTTGATAAGAACTGGCCGATTTACACAAGAACAAATGATTCATGCCCAACAAAGTATTATGAAGGAGCAAGTGTCAAGAGATCGGTAATTTCCAATGGATGTCTGATCGAGGGTACTGTTGAGAATTCGGTAATCGGACGTGGATGCGTAATTAAGAAAGGTGCAGTTGTCAAAGACAGTGTTATCCTTCCGGGAGTTGTAATTGGAGAGGATGCACGGATTGAAGCGCAGGTAGTGGACAAGAGTGCAAGGATTGTCCATGCAAAGGAACTGATTGCAGATCCGGAAAAACCAGGATATGTAAGAAGAAACGATACTTTATAATATAATCAAAAGAAATTCAACAGAGAGAAGAATGCCGGCGTGGGCAGACTTCTCTCTGTTTTTTGGTTTCATAAAAAAAGAGGCTCATAACGAACCCCTTTTGCTGCTTTGTAAAATTATAATCTATTCGCGTCCCATTTGTAAAATCGGGCTGATCTTTTTGTAGATCAGGAATACGATCAATGATACCAGGAAACCTTTCAGCAGATTGAAAGGTGCAACAGAAAGTAAAACAAAAGTCAGAAGACTGTTGATATGACTGTTGACTGCGGTTCCCATGGCAACCAGTGCGTCGATCGGCATATGGAATGCAGCAGCGTATGCCGGAAGCAGAAGGTATGCATTGATAAAACATCCGACAATTGTCATAAAAACAGTTCCTGTTACCATACCGATGATCGCACCCTTGCGAGAATGTAACTTCTGATAAATCAGGGAAGCTGGAATACACATTGCACATCCGATCAGGAAGTTTCCGAGGTCTCCAACACCAGCTGTTGATGTACCTCTGATCAGGAGGTTCAACAGGATTTTGACCAGTTCGATCAAAGCGCCGGCTACAGGTCCCATGGTAAATGCTCCGATAAGGACCGGAACTTCACTGAAATCAATTTTGTAAAAGGTTGGTGCAAATGGAAGTGGAATATCAAATAACATCAGAACCATAGCGATTGCTCCGAGCACACCAATCTGTGCAATTATCTTTGTGCTGATACGTTTTTTTCTTTCGTTGTTGTTTTTGGGTTTGTCATTACATCTGTACTCATTTTTTCTCTCCTTTTCTCTTGACATAATCAGATGAATTGAGGAGGAAAATCTTCGAAAGCCTATGCAAAAAAATCCCCGACGTAATACGTCGGGGGATTATTTGCAAAATCACTTTTTCTTCTCTCATCCAGACTTTACTGTCGGTTTTGGAATTGCACCAAATCAGCTGTCAGAAATCTGACAGGTCGCGGACTGTAACCGCCGGTTGGGAATTCTGCTTATACTATAGCGATAAGAAGTCACCCTACCCCGAAGAATTTCCTTGTTCATTTGAACACATTATAGCGCAGGCGTATATAAAATACAAGTACAAGTTAAGAAAAGACAGTGTTTTTCTAAACCCGGAGTGAGCAGTAACGACTTGTTTCCAAAGATTCGGTATGATATAATCGGTGTGACTTAATCTGATATGGAGGAAAATGAATGAATATAAAGTTTGAAGTAAAAATGACAAAAAAAGCCATGTTTGATTTTATGCTCTATACTTCCTATACAAGCCTTAGTGGAATCATCGGTGTGATTTTCGGTGGTGTAACACTGGTGCTGGGAATCAGACAATGTATGTTTGGAAGCTACAGTACAGCTGCAACGTTCTTTTTGTTTGCCGCAATTTTTCTGATCGGAAACCCACTTCATTTAAAAGCACGTGCGGCAGAACAGGTAATGCGCTCCCCGATGTTTCAGAAACCGATTAGTTATGAACTTAACGAAGAAGGAATCCGCATTTCACAGGATGAACAAAGTGTGCTTAATGAATGGGGAGATTTCCGGAAGGCAGTTTCAACCGGTCAGTCTGTAATTATATATGTAACAAAGGTAAGAGCACTGATTTTTCCAAGAGAATCCCTGGGAGAACAGTATGCGGCAGCAGTGCAGATGATTTCTACACATATGTCAGCCAAGAAAGTCAATATCAGACACGTCAGTGCAAATTAGGAGGCAGACCAGAAGATGATAATTGAAACAAGAAGTGCCAAAGAAACCTATGATCTCGGTAAGAAGATCGGGAGTCATGCAAAAGCAGGAGAAGTCTATACACTGGTAGGAGATCTCGGCGTCGGAAAGACCGTATTTACCCAGGGACTGGCAAAAGGACTGGGGATTGAAGAACCGATCAGCAGTCCAACCTTTACCATAGTCCAGGTATATGATGACGGAAGACTTCCGTTCTATCATTTTGATGTGTATCGGATTGGTGACATTGAAGAGATGGACGAGATTGGTTTTGAAGACTATGTATATGGAGACGGTGTAAGCCTGATCGAATGGGCGAACCTGATCGATGAGATTCTTCCGGCGAACCGGACAGAGATCACGATAGAAAAAGATCTGGAACAGGGATTTGATTTCCGCCGGATTACGGTAGAGAAAAGAGGAGAATAATATGCGCATTTTAGCAATAGACAGTTCGGGACTTGTTGCAACTGTCGCAGTAGTTGAAGAAGAAAACGAAATTTCCAAAACGATTGCAGAGTATACGATCAATTATAAAAAGACACATTCACAGACCTTATTACCGATGTTGGATGAAATCGTGAAGATGACGGATATGAATCTGGATACGATTGATGCGATTGCGGTAGCAGGAGGACCGGGATCATTTACCGGACTCAGAATTGGTTCAGCAACTGCAAAGGGACTGGGGCTGGCACTGAAGAAGCCTTTGATTCACATTCCGACAGTAGACGGACTTGCTTATAATCTGTGTTATACAGACAGGATCATTTGTCCGATCATGGATGCAAGAAGAAATCAGGTATATACTGGTATTTATCAGATGGACGGTGATAAACTGCAGGTTTTGGAAGCACAGATGGCAGTCGAAATCGATGAACTTGCCAAAAAACTTTGTACTTATGGAAAACCAGTGATCTTTCTTGGAGACGGTGTACCGGTGCATAAAGACAGGCTGGAGAAGGAATTGATGACGAATTATGATATTGCATTTGCACCGGCACATATGAACCAGCAGAGAGCTGCAGCAGTCGGTATGCTTGGAATTCAGTATTATAAAGAAGGAAAAACAGAAACTGCAATGGAGCACAAACCGGATTATCTGCGTGTATCACAGGCAGAACGGGAAAGAGAAGAACGTCTGAAAGCAGAAAAAACACATGAGTAATAGAGATAACATAGAAATTACTTTGATAACAGAAAATGACAGAGAACGAATGGAACAGGTGGCGCAGATGGAAACAGACGTATTTCCGGATCCGTGGAGTTATCATGAAGTGAGATCAACTGTCAGACAGAAGCATACTTTTTGTGCGGCAGCAATGGAAGGGGATACCCTGCTGGGATATTTTCTGTGTTATTATGTTCTGGATGAATGCGAGATCGCAAGAATTGCAGTTGCTGAATCTGAAAGACGCAGAGGAATTGGACAGATGCTGTTTGGATTCATGGAACAGATCTGCCAAGAAAAGCAACTGAAAAGAATGCTTCTTGATGTCCGTAAGAGTAATCAGACAGCGATTGCTTTTTATGAAAAAAACAAATTTGGAATCGATGGAGAGCGAAAGTTCTATTACGGAGGGAAAAATCCGGAAGATGCAATCCTGATGAGCCGCATGGTTTAGAAAATGGAAGAAATCGCAAGAATATACAAGACTTCCCACTGGAAGGCGTCAGTCTGTGACGTTATAATGTACCTGAACATAGAAAGAGCTGAAAAATGAAATGGCAGTCTTTTTTGCAAAGATACTCAGGAGGAAGTAAGATGCGTAATTATAAAAAAATTCGGACAGAAAAAAATACAGTCACAAAGATTGTGTGCAATAAATGTAAAAAAGAAATCACAATAAAAAATGGAATACCGGAGGAAGAGATGCTTACAGTTGAAAAAAGATGGGGATATTTTTCGCACAAAGACGGAGAACTCCATCGATTTGATATCTGTGAGGAATGTTATGATACCTGGATAGCATCTTTCCAGATTCCGGTATATGGAGAACAGGAGTTAGAATGTTAGATGTATGTTTGCTTGGAAGCGGTGGAATGATGCCGCTTCCTTATCGATGGCTGACCGCACTTATGACAAGATATAACGGCAGCCAGCTGCTGATTGACTGTGGTGAAGGCACACAGATTGCGTTAAAAGAGAAGGGATGGAGTTTTAAACCGATCGATGTAATTTGTTTCACACATTACCATGGAGATCATATCAGCGGACTTCCGGGACTTCTTCTTACAATGGGAAATGCGGACAGAAAGGAACCGCTTACTCTGATTGGACCGAAAGGTCTGGAGAGAGTGGTGAGTTCTCTGCGAGTGATCGCGCCGGAACTGCCATTTGAAATCCACTATAGAGAAATTACAGAGCCAGAACAGATTTTTGAGATGGATGGATATCGTCTGAAAGCATTTCGTGTAAAACATAATGTGATCTGTTACGGTTATACGATTGAGATCGACCGTGCCGGCAAATTTGATGTGCAGAGGGCAACAGAACAGAAAATTCCGAAGGAATACTGGAAACATCTTCAAAAAGGTGAGACAGTAGAGCTTGACGGAAGAATACTGACGCCGGAGATGGTCCTTGGACCACCTCGAAGAGGAATTAAGCTTACCTATTGTACAGATACAAGACCGACGGATTCTATCCGGAAGAATGCAAAGGGTTCAGACCTGTTTATATGCGAAGGAATGTACGGAGAAAAAGAAAAAGCGGCAAAGGCAGTAGAATATAAGCATATGACCTTTTATGAGGCAGCAAACCTGGCAAAAGAGGCGGAGGTAGGAGAAATGTGGCTTACGCATTACAGCCCGTCCCTGCGCCATCCGGAAGAATATATGGATGAAGTGCGGGCAATCTTTCCACATGCGATCGCAGGAAAAGACCGTATGACAACAGAACTGGATTTCCCGGAATAAGCAAAGCAGTAGAGAGAAGGAAAAATATGGATACAGAGAAAAAGGATATATTAATACTGGCAATTGAAAGTTCCTGTGATGAAACGGCAGCAGCCGTTGTAAAGAACGGACGACAGGTGTTGTCAAATGTGATCTCATCACAGATAGATCTACATAAATTATATGGTGGTGTGGTTCCGGAAATCGCATCGAGAAAGCATATTGAAAAGATTAATCAGGTAATAGAAGAGGCTCTGGAAAATGCAGAGGTTACACTGGATGATATTGATGCAATCGGTGTAACTTACGGTCCGGGGCTTGTTGGTGCGCTTCTTGTCGGTGTGGCAGAAGCAAAAGCAATCGCATATGCGAAAAAGTTACCACTTGTTGGAGTTCATCATATTGAAGGGCACATTTCTGCAAATTATATTGAGAATCTGGAACTGGAACCACCGTTCTTGTGTCTTGTTGTGTCTGGGGGACATACGCATCTCGTATGCGTCAAGGATTATGGAACTTATGAGATTCTTGGAAGAACCAGAGATGATGCGGCAGGAGAGGCTTTTGATAAAGTGGCTAGAGCAATTGGCCTGGGATATCCGGGAGGACCGAAGATTGATAAGCTTTCAAAAGAGGGGGATCCAGATGCAATCCCATTTCCACGCGCGCATATCGAAGATTCCCCATATGATTTCAGCTTCAGTGGCGTGAAGTCAGCAGTTTTAAACTATATTAACGGCTGCAAGATGAAAGGGATTGAATACAACCGTGCTGATATTGCTGCATCCTTCCAGAAAGCAGTTACTGATGTGCTGGTAGACAATGCAATGCATGCAGTAAAAGAATATGGACTTAATAAGTTTGCAATTGCGGGAGGCGTGGCGTCAAACAGTAGTCTTCGTGCAGCAATGAAACAGGCATGTGAAAAGAATGAAATAGAATTTTACTATCCGTCACCGATTTTCTGTACAGATAATGCAGCAATGATCGGTGTGGCGGCTTATTATGAATACATAAATGGAACCAGACATGGATGGGATCTGAATGCAGTCCCGAATCTGAAACTTGGCGAAAGATAGAGTGGGCGAACCACGAAATGCAGGTAAAAAGGAGAGAATAATATGAACAGGGAAAAATGTACAGCAGTAGTCCTGGCAGCAGGAAAAGGAAGCCGGATGGGTACAAAAATACAGAAGCAGTATCTGGAAATATGCGGAAAGCCTGTACTTTACTATTCTCTTGCTGCATTTGCAGCATCTCCGATTATTGATGAAATTGTTCTTGTGACAGGAGAAGGTAAGACTGATTATTGCCGGAAAAATATTATAGAAGCTTATGGAATCACAAAAGTTAATAAAATTGTGGTTGGTGGAAAAGAACGGTATGAATCTGTATATAAAGCACTAAGAGAAATAGAACCGGAAGGTTATGTCTTTATTCATGATGGAGCACGTCCGTTTGTTGATGAATCGATCATAGAACGAACTTACCAGGCAGTAAAAGAATACCGGGCATGTGTGGCAGGAATGCCATCGAAAGATACGGTAAAGATTGTAGATGAGAATGATTTCGCAGTAAATACACCGGAACGAAGATTTGTGTGGTGTATTCAGACTCCGCAGGTATTTGAGACTGCATTAATTCGTCATGCATATTTTAAATTGATGGAAAATGAAGAAAATGAAACAGGGATAACAGACGATGCGATGGTTGTAGAGCGTATGGAAAACTGTGCAGTAAAGTTGGTAGAAGGTTCGTATGAGAATATAAAGATTACAACGCCAGAAGATCTGATATTAGCAGAAAGTCTGATCAAAAAAAGAAATTGAAAAAAATTTAAAAAAAGTGTTGACAATAATGTATCACTATGATATTATCTATCTTGTCGCTGATACACAGCAATAACTTAATAAATGCGGAGAGGTATCGAAGTGGTCATAACGAGGCGGTCTTGAAAACCGTTTGTCCGAAAGGGCGCGTGGGTTCGAATCCCACCCTCTCCGGTTGAAGCAGAACAATATGTTCTGCTTTTTTTATTGTTCAGCTTGGTTTTTGGGGAGTAAAAAGGCGAAATGAAAAAAGGTAAGATTTACCTTTGAAGTTACATTATTTTACAAGATTAAATTCCACATGAGAGTGGAATTTAATCTTGTAAGTGAGTAATATATAAAACTTGAAAATAGTACTGGACAAAAAAGAAAGAATCGTGTATATTAAATAATGGACGTTTTGGAGAAATACCCAAGCTGGCCGAAGGGGCTCCCCTGGAAAGGGAGTAGGTCGTTAATAGCGGCGCGAGGGTTCGAATCCCTCTTTCTCCGTTTTGTTCAAAGCTAAAAAGCAGTAATCGATAAAACATAATATTGAATGTAAAATACAGATCAAGAAAATGTGAAAAAAGTCGAAAAAAGTGCTTGACATTCAGGAAAACGGATGTTATTATAAACAAGCTGATGCATGAGAAATGAAAGTTTTAAATGCAGAACAAAAAATAAAAAAGTTGTTGACAAACATGAAACACTTTGATATAATATAAAAGCTGTCGCATGAAACGGCAACAACAAAAAGAACATTGATAACTGAACAATAGACAACAAACCCTGAAAATTCTTTAAAGAGATTTTTCAAGAACGGACATCGAAAGATGTCAAACCAGAACAGTAAACAGGAACAGAATTGCCAAGCGATTCTGACCCGGATACAAACATTTTTAACGAGAGTTTGATCCTGGCTCAGGATGAACGCTGGCGGCGTGCTTAACACATGCAAGTCGAACGAAGCACTTTAACCTGATTCTTCGGATGAAGGTTTTTGTGACTGAGTGGCGGACGGGTGAGTAACGCGTGGGTAACCTGCCTCATACAGGGGGATAACAGTTAGAAATGACTGCTAATACCGCATAAGACCACGGAGCCGCATGGCTCAGTGGGAAAAACTCCGGTGGTATGAGATGGACCCGCGTCTGATTAGGTAGTTGGTGGGGTAACGGCCTACCAAGCCGACGATCAGTAGCCGACCTGAGAGGGTGACCGGCCACATTGGGACTGAGACACGGCCCAAACTCCTACGGGAGGCAGCAGTGGGGAATATTGCACAATGGGGGAAACCCTGATGCAGCGACGCCGCGTGAGCGAAGAAGTATTTCGGTATGTAAAGCTCTATCAGCAGGGAAGAAAATGACGGTACCTGACTAAGAAGCACCGGCTAAATACGTGCCAGCAGCCGCGGTAATACGTATGGTGCAAGCGTTATCCGGATTTACTGGGTGTAAAGGGAGCGTAGACGGCTGTGTAAGTCTGAAGTGAAAGCCCGGGGCTCAACCCCGGGACTGCTTTGGAAACTATGCAGCTAGAGTGTCGGAGAGGTAAGTGGAATTCCCAGTGTAGCGGTGAAATGCGTAGATATTGGGAGGAACACCAGTGGCGAAGGCGGCTTACTGGACGATGACTGACGTTGAGGCTCGAAAGCGTGGGGAGCAAACAGGATTAGATACCCTGGTAGTCCACGCCGTAAACGATGACTACTAGGTGTCGGGGAGCAAAGCTCTTCGGTGCCGCAGCAAACGCAATAAGTAGTCCACCTGGGGAGTACGTTCGCAAGAATGAAACTCAAAGGAATTGACGGGGACCCGCACAAGCGGTGGAGCATGTGGTTTAATTCGAAGCAACGCGAAGAACCTTACCTGCTCTTGACATCCCGGTGACCGGCGTGTAATGACGCCTTTTCTTCGGAACACCGGTGACAGGTGGTGCATGGTTGTCGTCAGCTCGTGTCGTGAGATGTTGGGTTAAGTCCCGCAACGAGCGCAACCCTTATCTTCAGTAGCCAGCAATTCGGATGGGCACTCTGGAGAGACTGCCAGGGATAACCTGGAGGAAGGTGGGGATGACGTCAAATCATCATGCCCCTTATGAGCAGGGCTACAC
Organism: Coprococcus comes ATCC 27758; assembly: GCF_025149785.1. Lineage (GTDB taxonomy): Bacteria > Bacillota > Clostridia > Lachnospirales > Lachnospiraceae > Allocoprococcus > Allocoprococcus comes. Next base: position 2,769,021 of record NZ_CP102277.1, on the reverse strand, counting down.
ACGTGCTACAATGGCGTAAACAAAGGGAAGCGAGCCTGCGAGGGTAAGCAAATCTCAAAAATAACGTCTCAGTTCGGATTGTAGTCTGCAACTCGACTACATGAAGCTGGAATCGCTAGTAATCGCGAATCAGCATGTCGCGGTGAATACGTTCCCGGGTCTTGTACACACCGCCCGTCACACCATGGGAGTTGGTAACGCCCGAAGTCAGTGACCCAACCGTAAGGAGGGAGCTGCCGAAGGTGGGACCGATAACTGGGGTGAAGTCGTAACAAGGTAGCCGTATCGGAAGGTGCGGCTGGATCACCTCCTTTCTAAGGAAGAAGAAGTAAGGAAAGTTGTCTATTGTTGAGTTATCAATAAAGGAAGTTCTTTTCACAGGGCTCAAAGAACAATTTGAGTTCTAAGCTCAAAAGGACTTCGCTAAGAACTCAATATTTCTGGTGGCGATGCGGTCAGGGGACACACCCGTTCCCATCTCGAACACGATGGTTAAGACCTGATCGGCCGATGGTACTGCACTGGAGACGGTGTGGGAGAGCAGGTGGCCGCCAGATTATAAAAGGAAGGGCTTATAGCTCAGCCGGTTAGAGCGCACGCCTGATAAGCGTGAGGTCGGTGGTTCGAGTCCACTTAAGCCCACTTCTTTAAAAGATAATTAAATATGGGGGATTAGCTCAGTTGGGAGAGCGCCTGCCTTGCAAGCAGGAGGTCACGAGTTCGAATCTCGTATTCTCCACTAGGTTCGAAAGAACCGCATGTACTTTGAAAACTGCATACAAAAATAAATCAATTCTCAAATAGAGAAAGACATCCGAGGTGATCATCACCGCAAGGTAATGATTAACTTACATCTTCGAGAAAACGAAGTAAAAAAACGACCTGAAATACCAACGCATGCAACGCTATGCATGTGTAACCGGATCCCATTCCCGTGGGAGAAGGGAGTTGGTTATGCTAGAAAGAGCGCAGGGTGGATGCCTTGGCACTAAGAGCCGATGAAAGACGTGATAAGCTGCGAAAAGCTTCGGGGAGGAGCAAATATCCGATGATCCGGAGATATCTGAATGGGGAAACCCGGCTGGACAGACTCCAGTCATCCATACGCCAATCCATAACGTATGGAAGGGAACCCGGTGAACTGAAACATCTAAGTAGCCGGAGGAAGAGAAAACAACAAGTGATTCTGTGAGTAGCGGCGAGCGAAAACGGAAGAGCCCAAACCGGAATGCGTGCATTCCGGGGTTCGGACCGCGTAATTGATCTGATAAGTTTAGCAGAATGGTTTTGGGAAAGCCAGCCAGAGAGGGTGAAAGCCCCGTAAGCGAAAGACGAGTCAGCAAGGCGGGATCCAGAGTACCACGAGACACGAGAAACCTTGTGGGAATGAGCGGGGACCACCCCGTAAGGCTAAATACTCCTTAGTGACCGATAGCGCATAGTACTGTGAAGGAAAGGTGAAAAGGACCCCGGGAGGGGAGTGAAAGAGAACCTGAAACCCTGTGTTTACAAGCTGTGGAACATCTATATATGATGAACCGCGTACTTTTTGTAGAACGGTCCGGCGAGTTACGCCATCTGGCGAGGTTAAGTTCTTAAGGAATGGAGCCGAAGTGAAAACAAGTCTTAATAGGGCGTTAAGTCAGATGGAGTAGACCCGAAACCGGGTGATCTATCCATGTCCAGGATGAAGTTGCCGTAAAAGGCAATGGAGGTCCGAACCCACATCCGTTGAAAAGGGTGGGGATGAGGTGTGGATAGGGGAGAAATTCCAATCGAACCCGGAGATAGCTGGTTCTCCTCGAAATAGCTTTAGGGCTAGCCTCATGAGAGTCTTTTGGAGGTAGAGCACTGAATTCCCGCGGGGGCGTCAAAGCTTACCAAAGGATATCAAACTCCGAATGCCAGTAAGATGATTCATGGGAGTCAGACTGCACGAGATAAGTTGGGCAGTCAAAAGGGAAAGAGCCCAGACCTGCAGCTAAGGTCCCAAAATGTGTGTTAAGTGGAAAAGGATGTGGGATTTCAAAGACAACCAGGATGTTGGCTTAGAAGCAGCCATACATTAAAAGAGTGCGTAATAGCTCACTGGTCGAGAGGTCCTGCGCCGAAAATGTCCGGGGCTGAAACACACTACCGAAGCTCAGGAATTAACGTAGTTAATTGGTAGAGGAGCATTCTTAAAGGGAAGAAGCAGTACCGGAAGGAGCTGTGGACTTTTAAGAAGAGAGAATGCCGGAATGAGTAGCGAGAGGAAGGTGAGAATCCTTCCGGCCGAATACCCAAGGTTTCCAGAGTAAAGCTGATCTGCTCTGGGTAAGTCGGGGCCTAAGGTGAGGTCGAAAGACGTAGCCGATGGACAACAGGTTGAAATTCCTGTACTGCAGTATAACAGAACTGTGGGGACGCAGAGGGAGAGCACTAGCGGGAATGGAATCCCGTGGCAAGCGAGGTAGGAGTCGCGCTGGCAAATCCGCGTGACAATCCGAAGACGTGATGCATACCGAACTGAAGTAGGGAAATGTGTGAGCCAGCTGCCAAGAAAAGCCGCTATTGTTTGTACTGTACCCGTACCGTAAACCGACACAGGTAGGTGAGGAGAGAATCCTAAGGCCGACGGGAGAAGCATTGTTAAGGAACTCGGCAAAATGACTCCGTAACTTCGGGAGAAGGAGTGCCAGTGAGAGCTGGCCGCAGAGAATTGGCCCAAGCAACTGTTTAGCAAAAACACAGGTCTATGCAAAACCGTAAGGTGAAGTATATGGGCTGACGCCTGCCCGGTGCTGGAAGGTTAAGGGGAGAGGTTAGCGCAAGCGAAGCTTTGAACTTAAGCCCCAGTAAACGGCGGCCGTAACTATAACGGTCCTAAGGTAGCGAAATTCCTTGTCGGGTAAGTTCCGACCCGCACGAAAGGCGTAATGATTTGGGCACTGTCTCAACAATGCACCCGGTGAAATTGAAATACCAGTGAAGATGCTGGTTACCTGCGCCAGGACGGAAAGACCCCATGGAGCTTTACTCCAGCTTGATACTGGGATTCGATATTGTATGTACAGGATAGGTGGGAGGCGAAGAAGCATTGACGCCAGTTGATGCGGAGCCGCTGTTGGGATACCACCCTTGCAGTATTGGATTTCTAACCAGCAGCCGTGACCCGGCTGGGGGACAATGTCAGGTGGGGAGTTTGACTGGGGCGGTCGCCTCCGAAAGGGTATCGGAGGCGCTCAAAGGTTCCCTCAGAATGGTTGGAAACCATTCGAAGAGTGCAAAGGCAGAAGGGAGCTTGACTGCGACACCGACGGGTGGAGCAGGTACGAAAGTAGGACTTAGTGATCCGGTGGTATAAAGTGGGATTGCCATCGCTCAACGGATAAAAGCTACCCTGGGGATAACAGGCTTATCACTCCCAAGAGTTCACATCGACGGAGTGGTTTGGCACCTCGATGTCGGCTCATCGCATCCTGGGGCTGAAGTAGGTCCCAAGGGTTGGGCTGTTCGCCCATTAAAGCGGTACGCGAGCTGGGTTCAGAACGTCGTGAGACAGTTCGGTCCCTATCCGGCGTGGGCGTAGGATATTTGAGAGGAGCTGGCCTTAGTACGAGAGGACCGGGCTGGACTGACCGCTGGTGTATCTGTTGTTCCGCCAGGAGCATGGCAGAGTAGCCAAGTCAGGAAGGGATAAACGCTGAAGGCATCTAAGCGTGAAGCCCCCCTCAAGATGAGATATCCCAACGTAAGTTGTAAGACCCCTTGAAGACGACAAGGTAGATAGGGCAGAGGTGGAAGTGCAGTAATGCATGGAGCTGACTGTTACTAATCGGTCGAGGGCATAACCAAGAAGGTAGGACAGGGTAAGGAAGAATGGATGGAGTAAAGATTTAAATTTGTATGTGGTTTTGAAGGTACATGTAAGTATCTTTAATATTCCTCGATAGCTCAGCGGTAGAGCATTCGGCTGTTAACCGAAGGGTCGTTGGTTCGAACCCAACTCGGGGAGTTGAGAACTGTAAGCAATTGCTTACAGTTTTTTTCATTTCATAGGAAATTCCGAAGGAACTGTATCGATGATATTTATCTGGGCACCATATGTGGAGTCGGTCAAATTTAAATATAATAAAAGATTTAGTCTGATTTAGGCTGGACAGCTCTGCATATTTGTATTATAGTAAAAACAGTATTTCAAGGGTGATTGCGTAACAATGCTTGTTGCGTTATCATCTTTTTTGGATATAAGGAGGCAGGATAATGAAAAAACTTGCATCAGGAATGGTAATTCTGGCAGGGATACTTTGGGGAAGCATGGGAATTTTTGTCCGCAAGTTTGAAATTTGGTTTTTTAAGTACAGTGCTTGTATTTTGCCTGTATACTTCCGGTCTTAAAAATTTAGATAATGGAAAAGCTTCTATTTTGGCATCAGTTGAGCCAGTTGCAGCTACCTTGATTGGTGTAATACTATATAAAGAAACCGTATCAGCAGGAGAAATATTCGGGATTATTCTTGTGATGGTAGCAATTGTAATGTGTAATCTTACAAATAAAGACAAAAAATAATAAAATAAAGATGACGAATGCCGGAGCATTACTCCGGCATTCTTATTTGGAATTAGGATGTTAAACAAAACAGCTATTTCATAATCGGGATGCCTTTTGCAACCCGGCGATAAATCTTCCATATAATGGTAAATGGAAGACTGATACAAATATAAAGTGTAGAAAAAAGACCTGCAAATCCTCCAATTAAAATCAAAAGTAACATTCCAATATTCATGCCTCTCTCACTCCAGTTCTTTGTATTTCTTTTAATAAAGTCATTTTATGAGAAAATATGTAATTTGAAAAGAGATTGGAGTCAAATGAACGATATTTCCACTGATAGTCAGGGTACGTTTTTCAAAATCGAGTATTAGCTCACCACATTTGTAAGGGTGGAAGAGTTGATCTGAAGAGGTATTCATCCGGGTACTGTGTCTGAGTGAGGTGCGGATACGTGCAAGGAGTTCGGCGGAACCGAATGGCTTGATGATATAATCATCCGCGCCAAGATCGAGAGCTTTTACCTTTTCATGTTCATTTGTACGGGCAGAGATGACGATGATTGGACAGTCGGACCATTCACGAACCTGCCGGATGATTGTCTGACCATCCATATCCGGGAGCCCAAGATCAAGGAGAATGAGATCTGGACAGATAGAATTTATCAGCTGAAGACCTTCAGTACCGGTTATGGCGGTTGTTACTTTATAATTGTGCCCATATAACAGCTTTGTAACAAAAGTAAGGATATTTTGTTCGTCTTCTATAAAAAGGATATTTACTTTTGGCTGCATGGAATGTTTTCCTCCTCTTCTTTTGGTAATGTAAACAGAAATAAAGCACCATTGGTGTGGTTTTTGGCTTCGATATAACCATTGTGTGCGTCAATGATCGTTTTGCAGATTGATAAGCCGATTCCCATACCTTTGTGGGAGTCAACGGAACCAGTATTGTGGCAGATGCCACTGAAAATATCCGGAATAACGTCCGGGTTCAGACCATGTCCGAAATCTTTGACACAGAAGGTTACGTGGTCTGGATGATCAGTGACGGTAAGCTCCGGAGAATGGCTGCTTCCAGAATGGATCAAAGCGTTTTCAAGAAGGTTGATCAGAACCTGTTCAATCAGAATTGCGTCCATTGGAATCAGTAGATAATCGGTTGGAACATGGACAATAATACTGGCTGAAGGAAATCTTTTTTTCAGACGTTGTACAGCTTCAGCAACAACTTCTTCTACAATTTCCGGTGTTTTGTTAACCTGATGTGTAACCGTATCATTGATTCTTGTTACACTGAGAAGATTTTCAACCATATTGAGGAGCCAGCTGGAGTCATTTTCAATATTTTCAAGAAGTTCTCTTTTTTCTGCATCTGATAAGATGGAACCATCAGACAGAAGAGAGGAAGTGGTTGCTGTGGTGAGCAATGTAATGATCAACATTCCGATAAATGTGACCGGATAGCCGCTCAATGTGAAATTCAGTCGGAAAAACGGATAGGTAAAGAAGAAATTGATACAGATTACGGAGAAAACAGAAGAAAAGAGCACGTGCAGGTATCCGTTCGTATATCGTGCAATCAAGATTTGGACAATAATATAAAGTAATGCGATGTTTGCAGTATTTTCAGAAACGAATGAGAAAAAAAGAAAGGCAAGTGCGGTCGCGATGCCAAGTAGTGTGAGTGTAAAAAGTGTATTGTTATGTAATAATTTATTCATAGCAGATAATCCTCATAAATAAACAAAATTTTCACAAAAAACTATCATATTTCCTCACAAATGTCAACAGAGATAAAAAATCATAACAAAATCCAGGCAAAGAGGTTGACATGGAGAACTGTATGTGATATTGTTACAGTATAAATTGTAATTAAAAAGATTACAGTTCAACATATAAGAAATGAGGGAGAAGCGTGACAAGTGAATTTGCAATAGCGGTTCATGCACTTGTATTTCTGGATCGCAGCAATGCTACTATCGCAAGTGAAGAACTCGCAGATAATGTATGTACAAATCCTGTATGCATACGCAGAGTGATGGGAAAACTAAAAAAAGCCGGTCTGATCGAGACAAGAGAAGGCATGGGAGGCGGTTACCGGATCGCAAAAGTAAATTCAGATATTACGCTGAGGCAGATCAGTGATGCACTGGAGAATACGCTTGTAAAAGCATCCTGGCGTTCAGGAAACCCGGATAAAAAGTGTTTGGTTGCAAGTGGGATGTCTGTAGTTATGGACGAACTTGTAACAGGGATGAACAGGAGCTGTAATGATTATCTGGAAAGAATCACGATCCAGAAAGTAGAGGAACGGCTTACTGCCCTTAAAGAAGAAAAAGATAATGAAACAGGAGGATGTCTATCATGTCAGTAATCAATTTAACAACAGAGAATTTTGAAGAAGAAGTATTAAATGCAAAAGAACCAGTACTGGTAGATTTCTGGGCAACATGGTGTGGACCATGCCAGACAATGGGACCGGTTGTTGATGAACTCGCACAGGAGTTTACAGATGTAAAGGTAGGTAAGGTGAATGTGGATGAACAGATGGCGCTTGCCAGAGAATATAAGGTAATGTCAATTCCGACATTTCTCGTATTCAAAGATGGAAAGGTCGCAGAGAGAACTTTAGGAGTTCAGGAAAAGAGTGAGCTGGAACAGCTGATTCGGTAAGCAGAATATAGAATAAGTTATCTAAGGATGTGCCTTGGCACATCCTTTTTGTAGTTTGCGCACCATGGGCGCGCTCTAACGGGTGAAAGTCCCGAATACACCTAGGTAACAAGGAAGTATATAGCTGAACAGCAAGGGAAAACCCCACAGAATCGTATAAAGAATTTGATGAAACTCGGAGTTGATAAGGATACAGCTTGGATTACGGCATACACAGGTAGTCGAATCGCTTACATGTGTCAACGAAGAGTTATGAATTTTGCAATAAACAAAGAAAGATTAACCCGATTTGGACTACTGGGACTTATGGCAATTGATTATAAGAAGCCGGTAAAAGTTATTTCAGAAGATGAGAAATTTATGAAACAGATTGAGAAATGGGCTGTTGAAGAATAAGAATGGATGAGCTGAAAGATGGGAGGCATGGGGATTTTGCTCTCCCGTTTTGTTGCGAAAAAAAGAAACGCTGTAAACTCAACGTTTCTCCCATTTTTAACTAATGCCGCAGACCGGAATCGAACCGTTTTACTTAATCTCAAATACTGATAGAAAGGGGCTTTGAAGACTTCATCACGGTTGCGGTGTTCAAAAAGTGTTCAAACGTTTGTCGCATACAAACTGGGATTTATTTTAATATCCATGGTCAACATGTTGCCATTTTCCGCCGTTTGTTCTAACTAAAATCCACTTCCAATCATTGTATGTACTATTTGGATTCAGAGAACCATCTCCTCCAGATGAATCAACATCGAATGAAGATAGCAAAACAATGACTTCATCTGCATTGTTCCTATCTGCCCAATCTTGATGGTCTTTAGAGCTGTCATCCCCTGCATAATAAATTTCTGTAAGAGTACATCCATTCCAGTTGCTCTTAAACTCTTTTTTTATGGTGTCAATAGCAGATGCAATGTCCTCTTCAGAATATATTTCAGATTCTACATTATGCGTATTTACTTCATTAACATTTCCGCCACAAGCACTCAAACTAAATACAAGCAGAATACATAGCATTGCACATACAATCTTTTTCATAATTCACACTACCTCCATCAATTCCAGTTTGGAGAAATATATTTCTAACTTTCCCTATTTTACAGGCTTTCCAGCCTGTGCATTAGCGAAACGATATGTATTTTCCCTTATTTTTGCCCTTATGAGATAATCGTAAGGGAAATAAGGGAAAGTTTTATTTAGTCATTGCCTGCCACTTTATCAAGTAACCTTGCAGATTCCCGCTTGGCTTTTCTTGTAGAGTGTGCATAGACATTCATGGTGGTACTGACATCTGAGTGCCCTAACAGTTCCTGCACATCCTTTGGTGCTGCTCCATTTGCCAGAAGGTTGCTTGTGTAGGTGTGTCGCAACTGGTGAAAATGAAATCCTTCAAATCCATCCAGTTTCTGAGCAATCTTCCTGCAAACAATTCCTAACGTGCTTGGCAGTTCCAAACTTCCATCCGGTCTTAAGCAGACAAAGGATATTTCCTTATAATCTTCTGGAACATTCTCTGTTCCGTCCAGATGATAGAACTCATAGTAAACTCTGTTTTTGTCTTTTACTTCTCTGTAGTAGTTTTTATGGTAAAGTTCTCCGTACTGCATTCGGTTTTTAAGTTGTTCCTTTCGGGCATTGCGAAGAATCTCTGCCAGTGTATCTCCAAAATCAACAATCCTTACCTTTTTTCGTTTGGTTGGTCCGATGATATTCTTGTGCCTTGAACCATCATATCGGATACTGCGTCTGATTGTAAGGCACTGTTCTTCAAGATTCACATCCTGCCATGCCAGACCACAGGCTTCACCGATACGAAGTCCTGCATAATAAGCTATCTGGATTGGAAGTATTGCCGGTGGATTGTAATTCTGTAGAAATTCAATCAGTCTTTCATAATCCTCTCGTGGAATTGGCTGTATATCGCCATCCATGTCATCATCGGAAAACAGGTCAACCTCATCCGTCTGGTATTTCAGCTTAATATACTGCATCGGATTGAAAGTGATATATTGCTTTGGTGATACTGCAAATCGG